>JBMOQZ010000409.1:0-4609 GCA_049322475.1 Myxococcota bacterium | reverse complement strand
GGGCCGCGGCGACCACGGGGAGGCCACGCACGGGCTCTTCGTGTACCGCTCCACCATGCGCGTGCCGCTCGTTCTCGCGGCGCCGGGGCTCGCGCCGGGCGTACGCCCGGGGCCGCTCTCGCTGGTGGACGTCGCGCCGACGGTGCTCGCGCTCGCCGGCGCGCCGCCGCTGCCGGACATCGACGGCGCCTCGTTCGCGGAGGGGTCGCCCGCGCCGCGCGTGGTGCTCGGCGAGACCTTCCTCCCCCGCGACCACTTCGGCTTCTCCGAGCTGCGCTTTGCCCAGGACGCCACCCGCCGCCTCGTCGAGGCGCCCTCTCCCGAGCTCTACGACTGGCGCGCCGACCCCGGCGAGGCCCGCGACCTCGCCGCCGCCGAGCCCGCCGAGGTCGCGCGCCTCCGGGCCGCGCTCGGAGCCGTCGCGCCGCCGCGCGCCGCCTCGCTCGATCCCGGGCTCGCCTCGCGGCTGGAGGCGCTCGGGTACCTCACGGGGGGCGGCGCGGTCGACCCGGCCGTGCCGGGCGCGTCGTTGCCGAACCCGAAGGACCACCCGGACATGATCGAGCTCGTGGAGACGCTGCTCGTCACCGCGCGCACCCGCCCGCCCGCGGACGCGGTGCCGATGCTGGGGGCCTTCCTCGAGCGCTGGCCGAACACCCCGAGCGTGCGCGTGCAGCTGGCCCGCGCGCTCGCGCTCTCCGGCCGCCCGCGGGAAGGGGCGGACGCGCTCGCGCCCTTGCTCGCCGCGCGGCCCGACGACCCCATGCTCCTCGCGCTGCGCGGCGAGATGCGCTTCGCCGCGGGCGAGGACGGCGAGCCCGACCTGACGCGGGCGACCGCGTTGCGCCCGACGTTGTCTTCGGCGTGGGCCACGCTCGCGGAGCGCGCCCGCGCGGCGGGCGACCCCGAGCGGGCCGCCGACCTCGCGACGCGGGGGCTGGCCCACGTCCCCGCCTCGCCGGCGCTCCTGCTCGTCCGCGGGGCCGCGCGCATCGACGCCGGCGACCCCGCGGCGGCCGTCGACGACCTCCTCCTCCTCGTCCGCGAGGACGCCGCCCACCCCGAGGCGCGCTACCTCCTCGGGGTCGCGCTCGCCCGCGCGGACCGCGCCGCCGAGGCCGTGGGCCCGCTGGAGGCCCACCTCGCCGCGCGCCCGGACGACGCCCGGGCCCACGCGATGCTGGGCCTCGTGCTGCAGCGCGTGGAGCGCCCCGCCGACGCGCTCCCCCACCTCGAGATCGCGCTCGCCGACCCCGCCGTCGCCGGCGACGACCTCCGCGTGGCGCTCGCCGCGTGCCTGTTGCAGACCGGCGGCGATCGCGCCCGCGCCGAGGCCCTCCTCGACGCCGCCGGCGACCGCGCCGACGCCCACCGCCTCCGCGCGACGCTCCGCATGGACGAAGGGCGCGTGGACGACGCGCTCCTGGAGATGCGTCGCGCGCGCCCCTGAAACGCGAAAGGCCCGCCAATCGGCGGGCCTTTCCCTGCGGCTCCCGAAGCCTGAAGCCCGAAGCCCGAAGCCTCTCGAAGCGCGCTAGCGCTTCGAGAACTGGAAGCGCTTGCGAGCGCCCGGACGGCCGTACTTCTTGCGCTCGACCATGCGGTCGTCGCGGCGGAGGAAGCCGGCGCGCTTGAGATCGGTGCGCCACGCGGGGTTCGCCGCGCAGAGCGCGCGCGCGATGCCCATGCGGACCGCCTCGGCCTGGCCCGTCTTCCCGCCGCCCTCGGCGGTGATGAAGAGGTCGTAGGTGTCGGCCGCGTTCACGAGCGCGAGCGGCTGCTTGACCACCATGCGCAGCGTGGGGCGCTCGAAGTAGTCCTCCATCGACTTCGCCGGGCAGGTCCGCGAGCGGATCTGGATCTTGCCGGTGCCGGGACGGATGAAGACGCGGACCGCGGCGGTCTTGCGGCGGCCGGTGGCGTAGTACTGGACGGGGGCGTTGCGCATCAGATGTGCTCGGGGAAGGGCTTGGGCTGCTGGGCCGCGTGCGGGTGCTCCGCGCCGGCGTAGACCTTGAGCTTCGACAACATGGCGCGGCCGAGACGCGTGCCCGGGACCATGCCCTGCACCGCGGCCTCGATCACGCGCTCGGGGTGCGTGTCGAGCATCTTCCGGGCCGGCGTCGAGGTGAGGCCGCCGGGGTACCCGGAGTAGTGGTGGTAGGACTTCTGGTCGAGCTTGCGACCCGTCAGCACCACCTTCTCGGCGTTCACGACGACCACGAAGTCGCCGGTGTCGACGTGCGCGGTGTAGCTGGGCTTGTGCTTGCCCTGCAGCACCGTGGCGATGCGGGTGGCGAGGCGGCCGAGGGTGAGGCCGCTGGCGTCGACCACGAACCACTCGCGCGTGACCTCGGAGGCCTTCGCGGAGTGGGTGGTCCAGGAGTGGTGGGCGATCATCGGTGCACCGGGAAAAGCCGCCCCGGGAGGAGCGGCGTGGGAAGCGACGGGCGCGGTTATCGGCTGCGCGGTCGGGCGTCAAGCACCCGCGCGCGTCGAACCACACCGGCCAGGCCCGCTATGGTCCCGGAGGGCGCGCGTCAAGCCCGGCGGCCGCCGCGTACCGGGCCGCCGCGAGGCCCACCAGCTCGGGGTGCGCGGCCTGCAACGCCGCCAGCGCGTCGATCCGCGCGGTGCGATCCGGGAGCGCGACCGCGGCGCGCCACGCCCGGCCGATCTCGTCCTCCCCCCGGGGCGCGGGCAACGGCGGCCACGGGGCGATCACGGCCCACGGGAGGTCGCGATCGCCCCGGGCCCCGCGGAGCCGCGCGTGGTCGGGGTCGACGGCGTCCCAGGCGGAGCGGCCGCCGAGGGCCTTCGCCGCGCGGTGGAGCGGCTCGAGCGCCGGATCGGCGGCGATCGCCCGGGCGAGCCCGGAGGGGTCGCCCGTGATCCGCGCCCGGGCGACGGCGGCCTCGGGCCCGTCGAGGCCGTCGAGGCGGCCGGCGTCGCCGGTCGCGAGGGCGGTGAGGATCCGCTCCTCGGGGGTGTCGCCGAGGGGCGCGACGTCGACGGGGCGGCCCTCCGCGTGGTCGATCCAGCCCCTCAGCAGGACCGCCGGCGGCGCCGTGGCGAGCGCGCGGGCCTCGGCGAGGCGCCCCTCGGCGAGGAGCACGGCGGCGGCGTGCTCGTCGGCGCCGGCCTCGCGGAAGGCGGCGACCGCGCCCTCGACGTCGCCGGCGGCGTCGAGCGCCTCGCCGATCACGCGCGAGAGCTTCGCGTTGCGGGTGCCGTCGCAGGCCGCCTGCTCGGTCGCGGCGAGGAGATCGCCCGCCTCCAGCGACGCGCGGGCGACGATCCAGCACGCGAGCCCGTCGCGAGGCTCCTCCGCGAGCGCGGCGTCGGCGAGGTCGCGGTCGAAGCGACCCTTTGCGACGGCGATGCGGAGCCGGGAGGCCGGGAACCCCTCGGTCAGGGCGACGGGCCGCCCGCGCCGGTGCGCCCACTCGGCCCTCGCGCCGGCCCACTCCGGTCCGCCCCACGCGGCGAGCGCGTCGCCATCGGCGTCGGAGAGGCACGCGCCGCCGCGGGCGGCGGCGGTGAGGAGCCCGAGCCAGGCGTCCTCGCCCTGCCGCGCGCGCGCGGCGAAGCCCCGGCAGGCGGCCGCGTGGTCCTCGCGCAACAGCGCCGCGAGCGGATCGGCGGGGCCCTCCGCCGGGAGGCGCGCGAGCAGGTCGGGGCGCGGGTCGGCGGGCGCCGGCTCGGCGCACGCGAGGACGAGCAGCATCACTTCTTCGGCGGCACGTACACGCCCTCTTCGCCGTATAGGCGCTGGGCGCAGAAGACGTCGCTCGTGCCGTAGCGCCCGTCGGCCCACACCGCGACGAACAGGTCGTCGCCGGCGGCCACGGACAGATCGACCTGGTAGGCGGTGCCGGGCTCGTTCGCGTTGATGCGCAGGTCGTCCTCGCTCCAGTGCTCGCCGCCGTCGCCCGACCAGTTGTAGTGGAGGTCGTCGAAGCCGACGTGGTCGCGGTCGTTGCGGTACTCCTGCCACGCGACCAGCACGTGCTCGTCCCGGATGGACACGACGGGCTCGTAGCTCTGCCCCTCCCCGCCGGCGTCGGTGTCCATGCGGACCTCCTCGCCCACCCAGCTGGCGGCGCCGTCGGTCGAGTGGCGGTGGTACACGTCGAAGCCGCCGTAGCGGTCCTCCTGCCACACGACGTGCACGCGGTCGCCCTCGGCGGCGATCTCCGGGTTGATCGCGTCGGCCACGTCCTCGGACGCGCGGACGGTCAGCGGCTCGGCGAGCCAGGTGGCGCCGCCGTCGGCGGAGGTGTTCAGCAACACCGTGCGCAGGTCCCCGGGCCGCTCGTCCTGCCAGGCGACGTACACGCGATCGCCGGCCATCGCGACGCGCGGGAGGAAGCTGTTGGCGGAGCCGGGGTCGTCGCCGAGGTCGAGGCGCTGCTCGCCGGCGAAGGTGGCGCCGAAGTCGGTGGAGCGGGCGACGTACACGTCGCTGGCGCCGTCGCGGCTGTCCTCCCAGGCCACGACCACGCGCCCGGACGCGTCGGCGACGAGGCGAGGCCACGCGGAGTAGGCGGCGCCGGCGGCGTCGCCGTCGGCGCGGACCGGGGCGGGGAGCCAGGTGGCGCCCCCGTCG
>JBMOQZ010000408.1:0-4610 GCA_049322475.1 Myxococcota bacterium | reverse complement strand
CGACGAGCCGCAGGTGCAGCGCCACCCCGAGCCCCACCGGCGCGGCGAGCAGGAGCGCGCCGGCGCTGGCGACGACCGTGCCGGCGACCATCGCCCCCATCCCCCACCGGCCCGACGTCGGCGACCACGCGCCGCTCGTCACGAACGCCAGCGGCCCGATCTCGGCCAGCGCGGGCCACGCCGAACGCGCGACGAACACGCCGATCCCGAGCGGCAGGCACACGCCGAGCAGCGCCAGCGGCGCGAGCGCCCAGGCCACGTGCGAGTCACGGAGACGCGACAGGGCCGGCCTCCCCGACGGGGATGAAGTCCTCCCGCGCGGCGATCGCCTGCCCCTCGGGCGAGCGCACGAAGTCCACGAAGTCCTTCGCGACGCCGGAGGGCGGCCCCTTCGTGACGAAGATCAGCTCGCGCGAGAGCGGGTAGCTCCCGTCCTTCACCGTCGCGACGCTGGCCTCGTGGCCGTCGAGCGGCACCCGCCGGATCGCCTCGCCCGCCTGCTCCGCCTTCGTCGCCGAGCCGATGCTGACGTAGGCGACGGCGTCCGGGTTGCCGGCGACGGTCGTGATCGCCTGCCCGTTCGGGCCGATCACGACGGCGTCGGCGCGGACCTTGTCCTTGAGCCCGAAGTGGTGGAGGAAGAGCTCGAGCGTGGCGCGGCCCTCCTCCTTGTTCACGACGGTGATCGGGCGATCCGCCCCGCCGAGCGCGGCCCACGAGGAGGCGGCGCCGCTCCAGACGTCGAAGACCTGGTCCTTCGTCAGGCCGGCGACGGGGTTGTCGCGATGGACGATCAGCGCGATGCCGTCGAGCGCGACGGGGGTCGCCGTCAGGTCGGCCTCGTCCGGCTTCAGCGACCGGCTCACCATCCCGATCTGCGCGAGCCCGCTGCGCGTCGCCGAGACACCGACGCCGCTCCCGCCGCCCTGCACCTCGACCCGGACGCCCGGGTGGGCCACCTCGAAGGCCTCGGCCGCGAGCTCCGCGACCGGCTGCAGCGTGCTGGAGCCCGCGATCGTCAGCGTCTCCTGCTTCGCCGGCGCGTCCGGGCCGGCGCCGTCGCCGCCGCAGGCGACGAGGAGCGAGAGCGACGTCCACGCCGGCGCGGCGACGAGGCGCAGGGCACGCGCGCGGGCGTCGTCGGTCATCGGGTGGATGTCTACCAGAGTTCTTCGGGAGACGCACCGCCGCCGAGCCCGCCGCCGCGCACCAGCGCGCCGACCGCCCGGAGCGACGGGTGCAGCACCTGGTCGTCGAGCCAGCGCGGGGCCACGCCGCGGACGGCGGCGCGGGCCTGCTCCACGCCCGGGGCCAGCGTGGGCGCGGGCCCCCGCGTGCGGACGCCCCCGGGGAACGAGACGCCCTCGCGCCGGAAGTCGAGCGCCTGCGCGGCGAGCAGGGCCTCGATGGCGACGATGTCGGCCACGCACTCGAGCGTGCGGAGGGCGAGCCGGCCGGCGACGGGGCCCATCGGGACGTGGTCCTCGTGGTGCTGGACCGTGGGGATGGTGTCGACGCAGGCGGGGTGGGCGAGGCCCTTGCACTCGCTGGCGAGCGAGGCGGCCGTGTACTGGGCCAGCATGAAACCCGAGTTCAGCCCCGTGCCCTCGACGAGGAAGCTCGGCAAATCACCCGTGAGGTGGCCCGTGGCGAGGCGGTAGGTGCGGCGCTCCGACTGCGTCGCCGCCTGCGTCATCGCGATGCGGAGGAAGTCGAGCGCCATCGCGACCGGCGCGCCGTGGAAGTTGCCGGCCTCCACCACGCCGGTGCCCTCGATCCAGAGCGGGTTGTCGCAGGCGCCGTTGAGCTCGCGGGCGACCACGTCGCGGACGAAGACGAGCGCGTCGCGCGCGGCGCCGAGCACCGCGGGCGCGGTGCGCAGGCTGAAGGAGTCCGGGGGGTTGCCGCGTACGGCGAGCGAGCTGCCGGCGAGGAGCTTTCCGAGCCGCTGGGCGGCCAGCGCCCCGCCCGGGTGCCCGCGGGCGTCGATGGCCTCGACGTCGAGGCAGCGCAGGTCCGCCTTGAGCGCCTCCATCGTCATCGCGCAGGCGACCTCCATCGCGTCGAGGAGGCGGGTCGCGCGGTGGACCGCGATCGCGGCGAGCGCGCTGGTGAGCGTGGCGCCGTTGATGAGCGCGAGCGCCTCCTTCGGCGTGGGCGCGATCGGCGCGGGGAGCTCGCCCGCCTCCGCCGGCGAGCCGTCCGCGCGGACGACGGCGCCGCCGAGCCCGCACAGGGGGCGCGCGACGTGCGCGAGCGGCGCGAGGTCGCCCGCCGCGCCCACCGAGCCCTGCGACGGCACCACCGGCGTGAGCCCCCGGTTGAGCCACTCGCAGAGCGTGTCGAGCACCTGCGGCCGCACGCCGCTGTACCCGAGCGCCAACACGTTCGCGCGGCACACCATCAGCGCGCGCACGAGCGGGATCGGGAGGGGATCGCCCACGCCGGCGCAGTGCCCCAGCACGAAGGCGCCGACGAGGTCGCCGGAGGCCGGGGCCTCGCCGACGAGGAACTTGCGCTTCTGCTCCAGCACGCTCGGCAGCGCCGCGTACGCCGCCGCGGAGCGCGCCATCCGCTGCCGCGCCTCGCCCGAGAGCACCACCTTCGCCCCGTGCGCCACCGCGGCGACGTGGGCGGGGGTGAGGACGGTGCCGTCGATCACGACGATCGTCTTCATCTCGGGCACCCCTCACCCCCAACCCCTCTCCCCGCTCCGCGGGGAGAGGGGAGCACGGCGGCATCGGAAGCATGCCCCTCTCCCCCGGAGGGAAAGAGGGTGGCCGAAGGCCGGGTGAGGGGTCCCGTCAAGAAAGCCCCCCATGAGCAATCACCGCCGCCACCGCCTCGATCTGCTCGCTCGCGACCGCCTTCCCCTCCACCGCCCGCTCCACTTGCTCCAGCGCGGGCCCGGTCCCGGCGCCGAGGCGCGTCTTCGGGTCCTCCGCGAGCCGGAAGCGCAGCGCCCGCGCCGCGCACAACAGCTCGATCGCGACGACGCGGCGGCTGTTCTCCACGACCTCGCGCAGGCGCCAGGCCGCGGTGGTGCTCATCGCCACGTGGTCCTCCTGGTCCTCGCACGTCGGGATGGAGTCCACGCTCGCGGGCCACGCCAGCGCCTTGTTCTCGGACACGAGCGCCGCGGCGGCGGTCTGCGGCACGAGCATGCCGAGGCCCGGCTTGTCGGCGCCGGCGAGCGCGGCGGGGAGGCGCCCCGAGAGCGATCCCGTCGTGAGCCGGAAGAGCCGGCGCTCCGACAAGGACGCGATCTCCGCGACGGCGATCTTCGCGGCGTCGCACGCGATGCCGACGGGTTCCCCGTGGAACAGGCCCGCGGAGAACGCGTGGTCGTCGTCCTCGACGTCCATCAGCACGACGGGGTTGTCGGTCACGCTGTTGAGCTCGACCTCGACCATCCCGCGCCCGAACGCGAGCGTGTCGCGACACGCGCCGAGCACGACCGGCGTGCACCTCAGCGAGTAGGCGTCCTGCACCTTCCCCGGCAGCGAGTCGGTGAGCGTGCTGCCGGCGAGCAGCTCGCGCAGGCGCGCCGCGGTCGCGACGGCGCCCGCGTACGGCCGCAGCGCGTGGACGGCGGGGTGGAACGCGCGCGTCACCCCGCGCAGGGCCTCGATGCTCATCGCCGCGGCGACCTCGGCGGCGGCGAGGAGCCGGTCCGCGTCGAAGAGCGCGAGCGCGGCGATGGCCGTGGTCATCTGCGCGCCGTTGGTGACGGCGAGCCCCTCCTTCGCCTGCGGGACGAGCGTGGCGATGCCCGCGCGCGCCATCGCCTCCGGGCCCGACAGACGCGCGCCGTCGACGTCGGCGGCGCCGCCCTCGCCGAACACCACGAGCCCGAGGTGCGCGAGCGGCGCGAGGTCGCCCGACGAGCCGCAGCTGCCCTGGCGGGGCACCACCGGCGTCACCCCGCGCGCCAGCATCGCCACGAGCGTGTCGACCAGCTCCACGCGGCAGCCGCTGGCCCCGCGCGCGAGCGCGTTGGCGCGCAGGAGCACCATCGCGCGCACCACCTCCGCCGGGGCGTCGGGCCCCACCCCGGCCGCGTGCGAGCGGATGAGGTTGATCGAGAGCCGCGACGTGTCCTCCGGCGCGATGCGCACGCGCGCCAGCGAGCCGAACCCGGTGTTCACGCCGTAGATGGGGCGGTCGCCGTCCTGCACCTCGGCGACCCACGCCCGCGAGCGCGCCATCCTCGCCCGCGCCTCGGCCGAGAGCGCCGGCGGCGCCGCCCCGCGCGCGACCGCGACGAGGTCGGCCAACGACAGCGACTGGCCGTCGAGCGGGCTCAAGGGATCCCCTCCCACACTTCCTCCACCCCCTTCACCAGCGCCTCGCCCTCGATCTCGAGCCAGGCGCGGAACCCCTTCCCCTCGTGCTGCCCGTACACCAGCACGTCGAGCGCGCCGTCGCCGTCGACGTCGACCGGGGGGACCACCACGGGCACGCTGCACGTCCGCGTCGCGCCGGCGAGCTCGACCGCCGACAGCAGCGACTCGCCGCGGTGGTCGAGCAGCCCGACGGCCGCGCGGCAGCTCTCGCCCGCGCGCACGTCCGCGGGGCCGCCCCACCGGCCGGCGCCGACGGTGTCGGCG
>JBMOQZ010000407.1:0-4619 GCA_049322475.1 Myxococcota bacterium | reverse complement strand
GAGACGAACGCGACGTTCCCGAGCCCGTTGCCGCCCCCGTACGCGATCGTGACGCCGTCGAGCGCGACGGTGGCGCAGAGGTCGCCGAAGGTGAGCCCGTCCCAGTCGCCGGCGGCCGGCGACGCCCGCGCGCTCGTGAACGTCACGCCGCTGCCGACGAGGCCGCCCTCGCCTACCTCGAGGCCCGCGCCGGCCTCGAACGCGAGGGTGGCGCCGGTCGCGACGGTGAGGGTGGCGCCGCCGCCGACCGAGACGTCGGACGAGACGGTCCAGGGCACGCCGAGCGCCGCCCAGGTGGCGCTCGCGGCGAGCGCGCCGCCGGCGACCGCGACCTCTGTGTACGTGGCCGCGCCGTCGAGCCCGCCGGCGTTCTCGAGCGAGACGGAGACGAGGTCGGAGAAGGTGCCGCCGGCGACGAGCAGGGTGCCGCTCGTCGCGTCCACAGGGCCGCCCACGGTGGCGCCGTCGAAGGACGCCGCGCCGCCGGGGGACACCGTGACGCCGCCGTCGAGCGAGGCCGCGCCCACGTCCAGCGTGCCCGCCACGGCGATCTCCGCGCCCGGGTCGAAGGTGACGGTCGCGCCGTCGGCGATCGTCAGCGTGGCGGAGACGGTCACGTCGCAGGTGACCTCGTGCGCGACCGAGGCGTCCCAGGTCTCGTCGGTCGCGACGGGCCCGCAGTGGGTCTCGGGGCAGCCCTCGTCGGTCGCGCCGTCGCAGTCCTCGTCGGCGCCGCCGCAGACCTCGGCCTCGCCGGGGTTGGCGGCGTCGTCGGCGTCGTCGCAGTCGCCCGCGCCGGCGACGTAGCCGCTCGGCGCGTCGCAGGCCTCGGACGAGGTCGCGGAGCCGTAGCCGTCGCCGTCGCCGTCGGCGTACCAGGTGGGCGCGTCGGTCGCGTCGACGTCGACGTCGCCGTCGCAGTCGTCGTCGACGCCGTTGCACACCTCGCCGGCCGCGGGGCTGACGTCGGCGTCGGCGTCGTCGCAGTCGCCGGCGTCGGCGACGTAGCCGGCGGGGAGGTCGCAGGCGGTCGTGGTCGTGGCCGAGCCGTACCCGTCGTCGTCGGCGTCGAGGTGCCAGGTGGACTCGTCGGAGGCGCCCACGTCCACGGCGCCGTCGCAGTCGTCGTCGACGTCGTTGCAGGTCTCGGCGGCGTCGGGGCTCACCGCCGCGTCGTCGTCGTCGCAGTCGCCGCCGCCGAACACGTAGCCGCCGGGCCCGTCGCAGGAGAACACGGTGTCGCCGTCGTCTCCGAAGCCGTCGCCGTCGCCGTCGGCGTACCAGGTGCGCGGGGCCGCGTCGGCCTCGTCGGTCTCGCCGTCGCAGTCCTCGTCGCCGCCGCCGCAGAGCTCGGCGCCGTCGGGGCTCGACGCGGCGTCGGCATCGTCGCAGTCGCCGGCGTCGTCGACGTAGCCGTCGGGGGCCGTGCAGGAATCGGTCGCGACGGTGTCGTCGCCCCAGCCGTCGGCGTCGCCGTCGGCGTACCAGGTCTTCGAGCCGGCGGCGTCGGCCTCGTCGGTCTCGCCGTCGCAGTCCTCGTCGGCGCCCCCGCACACCTCGACGCCCGCGGGGTTGGCGAGCGCGTCGGCGTCGTCGCAGTCGCCGGCGACGTCCACGAAGCCGTCGGGGAGGTCGCAGGCGACGGCCGTGACGTTTGCGTCGCCGAAGCCGTCGGCGTCCGCGTCGGCGTAGAAGGTGTCGGCGTCGAGCGGGTCGTCGTCGACGTCTCCGTCGCAGTCCTCGTCCTCGCCGTCGCAGGTCTCGGGCGCGTCGGGGGAGGTCGCGGCGTCGCCGTCGTCGCAGTCGGAGGCGTCCTCCACGAAGTCGGCGGGCGCGTCGCAGGCCTCGGTGGGCGCGGCGGGGTCGCCGTAGCCGTCGTCGTCGGCGTCGGCGTAGAAGGTGCGCAGCGCGCCCTCGTCGATCTCGTCGTCGCAGTCGTCGTCCGCGCCGTTGCAGCGCTCGGCGGCGTCCGGGTGGACGCTCGCGTCGTAGTCGTCGCAGTCGTCGGCTGCGCCGAAGCCGTCGGCGTCGATGTCGTCGATGGCGTCCTTCGCGGCGCCGGGGCCCCCGCCGGCGCATGCGGACAACACGACGGCGAGCGCGAGGGGAAGGGTGCGCATGCCCAACCATGGTACCGGAAGGTGGGAAAGACCACCCGGTCCGGCGGACTTTCGTGTCGCCGGCCGGCCGGCGCTTCGTCGAGGGGGCGATGCCCTTTCTCGCGGTGGTGGTGGGGGTCGGCTGCTTCGCGGCGGCGCCGTCGCGCGGCGGCGGCGCGCGGCGGACCCAGGATGCGCGCGAGGTCGACGTCGCCGACGTGATCGTGCCGGACCGCTACCGCGTCGAGGTGGTCGCCGAGGGACTCACCTTCCCCACGGGCGTGACCTTCGACGACGCCGGCGGCGCCTACGTCGTGGAGGCCGGCTACGCCTACGGCGAGAAGGTCGCCCTGCCGCGGCTCCTGCGCGTCCGGGAGGGGGGCCGCCCCGAGGTGGTGGCGGCTGGCGGCGACCCTCCCGGGAGCGGCGTGCGTACGTGAAGGCGATCCGTCGCGTCCGTCCGTGAGCACGTTGGGTCCATGTGGCTCGTGAACGTTGCCTTCGGGCAGGAGATCCTCGACCGGCTGGAGACGCGCAACGCCTCGGGCACGGCCTGGCAGCCCGACACCGCGCCGATGCACGGGTTCGCCGGCGAGGCCGGGGCGCTCCGGTGGATGGCGCACGCCAACGCGTTCGGGATGTACGACTGGCAGGCCGGGGAGGGCGGCGAGCTCGGCAGCGTGAACTGGGTGATGGGTCGCGTGGCGGCGCGGCCCGGCGCGGCCGACCTCGGCGCCCGCGTGATGGTGAGCCTCGAGCCGCTCACGCTGGGCGGCGACGGCTACCCGCTCGTGGGGCAGACCGGCGAGACGTGGGGGGGCGAGCCCCTGGTCGATCGCCAGCACCCCCACGACCTGCTCATGGAGGTCGCGCTCCAGTACCGGCAGGCCGTCGGCGAGCACGTCGCCACCGAGCTCTACGTGGCCCCCGCGGGCGAGCCCGCGCTCGGCCCGGCGGCGTTCCCGCACCGCGCGTCCGCGATCGCCGACCCCGTCGCGCCGCTCGGCCACCACTGGCAGGACAGCTCGCACATCAGCCACGGCGTCGTGACCGCGGGCGTCGCGACCTCCTTCGGGAAGATCGAAGGGTCGTGGTTCAACGGCCGCGAGCCCGACGAAGGGCGCTACGACCTCGACGTACGCGTGCCCGACTCGTGGTCGGCGCGCGCGACGCTCAACCCGGTGGAAGCCCTCTCCGCGCAGGTGTCCTACGGGTGGCTCGCCTCGCCCGAGACGCTCGCGCCCGACCGCCCCCTCACGCGCGTGACCGCTTCGCTCACGTACGACCACGCGATGCGGGGACAGGGGAACTGGGCGACGACCGCGGCGTGGGGCCGCAACGTGGAGGGCGAGCACGCCACGGACAGCGCGCTCGTGGAGAGCACGCTCTCGGCGGGCCGGCACGTGAACCTGTTCGGGCGCGCCGAGTACGTGGTGAAGGCGGCCGAGGACTTCGGGCGCGCGGGCGAGGCGACGTACGGCCTCGCCTCGGTGGGGCTCGGGCACGTCTACACGGTGGAGGCGCTCCCCGGCTGGGCCACCGGACTCGGGGTGCGCGGGAGCGTCACGCGCGTGCCGCCGGAGCTCGAGCGCGCCTACGGGACGCGCACGCCCCTCGGCGCGATCGTGTACCTGCAGCTCCGGCCGCGGGAGATGGAGCACAAAGAGCCGGGGGAGGGGCGCGGGCACTGAAGCCCGACGCCCCCCCGCAGGCTAGAAGTAGAAGTTCAACCCGAGGTTCGCCTGGAACGCGCCCGGCCGGGTGAGGTCCTCGTCGGGAACGTTGAGGTAGCCGACGTAGCGGACGTCGCCGTTGACGGAGACCTTCTTCCCGACGTTGACCTCGAGGCCGAGGCCGCCGTGGGGGCCCCAGAGGGCCTGGTCCTGGTCGACGAAGAAGGGGCCGACGGTGTCCTGGACGTTGCGCTGGTTGATCGTGACGCCGGCGAGGACGTAGGGGTTCACGCGCGACCAGGGCGCGGCGAACAGCTGGACCGACGCCTGCAGCGGCTGGTTGATGCGCTCGGTGTCCTGCGACCACGTCTCGTCGTGGTACTCCCAGGCGAGCTCGAGCCCGACGGCCTCGACGGGGCGGTACCGCGCCGCGATGCCGAGGCCGGCGTCGCCGTACGCGTCGCCCGTCTCGTAGCCGCCGAGGTAGGAGCCGCCACGCACGCCGATGGCGAAGGTGCGGGCGCGGTCCACCGCGCGCTTCGGGGCGCGGGCCTCCGAGGCCTCGCCGCCGCCGCCGCGGGAGCCGCCGCCGCCGTTGCCGTTCACGTAGACGACGCGGTCGTGGTGGTACCAGGGGTAGGGGCCGTACACGAAGACGCCGTGGTACCAGTGGACCGGACGGTGGGCGTGGTACGGGCGGAACCAGCCGGCGGGCCGGTTCCAGCGCGCGTGCCCGTGGCGGGCGGACCAGGACGAGTGGTGGCGGGCCGTCGCCGCGCGGTGGCGGGAGGTGGCCGCCGCCTGGTGGTGGCGGGACGCGGTCTCGCGGGCGCGCTCGTGGTGGCGG
>JBMOQZ010000406.1:0-4625 GCA_049322475.1 Myxococcota bacterium | reverse complement strand
GATGCGGTAGAGCCAGGTGGACGGCGAGGACTCGCCGCGGAAGCTGTCCTTGTAGCGGTGCAGCTTCAGGAAGATCTCCTGCACGGCGTCCTGCGCGTCGGCCTCGTTGCGGAGGAGGGTGCGGCAGCGGCCGTACACGAGGTCGCCATAGCGGCGGTACAGCGCGGGGACGTCCAGCGCGGGGGACATGGGGCGAGCCTCGGTGCGCGCCCCATGTACCCCCGTCGGCTCGGCCTCGCGCACGGCGAGGCCGACCCCGGGATCGCGTCCGTCAGCAGCCATCGCCCGACGAGCCGTCGGTGCCGCCGTCGCCGGAGCCGTCGCCCGTGCCGCCGGTGCCGCCGTCGCCGGAGCCGTCGCCCGTGCCGCCGGTGCCGCCGTCGCCGGAGTTGTCGCCCGTGCCGCCGGTGCCGCCGTCGCCGGTGCCACCGTCGCCGGAGCCGTCGTCGGCGTTCGGGTCGACGATGGTGAGCGCGCCTTCGACGAAGACGACGTCGCCGTCGGCGAGGTGCAGGAGCATGTCGACCTCGCCGGGGAGCGCCTGCCCGTCGACCACGAGCGTGAGCAGCAGCTCCGCCTCGCGCAGCGAGGAGGTGCAGACCGACACGCCCGAGAAGAACTCGACGCTGTCGACGGTGCCCAGGTCGAACTCGCCCTCGGTGACGACGAGGCCGGCGATGAAGGTGTCGCCGGCGACGGCCTCGTTCGGGTCGAGCGAGAAGGTGACCTCCTCCTCGACCGGGTCCTCGTCGCCGCGGCCGTCGCCGTCGTCGTCGCCGAGGGAGCCGGTGTCCTCGTACCAGTCGCCGTCGTCGCCGCAGCGGGCGCACTTGCCGTCGGTGTCGTAGATGATGCAGCCGCCGAGGGCCGCGAGCGGGAGGAGGAGGCGGGTCATCGTGGAGTTTCTCCTTCGGGAAGGGTGGAGGGCGCCCGCGTCGGCGGGTGCCTCGCACGGATAGACACCACCCCCCGGAAAAACCGTGACCCGAAATTCAGTCACGCGACCGATGTTGACGACGGTTAAGGGGGCGGGCTCCTGAGCGAACGAATGCCCCCCACGGAAAAGGCCTACAAGGACCTCCGCTTCCTCAACAGCCCCGGCGCCCGCCACATCCGCATCCTCTGCGAGTACGAGGAGCCGCGCCTGCGCTTCCGCGAGCAGGAGGTGCGCGACACGATCGTGATCTTCGGGTCCGCCCGCGTGCGCCCGCGCGAGGAGGCGGAGGCCGCCCTCGCCCGCGCCGAGCGCGACTTCGAGGGCATGGCCGAGGAGGCCGACCGCGCCCGCGCCCGCGCCGAGCTCGCGCAGGCCCGGCGCATGTTGCGGATGTCGCGCTTCTACGAGGACACGCGCGCCCTCGCGGCCCGGCTCACCAAGTGGACGGTCGAGCGCACGGGCGGCCGGAAGTACCTCGTGTGCAGCGGCGGGGGGCCCGGCATCATGGAGGCGTCCAACCGCGGCGCCAGCGAGGTCGAGGGCGGCCGCAGCGTGGGCCTCGGCATCTCGCTCCCCTTCGAGGAGAAGGTCAACGACTTCGTCACCCCCGAGCTCGCCTTCCAGTTCCACTACTTCTTCATGCGGAAGTACTGGTTCGCGTACCTCGCGAAGGCGATGGTCATCATGCCCGGCGGCTTCGGCACGCTCGACGAGATGTTCGAGGTCCTGACGCTCCGCCAGACGGGCAAGATCAAGAAGCGCCTGCCCATGGTGCTCTTCGGCAAGGAGTACTGGGACGCGATCATCGACATGGACCAGATGGTCGAGTGGGGTACCATCGCCGCGCGGGACATCTCGCTGGTGTTCCGCACCGACTCGGTCGACGAGGCCTTCGACTACCTCACGAGCGAGCTGGAGTCCGTCGAGCGCGAGGAGCTTTCGAAATGACCCCCTGGGGAATCCGCAACCGCATCAAGGGCGCCCTCGGGCTCGCGACGAAGCCGCAGCAGGAGGAGCAGGTGAGCCTCCGCATCGTCCTGCCCGACGGTCGCGAGCACGAGGTCCGCTGCGAGCCCCGCTACACGCTGGTGATGGCCTCGCAGACGCTGGAGACGCCGCTCGCGACGGGCTGCCCCGACGGCCACTGCGGCGGCTGCAACGTCGACGTCCTCGACGGCGCCGAGCACCTCGTGCCCCCGAGCCCCGCCGAGCGCAAGATCCTCGACGAGAAGTGGGCCGGCAAGCCGAACGTGCGGCTCGCCTGCCACGCCAAGGTCGCGACGAGCGGCGCGAGGATCAAGGCGACGCAGATCTGGACGATGGACTCGACGCGGGGGACGTAGGGTGGGTAGCGTGGCGGCACCCCGCCGGCGGGCCCGACGCTGACGTGACGATCGGGGGTGGCGCTCGCGTGGGGGCGCACGGTCGAGTGCGAGGGCGCCACGACGGCACCCATCGGTGGACGGCATCGTACGACCGAATAGCTGCCCCCCATGCCCTTCCGGAACGTCTGGCTCCTCGCGCCGTTCCTGGCGGCGTGTGCATCCCGCTCGCCCGAGGCGGTGCCCGTGGTCCCGCCCGCGGTCTCGGTGCGCGGCCTCGACTGTCACCTGCACCTGCCGCCCGCCGAGGCCGGCGCGCCGTTGGCCGCGATCCTCGGGGCCCTCGACGAGGCCGGGCTGGAGCGCGGCTGCGTGCTCTCTCCCGGCTGGCACCCCGCGCCCGATTGCGCGGATGCGAGCTGCGAGGGCCAGCGCGCGTACACCGAGCGCGAGAACGACGCGGTGATCGCGCTGGCAAGCGGCGCCGACGGCCGCCTCCTCCCCTTCTGCGGCATCCCGGTCACCGCGACCTTCGGACCCGGCGAGGTGGACCGGTGCGCGTCGCGCGGCGCGCGCGGCCTCAAGGTGCACCTCGTCGGCGAACGGGTGCTCCTCTCCGATCCGGCGCAGGCCGAGACGCGCCTGCGCTTCGAGGCGATCCTGGAGCGCGCCGGTCGCGGCGGGCTGGTGACGCTCGTCCACCTCCAGATGGACGACGCCGCGGAGGTGCGCGCCTTCTTCGCCTCCGTCGCGAAGCACCCCGGCGCCACCGTCGTCGCCGCGCACCAGATCGCGCAGAGCCTGGCGCTGCTGCCCGAAGCCCCGTCCAACCTGTGGATCGAGGTCAGCGGGCTCACCCACGCGCCCGCCGAGGCCGGGCAGTACTTCGTGCCGATGTGGCGCGCGTTCGGGCTCCAGCGGATCCTGCTCGGCTCGGACTACCCCCAGCTGAGCCCCGCGGCGCACGTGGAGATCCTGCGCCAGTACCCGCTCACTCCGGAGGAACGGGAGCAGGTCGTCGTGAGCAACGGGGAGCGGCTGTTCCCCTGACGCCGAGCGGAAGGTCCCGCGCGTACGACGCGCCCTCCTACGGCCGCCCGCACAGCGGGCGCAAGTCGATCGCAAGGCGGCACGGGGCGCCTTCGCCGAGCCTGACGAGGCCGCGGCGGGCTGCCCGACGGCCACTGCGGCGGCTGCAACGTCGACGTCCTCGACGGCGCCGAGCACCTCGTGCCCCCGAGCCCCGCCGAGCGCAGGATCCTCGACGAGAAGTGGGCCGGCGAGGGCGGGGTTCACGTGCCCGTGGGGGTTCGCCGCGCGGCCTCGAAGAGCGCACGGGCCTCTGCCTGGAGCCGCTCGATCCGGGCCCTCATCGCCCGAAGGCTCTCTTCGCGCGCGCCACCGACGTGTTCGAAGGCATCGTGCATGAGGCGCGCGAGGTCGTCGTCCGAGGGCTCGTAGGCGGGGTCGGCGAGGTTTCCGCGCGCACTCACGCCTCGATCATAGCGCCCGTGGCCCTCGTGCAGCCATCGACCCGACCCGTCACCCCCGCCGCAGCCCGATCGTCCGGTTGTTCGCGGGCATGGACACGTCCTCGGCCAACGTGAAGCCGTCCGCCGCGCGGACGACCTCCTCGAGGTCGCGCACGCCCCAGCGCGGGTCGCGGGAGCGGAGGTCTGCGTCGAAGGCCTCGTTCGAGGGGGCCGTGTGGCGGCCGCCGACCTTGAAGGGGCCGTACAGGACGAGCAGGCCCCCGGCCGAGAGCGCTTCCCTGGCGCCGCCGAGGAGCGCGAGGCCGCATTCCCAGGGCGCGATGTGGATCATGTTCGCGCAGAAGACGACGTCCGCGGCGGGCCAGGGGCGGTCGCGGACGTCGAGGCGGATCGCGGGGAGGAGGTTCGGCGCGTCGGCGTCGGCGCGGTGGGCGTCGATGCTCGCGACCGCGAGCGGGTCAGGGTCGGAGGGCTGCCACAGGAGGCCGGGGAGGCGCGGCGCGAAGTACGCCGCGTGCTCGCCGGAGCCGCTCGCGATCTCGAGGACGCGCGCCGCGGGCGGCAGGACGCGCCCGAGCACGGCGAGGATGGGCTCGCGGTTGCGCAGCGTGGCCGGTGCGTGCCGCTTCAAACGCGCTCCGGCGCCTCCGAGCTGCGCAGTATGGGCGACGGCGGCGCCTCCCGCAACGCCGGGCTCACCCCGTGCTTCCTCCACGCCGGCGACTCGTGACGAGCCCGGCGCATGGCGCTCGCCTTCGGTAGAATGACCGGGTGCTCGTCCTCCTCGCCTGCACCGAACCGGACCCGAAGCCGACGCCGGACGTCGGCGGCGACGACACCGCCACCGACACCGGCACCCCGCCGGCGGACCCG
>JBMOQZ010000405.1:0-4683 GCA_049322475.1 Myxococcota bacterium | reverse complement strand
GGGGGCTCGACGGGCGCGGGCTCGGCGGCGGCCTCGCTGCCGGGCGGCTCGGCGGCGACGGGGGCGGGGCTCGGCGCTTCGGCCTCGCCGAGGGAGAGCACGGCCCAGGCGCCGCCGGCGAGCGCGACGCCGAGCAGGGTGGCGAGGGCCACGCCGGCGAGGAGGCCGGCGATGCCGACGCCGAGGCCGCCGCGAGGAGGGGCGGGCTTCGCCAGCGTGGTGCCCGTGGGCGCGAGCATCGAGTCCGAGAGCGTGTGCCGCTCGGGGAGGGGGGCGTCGCCCGCGTCGACCTTCCGCGCCTTCACGATCGGGGTCACCGCGCGCGCGGCGAACGCGGCGAGGCGCTCGCCGCCGAGGTCGCCGGCGAGGCCCAGCGCGACGGCGCGCACGTCGGCGGCGGAGGGGCGCCGCGCGCCGTCGAACGCGGTCATCTCGGCGACGAGGGCGCGGAGGCCCGGGTCGAGCTCGCCGGCGTCGAGGAGCTCGGCCTGTTGCGCCGCGAACGCGCCGGCGGTGAGCGGGCAGCGCTCCCACTTGCGGCCGGACACGAGCTCGTAGAGCGTGACGCCGAGGGCGTAGACGTCGACCTCGCCGCCGTAGGTCGCGCCGGTCCACTGCTCGGGCGCCATGAACCGCGGCGTGCCGAAGAAGTTGCTGCGCGTCTGCCCCTCGCGCTCGGCGAAGTCGGCCCGGGCGATGCCGAAGTCGAGCACCTTGACGTTGCCCTCGGGCGTCACGAGCAGGTTCGCGGGCTTCACGTCGCGGTGCACGACCCGGAGCGGCGTGCCGGCGATGGGGTCGACCCCGTTCCACGCGGCGTCGAGGGCGCCGGCGGCCGCCGCGACGATCTCGAGCGCGGGCCCCGGGCCCATCCGGCCTTCGGGCGCCTCGGCCATGAGCTCGGAGAGGTCGGCGCCGACGACGTAGTCCATGACGACGGCGGGTCGCCCGTCGACCGTCGTGAGCTCGAGCACCTTGACGAAGGCGTCGTGGTTGATGCGACCGAGCAGCCGGGCCTCGTCGCGCTGGCGGGCGAGCAGCTCGGGCTCGGCCTCGAGGCCCGCCTTCATCACCTTGACCGCCACGGGTCGCACGAGCCCGTTCGAGGACCGCAGGTTGGCGAGGTAGACGGAGCCGAAGCCGCCGCGGCCGATCACGCCGGTGAATTCGAGCTCGCGACGCCCGGACGACATCGGGTGGGAGACTACCACGCACCGCAGAGGCTACGGGCTACAGGCTACAGGTCGGGCTCAGAGCCTTCGGCACGGATGGTGGGGGCTCCATCGTCCTGCCTTCGGGGGAAAGGCCGCACGTTCGTGGGGACGGGCGTCCTCGCCCGCCCCGCGCGAGTCGGCTCGATCCGGGTCTGAAGCCTGAAGCCCGAAGCCTGAAGCCTGCTCTCAGCCGAGCTGCGTCTCGTACCCCCCGGCGTTCACCTGCCGCACGCCGCGCACCTCGGGGATCTCCTCGAGGAGCATGCGCTCGACCCCCGCGGCGAGCGTGATCGTGCTGGACGGGCAGGAGTGGCAGCTGCCGATCAGCTCGACCAGCACGACGCCGTCCTCCATGCCGCGGTAGATGACGTCGCCGCCGTCCTGCGCCACCGCGGGGCGGATGAACTCGTCGAGGAGCTCGACGACGCGGCGCTCGATCGGGTCCTCGTACCGGGCGGAGCTGCCCTCGGTCTCGGGCACGGCCATGTCGCCGCTGTCGAGGAAGTCGCGCACCGCCGCCTTGATGCGCGGGACGAGCTCGGGCCACTCGACGTCGGGCAGCTTGTTGACGGTGACGAAGCGCGGTGCGACGAGCACGCCGACGACGCCGGGGATGTCGAACACGCGGCGGGCGAGCGGCGCGTCGGCGGCCTGCGCCGCGCTGCGGAACTCGAACGTCCCCGTCGGGATGAGCGTCTCCTGGACGCGGAACATGAGCGCGTCCGGGTTCGGCGTGGGCAGGGTGTCGATCGCTGCGTCCATGCGGCCCTCGTGAAGCCCCCTTCCGTAATCCCCGCGCGCGCGGGACGGCAGGGTTATAGCGGTGCCCCCCTTCACCCGGAGACCGGAAATGTCGTCGATTTCCTTCGCGCTCAGCGACGAGCAGAAGGCCCTTCAGGAGCTTGCCCGCGACTTCGCGAAGAACGAGATGCGGCCGGCGGCGCCCCATCACGACGCGACCGGCGAGTACCCCTGGAAGGTGCTCGAGAAGGCCCACGGCCTCGGTCTCCTGAACACCCACGTCGAGGCCGCCTACGGCGGGCTCGAGCTCGGCGCCGTCGACGGCATCCTGATCGCCGAGGAGCTCGCCTGGGGCTGCTCCGGGATCGGCACGGCGATGGAGGCCAACGGGCTCGCCCAGCAGCCCGTCATCCTCGGCGCGAGCGACGCGCTGAAGCGCAAGTACCTCGCCCCGATGACCGAGCGGCTGCAGATGTGCGCCTACGCCGTCACCGAGCCCAACGCGGGCTCCGACGTGCAGGGCATGCGCACGAGCGCGGTCAAGAAGGGCGACAAGTGGGTGATCAACGGCAGCAAGATGTGGATCACCAACGCCGGCGTGGCCGACTGGTTCTTCGTCGTCGCCGTGACCGACGCCGCGAAGGCGGCGCGCGGCGGCATGACCGGGTTCATCGTCGACGCGAAGACGCCGGGCATCACGGTCGGCCGCAAGGAGTGGAACATGGGCCAGCGCGCGTCCGACACGCGCGGCATCACGTTCGAGGAGGTCGAGGTCCCCGAGGAGAACGTCGTCGGGCAGGTCGGCGACGGCTGGAAGCTGGCGATGGCGGCCTTCGACTACACGCGCCCGGCGGTCTCGGCCGCGTCGATCGGCGTCGCCCGCGCGGCGATGGAGTACGCCCAGGACTACGCGCTCGAGCGCAAGGCGTTCGGCGTGCCCATCGCGCAGCACCAGGCGGTGGCGTTCATGCTCGCCGACATGCAGATGGAGATCGACGCCGGGCGGCTCTTGTGCTGGAAGGCCGCGTGGATGAAGGACAACGGCCTCCGCAACACGAAGGAGGCGGCGGAGGCCAAGGCCTTCTGCGCGGACGTGTGCATGAAGACCACCACCAACGCCGTCCAGATCTTCGGTGGCTATGGGTACTCGAACGAGTACCCCGTCGAGAAGCTCATGCGCGACGCGAAGATCTTCCAGATCTACGAGGGCACCTCGCAGATCCAGCGGCTCATCGTGTCGCGCGAGATGATGTTCCGGGGCAAGTGACGACGACGCGGGACCCGTGGGAGGGCAGGGGGGACGCGCCGCGCGGTCCCCCCGCGCTCACGCCGCACCCGCTCGACCCGCCGCCGAAGTACGGCCCGTTCGTGCCGCTGCGGTGGCCGCGCTTCCGCGCCCTGTGGCTCGCCGGCCTCGTCTCGTTCCTCGGGACGTGGGTGCACAACGTCGCCGCGCGCTGGACGGCGGCGACCCTGTCGGACTCGCCGCTCGCGGTCTCCACGGTCGACACGCTGCAACTGTTGCCGATGGTCCTGCTCTCGCTCGCGGCGGGCACCCTCGCGGACACCACCGATCGGCGCCGCCTGCTCGTGGCGACCCACGTGGGGCTCACGGTGGTGGCGTCGGGCATGGCGTTCCTCGCGTGGCGCGGCCTCCTCACCCTGCCCTGGCTGTTCGCCGCGACGGCGGCCCTCGGGATCCTCGGCGCGCTCAACGGCCCGGCGTGGCAGGCGACGGTGCCGCGTCAGGTGCCCGACGACGAGGTGCCGAAGGCCGTCGCGATCATGAGCACCGGCTTCAACCTCGCCCGCGCGATCGGACCGGCGGCGGGCGCGTGGATGCTCGTGACGCTGGGCCCTGCCGCGGCGTTCGCGACCAACGCGGCGTCGTATCTCGCCATCGGCTGGCTGATCCACCGGCTCCCGCCCCAGCCCCCCCAGCCCGGCGACCGCGAGCGCCCCTCGCCGCTCCGCGACGTCGGCCTGCGCGGCCTGTACGCGACGGTGGCGCTCTTCGGGCTGTTCGCGATGCCGTCGCTGTCGTTGCTCCCGGTGGTCGCCCGCGACGCGATCGGCGGCGGAGCGCAGGAGTACGGGCGGCTCCTGTCCGCGTTCGGGCTGGGGGCGGTGAGCGCGGGCCTGCTCGTCGCGGCGATCGCCCGGCGGATCGGGAACCGCGGCTTCGTGGTGATCACCACGCTCGCGTCCGCGCTCGGCTTCGGGCTCCTGAGCCGCGCCGGCGGGCTCGACCTCGCGATGGCCGGCGCGGCCGTGTGCGGGGCCGGCTGGATCGGGACCATCAGCACCATCAACGCCGGGGTGCAGATGCGGGCGGCGCCGGCGGTCCGCGCCCGCGCGCTGGCGTTCTACCTCACGTTCGCGGTGGGCGGGCAGGCGGCGGGGAGCTTCCTCGGGGGCTGGGCGGCGAGCCGGCTCGGCGTCTCCCACGCGTTGCTGGTGTTCGGGGTCGCGCAGGTGCTGCTCGCGGCGGGGGTCGTGGCCGGATACCGCCGGCGGGCATGAAGTACCTGCTCACCGGCGCGACGGGGTTCGTGGGCGCCAACGTCGTCCGCCACCTGCTCGCCCGCGGCGACGAGGTCCGCTGCGTGGTCCGCAAGCCCAACGTCTGCGTCGAGGGGCTCGCGGTGGAGCTCGTCGGCGACAAGGTCGACGACGTCGACGCGATGGCGCGGGCGGCGGAGGGCTGCGAGGCCATCCTCCACGTCGC
>JBMOQZ010000404.1:0-44284 GCA_049322475.1 Myxococcota bacterium | reverse complement strand
GCGCGACGTTGACCGCCACGAACCCCACGAGGAGCCCGAGGATGCCGAGGCTGGCGACCCCGGGGAGCCCCGCGAACGGCACGAGCAGGAGCGCGCCCCCGCCCACGGCGAGGACCGCGGGCACCGGCGTCCGGCGCTGCGGGTGGATCCGCGCCATGCCGTTCGGCAGGTCGCGGCCGCGCGCCATGCCGAGCGCCATCCGGCTCGCGGCGAGCAGCGCGACGACCACGGTGTTCGCCGTGCCGAAGAGCACGGCCGCGCCGAGCCCGCGGGCGACCCACGGCGCGACGGCGGCCACCGCCGTGACGAGGGGCCGGTCGCTCGAGGCCAGCGTGGCCGGATCGACCAGCGCGACCGAGGCCAGCGCGACGAGGACGTACAGGAACGTGGTGACGGCGAGGCAGACGAGGATCGCGGCGGGCACGTTCCGCGCCGGCGACCGCGTCTCCTCCGCGAGGTTCGCGATGTCCTCGAACCCGAGGTAGGCGAGGAACGCGAGCGACGCCCCCGCCAGCACGCCGGGCCCGGGCGTCGCCGTGAGCGCGTGCCCGAAGTCGGGCGAACCCGCGCCGATCGCGCCCACCGCGACGAGCCCGAGCACCTCCGCGAGCGTGAACGCGACCACCAGCGGGGTGGTCCACCGGAGCCCGCCCGCGTTCGCGAGCGTGCCCGCGGCGACGAGGACGGCGGCGGACGACACCGCCGGGAGGGGCACGAGGTCGGCCACGTACCGTCCGAAGTCGAGCGCCACCACCGCCGCGGTCGCCAGACCGCCGCAGAGGAGCGCGAGCCCCACCACCACCCGCGCGAACCGCGCGCGGGGAAAGGCGTGACGAAGGTACACGTACTCCGCCCCGGCGTCCGGGAACGTCGCGGCGAGCTCCGCGTACGACAGGCCCGTCAGCAGCGCCGGCACGGCGCCGAGCACGAACGCGCTCCACGACGAGGCGCCGGCCAGCCCCGCCGCGTCGCCCGCGATCGTGTAGACGGCCCCGCCGAGGACGAGGCCGGTGCCGTAGAAGCACAACGTGAGGAGGCGGAGCGATCGCGCCAGCCCCCCGTCGCGCCTCAGACCGAGCATTGTTGGAACGTGCGCACGCGGTGGGCCGCGCACACTCAGACCTCGCGGACCTCGCGACCCGCGATCACGTAGACGCGGTCGGCTGGAGCGCGGCGGACGATCACGCCGCCGGTGAAGGTGCCGAACGCCGGGAGCACCCCCACCGCGGCGCCGAAGTGGAAGCACGGGAGCCGGAGCGCGTCGCCGCGGCCGCTCACCCACGCCGCGGGGTGCAGGTGTCCCCCGAGCGCATAGGCGCCGTCGACCTCGATGGGGACGTGGACGAAGGCGAAGGGCCCCACGCGCCAGGGCCCGTCGCGGTCCTCGATGCCCCACGCCGCGGGGAGGCGCGGCTGGTGCCGATCGTGGTTGCCGCGCACGAGCACGAGCTCGACGGGACGCGCCGCCCGCCACGTCGCGACGGCGGCCTCGACCTCGGGGGGGACCCGCGCGTGGACGAGGTCGCCGAGCACGACGAGGCGGCGGATCCCCGCGAGGGCGACGAGCCGATCGAGCCGAGCGAGGTCCTCCTCGAGATCCCCGTGGGGCACCGGGATGCCGTGCCGGCGGAACGTCGCCGTCTTCCCCCAGTGCACGTCGGCGACCAGCAGCGTGTCGCCCCAGCGGATCGCCCGCTCGGGCAGGAGCTCCACCGGCTCGCCGGCGAGCGTCAGGACCCGAGGAGCCGCGCCAGCCGCGCCTCCGGCGTCTCCGTCGACGCGGAGTCGTGCGACAGCCGGTCCATGAGCAGCGGCATCGCGAACGGGGAGGGGCGGGCGGTCGGGACGCACTCCACCGGAGCCTGGCGCAGACGGGCGAGGGCGGCAAGGAGGCGGTCCTGCTCGAACTGCTGCTCGATGACCTCGCGCCGCGCCTGCGTGAGGAGGAGGTTGTCGGGATCGTAGCGGCGGAACACGTCGTACAGGAGCGACGCGCTCGCGTGGATCTGCTTGCCCGTGCGCGGCTGGCCCGGGTGCCCCGGGTTGACGAGGCCCGCGACGCGCGCGACGTCGCGGAATCGCCGCCGCGCGAGCTCGCTCATGTCCACGCTGGCGAGCACGTCGTCGTAGAGGCCCTCCTCGCGGAAGAGCGCGGGCGTCAGCGCCTCCGCCCAGGGGAACGGCGCCGGGCAGAGGAACTCCATCCCGTAGTCGTTCGCGATCATCGTGAACGTGGCCGGCTGGATGCGGGCCATCCGCAGCGCGAGGAGCGCGGCGAGCCCGTCGTGCACCCGCCGGCCCTCGAAGGGGTACAGGAACAGGTGGTGGCCCTCGGACGTGTCACACGTCTCGGCGAGCACCCGGCCGGTGGAGGGGACCCGCGAGATCTCGGCCTGGGCCGCCAGGATCGGGAGCGCCGCGGCGATCTCGGCGCTCCCGACGCGCCCCGCGCGGACGTCGTCGAGGGTGCGCCGGACCGCCGCGCCGAGCGAGCCCGTGATGGGCAGGCGGGCGCCGGGCCAGTGGGCCGTGTGGGTGGTGTTCTTCTTCGCGGGCCGCGCCTGCGCGACCAGGTCCCGCATGCCCACGAACTCCAGCGCGCGTCCGGCGAAGGCGAAGCGCTGGCCCGGGCGGAGGCGGGCGACGAAGCCCTCGTCGATCGTCCCGACGTTTCCGTGCCCGGCGACGCGCAGCTGGACCACGCCCTCGCTCGTGATCGTGCCGATCGACGCGCGGTGCATGCGGGCGATCCGCGCGTCGGGGACGCCGTAGCGGCCCTCCACCACGCGCACCTTGTGGAAGTCCGGGTAGGCGGCGAGGGTCCGGCCGCCGTCGCGCACCAGCGCCAGCGCCCACTCGAACTCCTCGCGCGTGAGGTCGCGGTAGCTCCACGCCCGGCGCACCTCGGCGAACAGCCCGTCCTCGTCGAACCCGCCGCCCATCGCGCAGGTGACGAGGTGCTGGGCGAGCACGTCGAGGGGCTTGCGCATCGGCGTGCGCGGCTCGACCTCGCCCCGCGCGAGCGCCTCGCGGGCCGCGGCGATCTCCACGAGCTGGAGCGCGTGCGTGGGCACGCACAACACGTGACACGTGGCGCCGGGCCGGTGGCCGGCCCTCCCCGCGCGCTGCACGAGCCGCGCGATGCCCTTCGGCGAGCCGATCTGCACCACCCGCTCCACCGGCGCGAGGTCGACGCCGAGGTCGAGCGAGGAGGTGCACACGACGATCCCCAGCGCGCCGTGTTTGATGCCGAGCTCGACGCGCTCGCGCTCCTCCGCGTCCACCGAGCCGTGGTGGAGGCCCATCCGGTCCACCCACTCGGGCCGCAGGGAAGCGAGCTTCTGGAACCAGATCTCGGCCTGCGCGCGGGTGTTGCAGAAGACCAGCGTGGGGCTCGCCGGATCGAGGCGGTCGGCGAGCGCGCCGGCGAGCCCGAGCCCCATGTGGCCGGCCCAGGGGAGGTCCTCCACCGAGGGCGGGAGGAGCGTCTCGATCTCGACGGGCCGCGGCAGCTCGGCGCGCACGATCGTGGGCTCGACCCCCACGCCCACCGCGGCGCGCGCGGCCTCGTCCACGTTGCTCAGCGTCGCGGTGAGGGCCCAGGTGCGGAGCCCCGGCGAGAACGTCCGCAGGCGCGCGAGGGCGAGCTCGACCTGCGTGCCGCGCTTGCCGTCGACGAGCTCGTGCCACTCGTCGACGACCACCGCGCGCACCTCGGCGAAGCGCGCGGGCGCGTCCGGCTCCGTCAGCAGGACGGACAGCGACTCCGGAGTGGTCACGAGGACCTCGGGCGGTGTGCGGCGTTGCCGGGCCCGCGCGGCGGAGGAGGTGTCGCCGGTGCGGCTGTCGACCTTCACGGCGAGCCCGCACGCCTCGACGGGGGCGCGCAGCGCGGTCTCGATGTCGCGCGCCATCGCGCGCAGGGGGCTCACGTAGAGCAGCATCCCGCCGCGCCCGGCGATCTCCGCGAGGGGCCCCAGCGTCGCCGCGTAGGTCTTCCCGGCGCCCGTCGGCACGTGCACGAGCCCGCTCTCGCCGCGCGCGTACGCGGCCCATGCCTCCGCCTGGAAAGGGAGCGGGGCCCATCCGCGCGTGGCGAAGAAGCGGTGGGCCAGGGACGGGTCGGCGGGCGGCAACACGTGGTCTGTATCGCCTCGCGGACGGTCCGGCCGAGCCGCCGCGGCCGGGCTACCTTCGCGCCCGATGGTGCCGACGGTGCGCAGCGCGATCGCCGTGGCGGCCGGCGTCCTCGCCGGGTGCGGGCCGGGCCCGCGCACAGAGGGACCGCCGTCGATCGTGCTCGTGTCGCTCGACACCTTCCGCGCCGACCGCCTCGGCGCCCTCGGCCACCCGGGCGGCCTCACGCCGAGCCTCGACCGGTTCGCCGCCGAGGCGGTGGTGTTCACGCACGCCTACAGCCAGGCCACGCTCACGGCGCCGTCCCACGCGAGCGTGTTCTCGAGCCGCTACCCGAGCGAGCAGGCCGCGCACGGGCGAGCCCCGGTCTTCCCGGCGTCCACGCCGCCGCTCGCCGAGCTGCTGCGCCTCTACGGCTTCCGGACGGGCGCGTTCGTCGGCGGCGCCGACCTCAACCCGGCGATGCAGCTCGACGTCGGCTTCGAGACCTACACGTCGCCGGCGGACTTCGGCTCGCTGTGGCACACGTCCGGGCCGGCCCTCGCGTGGATCGACACACGCGACACGTCTCGCCCGTTCTTCGCCTTCGTCCACGGTTACGACGCCCACTCGCGCTACCTGAAGCCCACCCCGTTCGGCTACGTGTTCGCCGACGCGTCGCGCGACACGCCGGGCGCCCGCGCGGTCCGGGGCGAGACCGAGCGCATCGCCGACGGCGTGCTGCTCGCCGATCCGGGCGCGCTCCAGCACGTGTACGGCACGCGCATGCGCCCCCGCGACGCGGAGGGGCGCGTGCTCCTCGCCGAGCGGGCGGAGGGCGAGCCGCTCGCCGACGGCGACGTCGAGCACGTCCGCGCGGTGTACGACGCCGCGATCGCCTACGCCGACCTCGAATTCGGGCTCCTGATGGCCGGGCTGCGCGACGCCGGCGTGCTCGACGAGGTGGTGGTGGTCGTGATGTCCGACCACGGCGAGCAGCTCGGCGAGCACGGGCTGTTCGGCCACAGCTACGGCGTGTCCGACCTCGAGGCCCACGTGCCGCTGATGGTGCGCATGCCGGGCGGCGCGGGCGGCGGGCGCCGCGTCGACGCCGTCGTGGAGCTGGTCGACCTCGCGCCCACCCTGCTCGAGCTCGCGGGCGTGCCCGCGCCGGCCGAGATCCACGGGCGCTCCTTCGCGGCGGCGCTCCGGGGCGAGGCCTATTCGGGGCGCGTCGCCGCCATGACCCAGGGCGACGACCGCATGCGGTCCGTGTCCGCGCGGAGCCGGACCACGCGCCTGACGTACACGGGGGTGGCGTGTACGTCGCCGCTCTTGCCCGAGCTCCTCGAGGCGGCGCGCGTGGACGGGCCGGGCTTCACGGTCGAGGGCGATCCCGCCGAGGCCGAGGTGCTGCGCGGCGAGCTGGTCGCGTGGCTCCGCACGCTCGCGCCCTCGCCGAAGGAGCGGGCCTCGCGCCTGCCGGCGGCGCTCCGGGACTCGCTCCGGGCCCACGGCTACTGGGACGCCCGGTGATCGCGTGGCTGCTCGCTTGCGGGGAGGCCGGCCCCTGGTCGCGGGAGGCGGCGCTCGCGCCGGCAGTCGCGCGGCTCGACCGCGATGGCGACGGCCGGGTGGTCGCCGCCGAGTACGAGCGCGTCCGGCTCGCGGGGCCGCCGTTCTCGGAGGCGGACGCCGACGGCGACGGCGCGCTCGACCTCGACGAGCTCGACGCCCTGCGCGCGGCGCAGGACCCGGTGACCTTCACGCCGATGCTCGCGGGCGCGCCCCCCGCGCCGGTCGCGAGGCCCCCGGCGCCCCCCGCGGACGACACGTGCCCACGTGTCGCGGCCCTCGCTCCCGCGCAGCGGCATCGCCGCAAGCACGACGACGTGCGCTTCGTGGAGGACGTGCTCGAGACGTTGCGCGCCGAGGTCGTCGCGGCGGCGCCGGCGGTCCCCGTGCCGGAGGCGGCGTGTGTCACGCTCGCGGCGGAGCTGGGGGGGCTGGACGACGCGCCGGCGAGGCTGGTGTTGCGGGAGCTGGAGGCGGCGTCGAGGGAGGCGGGGGTGGCGTTCCCCGCGGTGCTGGCGGACTGAGCGAACCCCTCACCCGGCCTTCGGCCACCCTCTCCCCCTGCGGGGGAGAAGGGCTTTGTTCACGGGAGAGGGGTCGGAGGGGTGCTCGAGCTCCCGTCACTGCAGGACGAGCACCCGGCTCCCCGTCCCGGGCACCTCCACCGTCAGCGAGTCCCCGTCGCTGGGGAAGGTCTCGCCCGTCGACACATCCTGATACACGCCTTGTGTCAGGCCCGCGAACGCGAGCCCGTTCGTCACCGTCCGCGCGGACGCATCGCGATTGAGCAACACGAGGGCGGCGTCGCCCTCGGCCACGCGCGCGTAGGCCCAGAAGCCGGCCTCGTTGCTCCACCACTGCGCGGTGTCGCCTCGCCAGAGCGCCGGGTGGGCCCGGCGCGCCTGCCCGAGGGCGCGCACCAGCGCGAGCACGGCCTCCTCGTCGGCGGAGAGGTCCTCGAAGCGCATCGCCTGGCGGTTGTCGGGGTCGGCGAAGCCGGGGAGCCCGATCTCGTCGCCGTAGTACACGAGCGGGAGCCCCTCGGTGGTCAGCAGGAACGTCCACGCCAGCATGAGCCGCCGATACGGGTCGGACGTGTCGGGCGGGGTCGCGGGCGTGCGCAGGGCGCCGTCGTCGCCGCACGCGCCGTCGCCCCAGGGGCTGTCGATCTCGCCGTTGGCGTGGGTGACGAAGCGCTCGACGTCGTGGTTGCCGAGGAACGTGCTCATCCGCTTGCCCGCGAACGCGGCGCGGGACGCGTCGTGGGCGGCCTCGAGCGACGCGTCGCCGTCGGACAGGCCGATCTCGTCGCGGGCGAAGGCCTGGAGCACCGCGTAGTACAGGGCGAAGTCGAACTGCCCGTCGAGCTCGCGGTCGTTCACGTACCGGGCGATGTAGTCGCGGTCGCCCGTGAAGGTCTCGCCCACGAGGTAGAAGTCGCCGACCCCGTGTTCGAGCTCCGCGTCCACGCTCGCGCGGAGGTTCGCGTAGACGCTGTGCGGCATGTGTTTCACGGCGTCCACGCGGAAGCCGTCGACGTCCCACGCCTTCGCCAGCGCGACGGCGTCGTCCACCATCCGCGCGAGCGGCTCGGGGTCGTAGTAGCGGACGTCGGGCAGGTACGACGCGAACCAGCACGTCTCGGGGATGTCGTTCCAGTTGTCGGCGTCGACGCAGAGCGACGCCGGGTTGAACCACTCGGGGTGCTCCGCGGCGTAGGGGTGGTCCTCGTGGACGTGGTTGCCCACCCAGTCGACGTACACGCGCATCCCGCGCGCGTGGGCCGCGTCCACCAGCGAGCGGAGCGCGGCCTCGCCGCCGAAGTGGGCCTCGATCGCGGCGGGATGGTCGGGCCAGTAGCCGTGATACCCGGTGAATGTGTCGTCGCAGGAGCCGTCCCAGGCCCCCTCGGCGTTCTCCTGCGGGTTCGTCAGCCAGATGGCGCTCACGCCCATCTCGGCGAGCCAGTCGAGCTTCCCCTCCACGCCGGCGAAGTCGCCGCCGAGGTACTCGCCCGAGCCGGCCGTCGCCCCCTCCGACGCGTCGAGGGATGGGTCGCCGTTCGCGAACCGGTCGACGAACGCGTAGTAGAGGAGCCCGCTCTCGGGCGGGTCGGTGGCGATCCACAGGGGGACGTGCAGCGGGTCGGCGTCGTCCGCGGTGACGCGCAACACGTGTCGCCCGGGGGTCAGCGTCCCGCTCCACGAGAAGCGCGCGCCGTCCCAGCCCTCGAGCGTCTCGCCGTCGAGCGTCGCGACCGCCTCCGCGACGTCGCCGGAGAGCTCCGCGACGAGTGACACATCGCCTGTATCGGTGTCGGCTTCGAGCGAGACGAGCGTGACCGCCGGCGCCGCGCAGTCCTCGACCACGACCATGCTGTTGCACGACGCGCCGCCGAGCGGGCAGGTGGGGTCCCAGGTGTAGCCTTCGTCGCACTGGAAGAGCGCGCCGGCCGGGTCGCAGGTCCAGGACTCGTCGCCCGCCGCGGCGGTGAGCTGCTCGACGAGCTTGTAGGGCCAGGCGCCGGGCTCGAGCTCGACCTCGGCGACCCACGTGTCGCCGTCGAGCCGCATCGGCGTCCGCGCGAAGTCCCAGTCGTTGAACGTGCCCGCGACGTAGACGGCGTCGGCCTCGCCCCGGGCCGTGTAGCGGAACGTCGTGACACACGCCGCGGGCGCGTCGGAGGTGCCGCGGGTGTCGTCGGGGGCCTCGTCCCCACCGCAGGCGGCCAGCCACCAGAGAGCAAGGCGCATGGACCGGGCGCTATCCCACGCGGGCGAGCACGTCGCGGCGCCGGACGCCGGGATCGGATACGGCAGGCGACGATGTCCGGGCCGGCACGTCCCCAGCTCCCCGATCTCCCGCAGTCCGTCATGGAGACGCTGCTGGAGCGCACGAGCGCCCTGTACTACGCGATCGACGGGCAGGAGCGGGTCATCGCCATGAACCGGTCGATGCGCGATCGCATCGACTACGAGGCCGAGGCGACGGCCGAGCTGAAGGGGCTCGCCCGCCTGCTCTACCCGGACACCGCCGTACGCGAGGTGGTCCTCGCCGCCCACCGCACGGCGCTCGCCGGGAAGGCGGTGCGCGACAGCGAGTGGGTGCTGACCACCCGCCAGGGCGACCACCGCGTGGTGCGCTGGAGCCACGTCGGCCACGGCACGGGCGACGCCCGCGTCGTCGTCGTCGTGGGCGAGGACGTCACCGACCGGCGCAAGCTCGAGCACTGGGTGCGCCTCCAGAACGCCCTGCTCGAGCGGGTCCCCGAGGCGGTCATCGTCGCCGACCTCGAGGGGCGCGTGGTCCACTGGACCGGCGCCGCCGAGCGCCTGTTCGGCTACGCGCCCCGCGCCGCGCTCGAGCGGCCCCTGTCGAACCTGTTCCCCGAGGAGCACGCGCGCGCCGTCGCGCTCGGCATGATCGAGGAGCTGCGGGCGAAGGGCCAGGGCACCTTCCAGCGGGAGCTGCGCCGCGAGTCGGGCGAGGTCTTCGACTGCCGCATCGAGGGGTCCCGCGTGCAGAACGAGCGCGGGCAGATCGTGTCCGTGGCGCTCGTCGTCACGCCCGTCACCGCCGCGCCCTCCGAGGTGGCGAGCGCGTCCGCCGAGGGCCCGATCGAGCGCCTGATGGGGCAGATCGCCACTCAGGCGCTCGTGACCACCGAAGGCGACGGCACCGTCCGCACGTGGGGCCGCGGCGCCGAGCGCCTCGGCGCCATCGGGGTCAACAAGGCCGTCGGCAAGCGCATGTTCGACGAGGTCATGCACTCGCCGGGGCTCTCGTGGGAGGCCCTCGCGAGCCGGCTCGTCGCCCGCGGGCGCCACCAGGCGCGCATCGTGATCGAGCGGCCGAACGGCACGCGCGCCCCGGCGGAGATGGACGCCCACGCCGTCCGCTCCCCGGACGGCACCCTCCACACCGTCCTGTTCGCCTTCAGCGACCGGAGCGAGATCCAGACGTTGGGCGAGGAGGCGCTGGTCACCAAGACCCACGCGCTCGACGGCGTGTTCGTCGAGGGGGTGGTGCGCCGCCTGCAGGACGCCTGCGCCTACTTCGAGCCCGACCATCGCTTCGTCCTCGCGCGCCTGCAGGACCTGCGCAGCGTCGCGCGCCTCGTCGCGTCGGGCGCGAGCCTCCGCGACTTCGAGACGTTCACGCGCCGCGCGAAGCTCGGCGACGTCGACCGCGAGATCGACGACGTGATGTACCGCCTCGGCGAGGGCGTGCACCGGCTGCGCGCGCTGGTGGACGACATCACCCGCTTCTCCGCGAGCGAGGTCGACCCGCCGGGCCCGGTGCGCCTGACGCGCGAGCTCGACGCCGCGCGCGAGCTGGTGTCCCACCACTTCGAGAACCGCGTCGACATCCAGTTCGTGCTCGACGACCTGCCCGCCGCGCGGGCCTCGCGGGCGCCGCTGTTGCGCGGCCTCGCCATGCTGCTTTTGGCGAGCGCCGCGAGCTGCGAGCACGCGGAGAACCCGCAAGTGGTGGTGGAGGGCCGCCACCAGGGCGGCTGGCTCTACCTCGACTTCCGGGACAACGGCGCCGGCTACTCGGTCGACGTGCAGTCGCGGCTGTCCGACTTCGTCTTCCTCGCCAGCCAGCCCGGCTACGCCGCGCTCTACCTCGGGATGGCGCGCGACGCGCTGCGGATGGCGGGCGGCAACCTCGAGATCGGCACGGCCGCCGGCACCGGCGCGCGCGTGCGGGTGAGCTTCCCCGCGGCCGACGCCGCCGTCGCCGTGCAGCCGGTCGAGATGCCCAAGCAGGCCGGCGCCCGGCGCGGGCGCGTGTTGCTCGTCGAGGAGGACGAGCTGTTGCGCCGCGCGCTCGAGCGCCACGTCGGCGAGGTCCACCACGTCGACAGCCACGGCACGGTGGCCGAGGCCATCAGCGCGCTCGGCGCCGGCAACACCTACGACGCCGCCGTGCTCGCCTTCCCGCGCCCCGAGAGCTTCGGCCTGCGGCTCATGTCCCGCTTCGCCGAGACCGCGCCCGCGCTGCACCGGAACGCGGTGGTGATGGCGCCGCCGGGGCTGAAACACGCCACGCGCGAGAAGCTCATCTCCCAGGGCTGCATCGTCGTGACGCGCCCGGTCGACTTCACCACGTTGCGATCGCTGCTCTTGCGGCTCATGCCCACGGAGGAGATCGCGGTGGAGCCGTTGGAGGGGGAGTAGGCAGCCGGGGTCGGCTGTAGAGTCGCGACCGAAGGACGATTGAACGCCGTCTTTCTCGGATGTTGTCACGAGATGTCACGGGGGGGGGGCGCCATACCAGCGACCGGGTGTAGGCTCGTTTTCGTCGAGCGCGCGCTCTTGCGGTCGCGACATTCCGTCGCGAGGCGCCTCATGGAGGATGATCATGGAGTTCACCGACCTGGGTCAGATTCGTGGGGAGGCCGGGAACGCCGGTGCTCAAAAGACCGTCGCCCTCGCACCGATGTCCGGCGGCCGCCGCTGCAAGCGCATGCAGGTCAGCTTCTGGGTGCAGTCGAGCGGGGGGACGGCGCCGAAGCTTGGCATCAAGGTGCAGTGCGGCCCGAACGGCATCGTCGCGAAGGACCACACGACCATCGCGGCCACGGTCATCCCCGCCGACAACCTCTACGTCTGGGACATCACGGACGCGACGGCGGCGATCGGCGAGTACATCCACATCACCCTGCTCTTCGAGGGTACGGCGACCGGGGACTGGGTGATGGGCCGTCTGTACGTGATGAAGAAGCCGTTCTAAGTTAGCGTCAGGAACAACCGCGGCGATTTTGCGCGTGCGGGTGACTCGGCGCGCGCCGGAGGGGCGATGTCCTGGGAGTTCAAGGGAAACGCGGCGCCGATCTACCTCTGCGACGTGAGCACGTGGGCCTCCGACGTGTCCGCCCTCGACCACGTCGGCGACGTCGTGGTCACCTCGACGAGCACGATGGAGGTCCAGAACGATTACGGGCACACGCGCTTCCGGACGTTCAGCATCTCGAGTAGCACCGTGGCGTCCAGCCTCGCGAGCACCGACGAGTCGAAGTTCTTCAATTGCGCTGGGGCACGACCCACCGCCGCGAGCGATACCTGCGCGGGCGAGCGCATCGCGTACGTCGACTCGGGATACCGGGCGTCACCCTTCGACACGTGGCTCTACGACGACGACCTACGGCTGGTCGCGGACGAACACGGCGGTACGGACTCGTGCAGCAACACCAGCCCCGTTTTCGGGAATGGGCCCGCGACCGACACGTCGATCCCGGCCAAGAAACGTCAGTGTACCGTCGACCGTGAGAAGTGGTCCTACACGTACATGAAGCTGACCTCACTCGAGACGGGCGTCCCTGGGGTGAAGTTGCACGTGCCCCTGTACTTGGAGGACGAGGACTACTTCGCCGTCTCCTACAAGGACCCGCACGTGGTCAAGGTGCCCGGGGAGGACAAGTGGCTCATGTTCCTCGCGAGGTATCGCGTTCGGGAGAGCCACCTCCCCAACGTCGACCCGGAGACGGGACAGGAGATCCTCGAGGAGAACTGCGACGACTGTACGCAGACGGGAAGCCTCCCCACGGGCGGCACGGTCGACCTCGGCGGGGCGCCCGGGCGTTCGATCGGCGACATCGTCCTCTACTGGTCCGACAACCCCGAATTCGAAGCGAACCCCGGGACGGTCGAGGGCCCCTTCCTCGTGGTGGACAGCCTCGACGCCGTTCCAGAGACGTTCGTGCGGTTCTGGCTCGGCGTCCCGGGCGCCTGCTTCGCCTCTGACGGGGGGATCGACTACCTGTACCTTTACTACATGGTCGAGCCCGACCACACCACCGGGAACGACGAGGGGCCGTACGTCGACGAGCTGTCCGACGACCCGACGGAGAACCGCAACATCTACCTGGAGATCGTCCGGAGCAGCGGCCTCGAGGTGTCAACCCTGCACGGGTACCTCCAGCCTGGCATTTGGGTCAAGCGCATCCCCGTGGGCGACCTCTTGACGTTCCTCGCCGACACCACCAAGACCGACGAGGCGACCTGGACCGTGGCGGACGCGTGCCCGGGAGACCTTCTCGGTCAGGTGGAGCTGTATGCAGTCGATCCCACGTCCATCGGGGAGTTCGGGTCGCTGTATCCTGGTGTCGGCACCGTGCGGAGGCTCACGGAGCATTGGAGTTGGTGGGCGGCGCAGAGATTCGACGGGCAGTTGCTGGAGGCGACCGTGACACCCAGACATGCCGACCCATGTCCCGTCGCTTGCAGCGGCAGGATCGCGCTGTTCTTCTCGGTGGCCAACAGTTTGGAGGACGAGCTTGCGTCGCAAAATGCAGATCCTACGTATATTTCGAGCAGCTCGGTAGCCGTGCCGTACGTCCACGGGATCTGGCACGGGATGTCCGTCCCGACGGGGTCGATCGTCGCGTACGAGCGGGACGGCGTGAGCGACGCGAAGTTCGCCACGTTTGGAAAGACGTTCGTGGTGAACATGCAGGTGGATCCCGTAACGGGCCAGTATAAGGACCAAGTCTATCGCGGAACTACGGACGATCTCAGCGCCGCAAACAAACAGTATACACCGAGCGACCCTGACGCATTTTTCGTGACGAACACCCTTTTTTCGACCCCGGATTTCCGTGTCTACTTCACGGGGCTGCGCGAGGTCGAGGGGGATTACGAGGACGGCTGCTACGAATACTCGAGCGCCTGGGACGCGCTGACGAGCGAGGACGACGAGCGGGAGAAGGGTGCGAAGGAGATCGTGCGGGAAGTGCACCGCCTGCTCCCCTGGCTGCAGGACGTAGCGCAAGCGGGGAAGCTGGCCAAGGAATCTCGCGCCCGGGGGCCGAACGACGCCGCGAACGAGACGATCGCGCGCGCGCTCCCGTGGCTGTTCGGGTGAAGGAACGGAGACGAGCTGCGGAGGCTTCGGCAGCCCAAGGAGCACCGGCATGTTGTGCCCACTGTTCGTGATCTTCGGGTGCCATCCCACGGCGCCGGAGAAGGACTCGACTGGGACGGTGGACGCGGACGGAGACGGCTACGGGTCGACAGAAGACTGCGACGACGGGGACGCGCGCGTGTTCCCCGGCGCCGAGGAGGACTGCCTGTCGGCGGAGGACGAGGATTGCGATGGCCTCGCTGGGGAGTGCCCTTCTGATCCGGGCGCGAGCATCTCTGGAGCGACCGAGGTGTTCGCCCTTGGCTTTGACGTTGAGGGGGATGGCCTGGGTGAGCTCCTGGTGAGGGAGTCGGAAGGAAGGGTCTCCTACCTGCTCTCCGGGGGAGATCTCGAGGGGAATGTCGTCGCAGGAAGCGCGACGACGTCCTTCGGACCGGGCGAAGTTGATGGCAGCGATGGTCCGTCGAGCTGGGCGGCCGTTGGCGACTTCGACGCGGGAGGCGGGGATGACGTTGTATTCCTCGACACGCTCACGTGTGATCATGTGTACAGCACGTCGTCGGTCTGGCTCTACTGGGGCGAGATGCTCGCGACTGGCCTTCTCGGTCCCGAGCAGGCAGACCGATTGTACGAGGCGGGATGCTACGACGGGGACGCCACGCCGCTTCAGCCGGTCGCGCTCGACGACATGGATGGAGATGGTGGCGCGGAGCTGCTCGTTGCCGTTTTGGATGTGGACGCAGGGGAGTGGCGCGAGACAATATTCCTTGGAGCAACGCTACAAGCCGTTGGGTCGGCATTCAGCGAGAGCGATGCCGACATCATCTTGCGGGAGGACGGCGACTACAATCGCGGTACTGCGGGTGACATCGACGGCGATGGCATGGGCGATCTCTGGGTCGGTCTCGACGAAGCGCTGCTCGTGGTCTGGGGATCCGATCTCGCTGTCGGAGGAAGCTTCGAAATCGAGGCGATAGGGATCTCCGTCGCTGCAGCTGACTTTTCTAATGCCACCATTGGCGTGGCGGGGGATCTCAACGGCGACGGTCTCTCGGATCTCGTGTCCGACGTCGTCATTCATGATGGGAGTCATTGGATCATCTTCGGCCCGGGGATCGAGGGCCCCACCCTTCTGCCCAACGCAGACTTGACGGTGGACGACCACAACTATCGGTCCTTCGCCCGCATAGGCGACCTCGACGAAGATGGAAAGGACGATATCGCTCTTTCTGACGGGTCCGATCCGAACCCGCCTGACCTGATGCGCACGCTCCTGATCGCCGGTTCGGATTTGGCGGAAGGCGGAGAGGTCGAGCTCACCGCAGACCACGTCCACTACGACGCGGTCACCCCGGGCGCGTCCGACGTGTCCGGCGACGGCGCCCCCGATCTGATCCTCGAGCGCTCGGACGGCATCGAGATCATCTTCGGCCCCTTCTGACTCCCGGTTCGCCTCACCGCCGATCCCGAATCGCCTCCAGCTCCGCGAGCGCGAGCAGGTCCTTCAGCCGCCCCGCCGCGCGCTTGGACGCGACGAGGTCGTCGAGCCCCATCAAGCGCCCGGGGCCGAAGCCGTTCGGCATGTCTCGGATCATGGCCCCTTCCCCCGCCACGTCAGCTTCACGACGCCCTTCTCCGGCAGCAGGTACCGGTTGTCGCCCTCCTCCCACTCGATCCGCCCGTCCGCGTGGCGCACGACGAGCTTGTAGGCGTACACCTCGCGGGGGAGCTCCAGCGTCGCGGGGAGCGCGATGCCCTTCGCGGGGTCCCAGTGGCCGAACATCTCGCCGGCGCCCACGAGGAGGAGCTGCGCGTGGCGCTCGGTGGGCGCCTTCTTCACCTTGATGCGCACCTTCGCCGTCCCCACGGGCGGCACCGACTTCACGGGGGTGACCACCACCTGCTTCGGGGGCACCTCCACGCCGGCGACCACGCGCGGGGCGTCGCCGCGGTTCATCGCGAAGAGCATCGCCTCGCCGTCGGTGACGCGGGCGAAGGCGTAGAAGCGGTCGTCCAGCGCGAGGTGGCGGGTCTCGCCCTCGCGCAGCGCCACGTGGTCGCGACGCTCCTTCGCGAGGGCGCGGACGAGGTCGCCGGTGGCGGTCATCGGGAAGCGCATGTCGCCGCGGTTCTCCGGCTCCTTCGCCCCGGTGAGCCCCACCTCGGTGCCGTAGGTGATCTGGGGTGTGCCCCGCACTGCGAACTGGAAGCGCAACGCGTCCCACACCCGGTCCACCTGCCCGCCGCACGCGGTGAGGACGCGGGGCGTGTCGTGGTTGTCGAGGAAGGTGACGAGGCCCCCGGGGTCGTCGTACGCGTCGTCGAGCGAGAGCACGGCCCCGAGCGCGCCCGGGTGCCTTCCGTGGCAGAACACGTCCACCATCGCGTAGTGCAGCGGGAAGTCGAACACCGCGTCGAGCTTGGCCTCGCGCTGGGTCTTCGCCACGACGAGGGGGTCGCCGTCGAAGACCTCGCCCAACAGCTGGAAGCCCTCGGGCACCCGCCCCTCGAGGTCGGCGTCGAGCCGCGCGAGGAACGAGGTCGGGAGGTGGCGCACGGCGTCGACGCGCAGGCCGTCGGGGCGGGCGAGCGCGAGCCACTTCAGCGTGGCGGCGAGCAGGTGCTCGTAGACGGCCTCGTTCTCCTGCGCGAGGTCCGGGAGGCCGTGGACCTGGCCCTCCACGACCTCGACCGGGTCGCTCCAATTCTGGATGCTGCCCCGGCCGTGGAACCAGTCGGGGTGGGTCTTCGTGAGCTGGCCCTCGGGCGCGACGTGGTTGTAGACCATGTCGAGCACGAGCCGCATGCCGCGGCGGTGCACCTCGTCGGAGAGCGCCCGGACGGTGTCCTCGCCGCCGAAGCGGGGCTCGACCTTGAAGAGGTCCTCCACCCAGTAGCCGTGGAACGCGCCGTGCCCGTAGAAAGGCGTGGTGCGCATCCGCGTGATGGGGGTGAGCCAGATGGTGTCGACGCCCAGGTCGTCGAGGTACGGGAGCTTCTCCATCACGCCGCGCAAATCCCCGCCGTGGAAGGCGGCGGGGTCGGCGAGGTCGATCGCGCCGTCGTTGGCGGGGTCGCCGTTCACGAAGCGATCGACGAGGATCAGGTAGATCATGGGGCGGCGAGGTACTCGTCGAGCAGGAGCCCAACCCGGCGCGCGATGACCGGCGCGGCGGCGGCGACGGCCTCGGGCGCGCGCTCGTGGTGGTACTGCAGGAACACCGGCGTCTCGAAGGTGTCGGCGAGGCCCGACGGCGAGAGCGTCAGCGTGGTGGTGACCGTCCAACGGTACTTGCCGGACAGCTGGGAGTAGTACGCGGCCTCGTTCTCCACGAGCAGGACGAGCCCCGGCTCGGCGAGGAACTCGACGCGGCGTTGGGTGTCGCGCCGGGCGCTGAAGCCCTCGATGTACCGCGACGGCTCGAGCAACGTGGGCTGGAGGTTGCGCGCCAAGAGCGCCTCGAGCAGCGCGCGGTCGAGCCGCTCGGGCGCGTCCTGCGCGGGCGCCTCGTCGAGCGTCTCGACGACCGGGACGACGGTGACGGGAGTGGGCTGGGTCGCCCGCACGGGCTCGTGCCCGGTGATACACGCCCAACCGAGCGCGAGGCCTAGAACCATGCTTCCGCCTCCAGCGCCACGACGCTGTGCACGTGTCGCTCGACGTTCCCGAAGTCGTCGTACTGGTCGAGCGTCTCGACGAAGCTGTTCCCGAACGCGTTGTTCTGGGAGGAGTGCTGGATTCCGTAGAGCAGCCGCAGCGACGGGCGTGTGTAGATGCCGGGGCCGAGCGGGTTGAGCACGACCCCGAATTTGCCCTGCAGCGTGTCGCGCTCGTCGTCGTCGCCGTACTCGAGCCCCTCGGCGTCGGGCTCGCCGCCCGCGTTCTCGAAGATGGAGTCGACGTGGTTGCGGTACGCGTTGCCGTTGTGGGAGATCTCCTTCGCGACGCTCCCCTCGGCGAGCAGGTGGACGCCGGGCGTCAGGTACACCTGCGCGCGCAGCACGGTGGAGTAGAAGGTGCGGTCGTCGTCGCTGGGCGCGACGTCGTTGTCGCCGTCCTCGTGCCGCCCGTACAACACCCCCCAGGCGACGTCGAGGCGCTCGGGCAACACCACGAGCTGCAGCTCGTTGCCGACGTTGAGCTGGGTGCGCTCGTCGGTCAGCTCCTTCACGTAGAGGGTGTAGGTCTCGCCGGCGTAGCTCTCCTCGACGAAGTTGTCGGGGTGGCGCAACAGGTAGTTGGCGAAGAGGTTGTTCCACTTCAGCGGGCCGAGGTTGCCGAAGCCGAGGTAACCGACGGCCTTCCAGCTCTGCGCGGAGGTGGGCTCCGGGTCGGGGAACGTGGAGAGGTCGGGGTTGGCGTCGGCGTAGCGCTCGACGACCTCGCCGCGGACGTAGTCCTCGTAGGCCAGCTCCGGGGTGGTGTGGGGCGCGTAGCGGTTGCCGACCACCTCGGGCTCGTGCCAGAACTGCCCGCCGGCGCCCACCTCGAGGTGGCGACCGAGCGACACGCGCGCGGTGCCGCCGGCGGTGAGGACGGTGGTGTACTCGGCGCCGCGGATGCTGTAACCGGCGTCGCCGACGCCGAGGATCACGTCGGCCGCGCGCGTCTGCCAGCGCAGGCCGCCGCCCACGGCGTCGGTGAGGACCTGCGCGGGGCGCATGTCGTAGAGCCCGAGGTCGCCGAAGGTGGACTCGAGCGTGCCGAGGCGCCAGGTCACGCCGGCGAGCCCGATGTTGCCGGCCTGGACGTACACCTGGGAGAGACGGAGGTACGCGAGGCTGCCGTTGCCGGCGTCGGCCGAGCCGATGGTGCCGCCCTCGATCTTCGCGTGCAGGTCGGTCCAGGGCTCGTCGCTGCCGGGCTCGGGCGCGAGCACGTCCTGACGCAACTCCAGCGCGGCGTAGGGCCCCTCGTTGAGCAGGCGGCCGTAGAGGTTCCAGTAGCCGAGCCGCCCGTCGCCGCCTTCGAAGTCGGGGCGGGTCATCACCCGGAGGTAGCCACCGACGTCGGTGGCGAAGGCGACCGACATGAGCGCGAGGATCACTGCTCTTCCAGGATGACGATGGTGGACCCGGGCACGGTGTACACCCCGTCGGAGATCACGGTGGGCTCGGTCCAGTAGTTGCCCGTCACGCGCGTGTCGATCCCGGCCTCGGAGAGGTAGGTCTCGCCGTCGAAGTACTCCTGGGTGTCCACCACGCGGCCCCAGGTGCGGCCGGACGGAAGGGTGAACGTGACGTCGGAGCGCTCCATGTTGATCAGGATCGCGAGCTCGGGCTCCTCCCAGGTGCCGTCGTCGTCGTAGTAGTGCATCATCAGGTGGCGGCTCGACCAGTCGGGATCGCCCGAGTTGGTCGCGTCCTTCCACGCCAGCGGCATGCCGGCGCCCCACTCGAGCGGCGAGAGCGCGTAGGCGTGGTCGAGGCGGAAGCGCGTCATCTTCGACACGAAGTCGAACATGCGCCAGCGCTCGTCCTGCGCCTGCCACTCGCCCCAGCGGAACCAGTTCCACTCGTTGTCGGCGGCGGTGGAGTAGGCGTTGTTGTTGCCGTACTGGGTGCGCAGCCACTCGTCGCCGCCGAGGATCATCGGCGTGCCGTGGGAGATCATCATGCCGACGAAGAAGTCGCGCATGAGCTGGCGCTTGAACCCCTCGGCGTCCATGCCCCAGTCGCGCGAGCGGTTGTTGCTCTCGCCCGAGTCGGTGTCACACCACACCGAGTAGGGGTCGTCGCAGCAGGTGGGGTTGAGCACGCTGCAGAGGTTCTGCTTCTCGTCGTAGGAGAGCAGGTCGTACATCGTGAAGCCGTCGTGGGAGGTCACGAAATTCGTGGTGTGGTACGGCTTGCGGCCGTTCCAGGCGTAGCGGTCGTAGGAGCCGGTGATGACGCCGCCGCCGTCGATGCCGTTCTCGGCGGAGTTCATCGTCCAGTCGTCGTCGTTGACGATCTCGCGCCACCAGTCGCGGAAGCTCGCGTTCCACTCGCCCCAGCCGGTGCCGTCCTTGTTGGAGCTGGCCGGGAAGGCGCCGATCGAGGTGTAACTCCCGCCGGCGGTCCAGGGCTCGGCGATGATGCGCGTGTTGTACGCCTGCAGCACCGGGTCGTCGATGATGTCCTGCAGCACGGTGTTCGCGGGGTCGTCCCAGTTGTTGTAGTCCTCGTCGCGCTCGCCGAGGATGCCGGCGAGGTCGAAGCGGAAGCCGTCGACGTGCAGCTCCTCCACGAGGAAGTGCAGCGAGTCCATGACCATGCGCCGGCCGGGCGCGTAGTTGGGCCGCGTCTCGTTGCCGACGCCGGTGTTGTTCCAGTAGGTCTGGTTGTCCTCGGACAACGCGTAGTACGCCCAATTGTCGAGGCCGCGGAAGTGGAAGATGGTGGCGGCCTCGACCGTGTCGAGGTTGTAGGCGTCGTAGACGGCGTCGGCGTCGCTGGGCGAGTCGTCGGTGTAGATCTTGTCGCGCCAGAGCCCGCCCTCGCCCGTGTGGTTGTAGACCACGTCGAGGATCACCTCGATGTCCTGCTGGTGGAGCTGATCGACCATCCACTTGAACTCGTCGATCACGGCCTCGGGGGGGCCGCCGTACTCCCAGTCCGCGGAGTACGTCAGCTCGGGGGCGAAGAAGCTGACGTTGTTGTAGCCCCAGTAGCCGCCGTCGAGGGGTTTTTCGTGGACGGGCAACAGCTCCACCGCGGTGATCCCGAGGGCGGAGAAGTACGACGCCATCTCGCCGATGCCGCGGAAGGTGCCGGGGTGATCCACGTCCTCGCGGCCGTTGGCGGTGAGGCCCTTCGGGTGGGCCTCGTAGAGGATGAGCTCGTTCCACCCGTGGGCCGTGCCGTCGGCGCGGGCCGCTCGCCACGCGGCCTCGCCCTCGCTCCACTCGTACTTGCTCTCCATCACGACGCTCTTGGCGGCGGCGCCCCAGGTGCACTGGGCGCGGCGGCTCTCGCCCGTGCCGGCCGAGCCGGCGAGCCAGTCGTGGTCGCGCGTGAGCGCGCGCGACCAGGGGTCGAACAGGAGCTTGTTGGGGTTGTAACGGTTGCCGTGCTCGTCGACGTCGGCGACGAAGCCGCGCTGGCTCCCGCAGTACCAGTCCGCGTCGAAGGGCCAGTTGGATCCCCACGCCACGTAGCCGTACATGGTTCCGGAGCCGACGCCCTCGACGTAGAGGTTCCAGACGCCGTCGAAGCTGGACATCTCCCAGCGCTGGATCGGCTCGGACGCGTCGGGGTCGTCGAAGAGCAACAGATCGACGCGCTCGGCGCGGCCCGCGAACACCGAGAAGTTCACGCCCTTCTCGACGAGGGTGGGGCCGAGGTGCTCGAGCGCGCGGACCTCGCCTTCGTCGAGGCCGGGCGCGATGGGCTCGGTGTGGTAGAGCCGGGTGTAGTCGTCCGCCTCGGCGCAGGACTTGCAGCCTTGAAGCAGGAGCAGGGCGAGGGGGGCGAGGACGCGCATGGCGGGCCAGCGTATCGCAGGCCGGGGTGTCGCGCGGGCACGAAGGCCGAGACGGCCGTCCCGGGCCCACACGCGGCTCCCCGAGGCGCGGTCGGACGCGCGGCCCATGGCGGCTACATCGGAGGGGCCGCGGGCGGGCGGCGGGGAGGGTCGCCCGGCTCTGGGCCCGCGGCGAGTCCGCCGCCGGGCAGCCTCATGGGCGGCCAGACCGGCGGCACGATCGACATCCCCGCGGGATCCCGCCGACCCACGTGGGGCGCGCGCCGCACCCCGCTCCGGTCCTGCACGACGATGCGACCCTCGGCGTCCCGCCAGATCGCGAGCACGCCGTCGTGCACCATCCGGTGATGCACGAAGCAGATCGACGTGAGGTTCCACGGGTGGTGGTCTCCCCCGAGCGCGCGATCCAGCAGGTGGTGGATCTGCAACCAACTGCGATGCTGGCACCCGGGGACGGTGCAGCGGCCGCCGTCGAGGAAGAGGACGCGCTCCCGCACCGAAGGCGGGAGCTTGTGTGTCACGTGCCCCTGCTTCGGCCCGGGGCGCATGTCGACGACCAGCGCGTCGCACGCCGCCTCGCCCGCGACGGTGTCGGAGACCTCCGCGTCGTGCGCGTGGACCTCGCTGCAGCGGTCACACCGCACGATCACCTCCTTGTAGATCTCCTCGCTCGCCGCGCCGTCGGGCGGATCGGCGGCGAGGAAGCGCCGCGCCACGTCGGCGAGGAGCGCGCCGTCCTCGACGTCGCCGCGCTCCTCCCCCGCGCGGGCGCGGGCGACCCGGAGGGCCTCGAACAGCACCTCCGCGTCGGCGGCCTCCATCTCGAACGACACACGCCGGCGGCACGGAGCGCGCGCGGGCTCGCCGTCGGGCGGCGGCTCGCCCACGTGCGTGTGCGCCACCTCGCGCTCGAGCTCGCGAGAGGTGAGGGCCTTCGCCCGCGCCACCCAGGCGGCGACGTTGGAAGGTGTGGCGACGCGCACCAGCTCGCGCGCCTTCGTCCAATCGAGGTCGCCGGCCGCCATCGCGTCCGCGAGCTCCGGAAGCATTGGGAGCTTGCGCCCGATGCGGAGCAGGTCCCGGGCCCGGCGGCCCTCGAGGTCGAGCACGACGCGGGCGTACTCCTCGACCGAGGCGTGACCCAGCTCGCGGTGGAGATCGTGGTCCGCCAGGATGCGGCGCGGCCGTCCGCGTGGTCGGTCAGCCACCTCGAACGCGTCGTGGTCCACCGTCCGCCCTCGTCGGTCGCCCGACGTTGGGGGGCGCACCGCCCACGCGGGTCGTTGGGGATCGGAGGGGCGGGCGGGACGCCCGCCCCCACGAGCATCCCCGCGGGCGTCGGCCGGTGTGGCCACCCACGTGGGTCGGACGCGTGTCCCCACGAGCGTCGTCGCGCGCGTCGGCCCCATGGACATCGGGGCCACGGCCCCATCAGGGCCACGGAGGGGCGGGCGGGACGCCCGCCCCCACGAGCATCCCCGCGGGCGTCGACCTGTGTCGCGACCTGGCTCGGCGCACGTCCCCACGAGCATCGCCGCGCGCGTCGACGGTTCCGACTCCCATTCTCGCCGAACGCGGTGGCGACAGGCCTGTCTCGGAACACCGCGGGCCGTCCAACGGAATCCCGGCCCCCACCCGCCCTCTCTCCTTCAGGCCCCCTCGGCGATCTGTCGCGCCAGCCCCGCGAGCCCGGCGGCGCGGGCCTCGGCCTCCACCGCGCGCAACAGCCGGTCGCCGGCGGGGTCTCGCTTCATGACGAAGAGGCGGGCGAGGAACCAGCGGGCCTGGATGGCGATCTCGCGGTCGCCGAGGCGGGCCGCGGCCTGGCCGGCGCGCTCGAGCTCGACGGCCACGCTCTCGCCGCGCAGCCCGCGCAGGTAGGCGAGGAACACGTCGTTCATGACGGTGCCGCGCTCCCAGCCGGACTCGCGGGCGAGGTCGCGGCTCTGCTCGAAGCTGGCGTAGGCGTGCGCGAGCTCGCCCATGCGGAAGAGCGCGTCGCCGATGTTGTGGAGGTTGACGACCTCGCCCATCCGGTACCCGAGGCCCTGGCGCATCGCGAGCGCGCGGCGGAAGGCGGCGAGGGCGTCGCCGTAGCGGCCGGCGTCGAAGTGGGCGATGCCGACGTTGTTGACGATGCGGCCGGCGAGGATGCGGTCGCCCGCCTCCTCGGCGTAGGGCAGCGCCTGCTCGAGCAGCTTCAGGGCGCTGGCCCCCTCGTCGCGCCGGAGCGCGTGGTTCGCGAGGCCGAGCAACATGCGGGCGCCGAGCGCGCGGTCCTCGCCCGCGGCGGCGAGGCCCTCCTCGTAGCGGGCGCGCGCCTCCTCCACGCGGCCCTCGTCCAGCGCGAGCGTGCCCATCGACTCGAGGCAGCGCACCTGCAACGCGGGATCGCCGAGGCGGCGGGCGAGCGCGAGCGCGGCGTCGAGGTGGGCGCGGGCGAGCGCGGCCTTGCCCTGCCCCACGTAGATCTGGCCGAGCGCGCACAGGGCGCGGGCCTCCTGATCCGCGGGGCCGCCCTCGGCGACGATGTCGAGCGCGACCTGGAGGAAGCCCTCCGCCCGCGGACGCCCGAGCAGCGAGGCGACCTCGCCGGCGTTCAGGTGGAGCAGGGCGTCGAGCCGGACGTCGGGCGGGTGGGCGTCGCGCATCCAGCGGATGCCGCGCTCGTAGCACTCGAGCGCGCGCTCGAGCAGCTGGGCGCGCCGGTGCTCGTCGCCCGCGCGGAGCACGGCGGCGGAGGCGTCCCGGACGCGCCCGCCGGCGTGGCAGTGGCCGGCGTAGGCCTCGCCGACGGAGTCGATGCGGTCGCCGTAGACGCGCTCCATCCCCCCGGCGACCATGCGGTGGAACTCGCGGCGCTGGATCCCGAGGATGCCGCGCAGCACGCTCTCCCAGATGAGCACGCTCGCGAAGGCGTAGGCGGTCTCGGGGCTGCGGCTCTCGGGCACGACGAGCCCGGCGCGGACGAGCTCGCCGATGAGCAGGGCGGGCTCCTCCGCGCCCACCGCGGCGCCGAGGAGCTGCGGCGAGAAGCTGGGGCCGAGGACCGCCGCCACCTGGAGCGCGCCCTTCGCGGCGGGCTCGAGCCTGTCGATGCGCGCGGCGATGAGGCCCTGCAGGTTGGGCGGCAGGCCCGGGTCGAGGTGCGGGTCGCGCAGGCGCGCGGTGTCGCCCTCGTGGAAGATGCGGCCCGCCTGGTGGAGCGCCTTGATGACCTCCTCGACGTAGAGCGGGTTGCCCTCGGTGGTGCGGTGCACGAGCCGCGTCAGGTCGGGCCCGAGCCGCGCCGCGCCGAGCAGGTCGGCCGCCATCGCGATGACCTGGTCCGGGGCGAGGGGCCCGAGCTGGACCTCGCGCAGCCGGCCGCGGAAGTCCCCCGGCACCGCGCCGCGCCAGCTCGCCATGAGCAGGATGGGCTCGCCCTCGGCGGCGCGGAGCAGCGTGTCGAAGAGGTCCCGCTCGAGCGTGTCGATGTACTGGAGGTCCTCCAGCAGCACGATCACGGGCCCGTCGGCGGCGAGCCCGCGCAACAGCCGCGCGGCGGCGGCGAACATCGCCTCGCGGCCGGGCTCGCGGCGCTCGCCGAGCTCCATCGCGTAGAGCGAGCCGATCGTCGCGACGTCGCCCTCGTCGAGGCCCAGCTCCGCGAGGCGGGCGAGCCGCTCGCGGATGCCGGCGACGCCGGTGTCGGCGTGGATGCCGAGCACGTCGCTCACGAAGTCGCGGGTGCAGGGGAGCGGGCGGTCGTTGCCGAAGGGCACCGCGCGCCCGTGGTACACGGGGATGTTCCGCCGGCCGGCGAGGTCGTGGAGCTCGCGGAACAACCTCGACTTCCCGATGCCCGCGTCGCCCGCGACGGCGATGCGCGCGCCCTGCCCCTCGCGCAGGGCCGCGACGGCGTCGCGGAGCACGTCGAGCTCCTCGCCGCGCCGGAACCAGCGCCCCGCCGCGCCGCGCACGCCCGGTCGCCGCCCGCCGGCGAGCACGAACGTGGGCCGCCCGCCGCGGGCGCCCTTGCGACGCAGCTCCGGGCCGCGGTCGAACGGGAAGCGATCGCCGGCGAGGGCCGCGACCTTGTCGCTCACCAGCGTGTTGCCGGGCTCGGCCGCGTAGGCGAGGCGCACGGCCTGCTTCAGCGTGTCGCCGCGGGCGGCGTAGCGGAAGCGCTTGCCCTGGGGGGTCGCCGTCAGCTCGCCGATGTGTACGCCGATCGCGAACTCCACGGCGAGGCCGCGCTTGCGGAGGCGCTGGGCGAGCCGGTGGAACTCGCGCGCGGCGGTGAGCGCGCGGTCGAGGTCGTCGCCGAGGGTGCGCGGGAGGCCGAAGAACACGACGAGCGTGTCGTCGTCGAAGCGGCCGGCGACGCCGCCCATGCGGTCGATGATGCCGCGGGCCATGCGCAGCATCCGGTAGTGCAGGCGCGCGATCTCCTCGGCGTCGGCGCGCGCGGAGAGGTCGGTGAGCCCGTTGACCTCGAGCACGAGCACCGCCACGTTGCGGAGCTCGCCGCGCTGGGCGAGCAGCCGGATGGGGCGGTCGTCGGAGCCGGTCTGGCCGGTGTCGGGGATGCTCGACTGCGAGGGCTCGGGCGGGCCGCCGCCCTGGAGCGCCTGCAGGTCCTCGGCGAGCGCGTCGAGCTCGGCGCCGGCGCGATCGCCGACGGCCTCGGGGAAGAGCTGGCGGAGGAGCGCGGCGCGACGGCTCATGTCGCCCCGGAAGCCGACGTCGAAGAGGAAGGCGCGCAGATCCTCCTCGAAGTCGGCGGCGGTGGCGTAGCGGGCGCCGACGTCCTTCGTGAGCGCGCGCGAGAGGATGGCGAAGAGCGCGTCGGGGACGTCGGGGTTGATCTCGCGGACGTCGGGGACGCGGCACTCCACGACGGCGCGGAGCTTCTCGTCGGGGTCCCCGTCCTGGAACAGGCGACGGCCGGCGAGCATCTCGAAGAGCACCACGCCGAGCGAGAAGAGGTCGCTCCGGCCGTCGACGGGCTTGCCCTCGGCCTGCTCGGGCGACATGTACGCGAACTTGCCGCCGCCGGGGCGGCCCTCCGCGATGGGGGCGGACTCGCCGGCGAGGCGGGCGATGCCGAAGTCGACGAGCTTCACGTCGCCTTCGAAGCCCACCACGATGTTGTGGGGCGAGACGTCGCGGTGGACGATGTGGAGCGGGCGGCCGTCGGGGGCGGCGCGGGCGTGGGCGTACGCTAGCCCGCGGGCGACGGCGGCGGCGATGGAGGCGGCGACGCCCACGTCCATGCGACGGGTGTCACGTCGCAACGTGCGCAGCACCTGGGTCAGGTCGCGGCCGTGGATGTACTCCATCGCGATGTAGGGGTCGTCGCCCACCTTCCCCAGATCGAACACCTGGACGATGTTGGGGTGGTTGAGGCAGACGGAGAGCTTCGCCTCGTGGACGAACATCGAGACGAAACGCGGGTTCTTCGCGAGCTCCGGCAGGATGCGCTTGATGACGAGGCGCTTCTCGAAGCCCTCGACCCCGAAGCTCCGCGCGAGGTACACCTCGGCCATGCCCCCCGTCGCGATGCGCTCGAGGAGCTGGTAGCGGCCGAACTGGTGCGGGAACTCCATGAGGCGGCGGGGGATCGTAGAACGATTGGCGCCCCTTGTCTCGTCCGGGTAGGACGGGCGCCCTCATGGCCAAGCCGTTCCCCGCCGTCCCCCTGCGCGGTCAATTCCTGTTCCCCGGCAGCATCGTGTCGATCACCGTGCCGCGGGGTCCGTCCGTCGCGGCGATGGACGCGAGCCTCGATCACCGCCTCGACCTCGTGCTGGTCCTGCAGAAGGACGCGGGGCTCGAGAACCCGGGGCCCGACGACGTGTTCCCGGTCGGGGTCAGCGCGCGTGTCCTGCGCACCCTCGGCCTGCCCGACGGGAGCGTCCGCGCCCTCGTCGAGGTCCTCGATCGCGTGGCGATCAAGGGGTTCGCGGAGCACGACACGTTCGGGTGGTCGGTCGAGCCGACGCGCTTCGCGACGCAGCCGGGCAACCCGCAGCGCGTCCAGGCGGCGGAGCGCCGGCTCCGCGAGCTCGCGAAGGAGGTCTTCGCGGCCAACCCGGAGCGTCCGCCCGAGCTCGAGCAGGCGCTCCAGATGCAGCAGGGCGCGGAGCGCCTCGCCGACCACCTCGCGCCGCAGCTGGGCCTGTCCGTGGAGGAGGCCGCGGGCCTCCTCGGCGAGGCGGCGCTCGACGCGCGGCTGGAGAAGCTGCTCTGGTTCGTGGAGCGGGCGCGCGAGTACGGCGTCCTGTCGCAGCGCATCTCGAAGGAGGTGCAGGCCGCGATGGACGCGAGCCAGCGCGAGTACTACCTCCGCGAGCAGCTCAAGGCGATCCAGAAGGAGCTGGGCGAGGCGATCACCGACGAGGTGGCCGAGTACGAGCAGAAGATCGCGAAGTCGGGGATGCCCGAGGACATCGAGAAGGAGGCCCGCCGCGAGCTCGATCGCCTCAAGAAGATCCACGTCGACGCCGCGGAGTACATGGTCGCGCGCACCTACCTCGATTGGTTGGTCGCGATGCCGTGGCAGGTCGAGACCGAGGACCACACCGATCTCGCCGAGGCGCGGCGCGTGCTCGACGAGGACCACTACGGGCTCGAGAAGGTCAAGGAGCGCATCCTCGAGTTCCTCGCGGTCCGCCAGCTCAAGAAGAACGCGAAGGGTCCCATCCTCTGCTTCGTGGGGCCGCCGGGCGTGGGCAAGACCTCGCTCGGGCGGAGCATCGCCCGCGCGCTGGGCCGCAAGTTCGAGCGCATCGCGCTCGGCGGCATGAAGGACGAGGCCGAGATCCGCGGGCACCGGCGCACCTACGTCGGCGCGTTGCCCGGCCGGGTGGTGCAGGCGCTCAAGCGCGCCGGCACGCGCAACCCGGTGATCCTGCTCGACGAGCTCGACAAGATCGGGGCGGATTTCCGTGGCGACCCGGCGTCGGCGCTGCTCGAGGTGCTGGACCCGGAGCAGAACGTCGCGTTCCGGGACCACTACCTCGACGTGCCCTTCGACCTGTCGCACGTGTTGTTCATCGGGACGGCCAACGTCGAGGACCCCATCCCCGCCGCGCTCCACGACCGCCTCGAGGTGATCGACATCTCCGGGTACATCGAGGAGGAGAAGCTCACCATCGCGCAGCGGCACCTGATCCCGCGGCTGGTCGAGCAGAACGGCATCCCCGAGGGGGTGCTGGAGCTGCCCGAGGCCACGATCCAGGAGATCGTCCGGGGTTACACCCGCGAGGCCGGCGTACGCAACCTCGAGCGCGAGCTGGCGTCGCTGTTCCGGAAGCGCGCCGTGCGGCTCGTCACGGGCGAGCCGGGGGCGGTCACGATCACGCCGCAGATGCTCGTCGAGTGGCAGGGGCCGCCCAAGTACCACCTCGAGCTGGCCGAACGGACCAACCGACCGGGCATCGCCATCGGGCTCGCCTGGACCGAGGCCGGCGGCGACATCCTGTTCATCGAGGCCACGAAGATGCCGGGCCCGCGCGGGCTCAAGCTCACGGGCAGCCTCGGCAACGTGATGAAGGAGAGCTGCGAGGCGGCGATGAGCATCGTGCGCGAGTCGTCGCCGCGCATGGGCATCGACCCCAAGGAGTTCGCCGAGCACGAGTTCCACCTGCACATGCCCGCGGGCGCCATCCCGAAGGACGGGCCGAGCGCGGGCATCACGATGTACACGGCGCTGGTCTCGCTGCTCACCGGGCGGCCCGTCCGGCCCAACCTCGCGATGACCGGCGAGATCACGCTGCGCGGCAAGGTGCTGCCGGTGGGCGGCATCAAGGAGAAGGTGCTCGCGGCGCGCCGCGCGGGGATCACCGAGGTGATGATGCCGAAGGAGAACGAGCGCGACCTGCGGGACGTGCCGGCCCAATTGAGGGATCAGATCCGGTATCACCTCGTGGAGAACGTGGATCAGGTGCTGGGGGTGGGGTTGGTGTAGGCTGCGGGCATGTTCCTGCTCGCGTGCGCCGTGCCGGAGCCGAAGGCCGAGACGGGTGAGGTCGCGGACACGGAGGTCGAGGACACTGGCGTGGGCGACACGGGCGAGGCCCCCGCGCCACCCTGCCCGGCCGTGCTGGAGGGCGAGAGGGGCGACTACGCGGGGTGGACGCTCGCGTCCGGCGGCGACGTCACCGGCGACGGGGTCGACGACGTCGCCGTCTCGAGCGCCTACAGCCGGGACTTCGGCAGCGGGGTCTACGTCGTTGCGGGGCCCGTCACGGGCTCCGGTCTCCTCGGGGACGTGGCGACGGCGACCTGGATCTCCGAGCACGAGGACGATCGCCTCGGCGCCAGCGTGACCATCGGCGCGGACCTCGACGGCGACGGGGTCGGGGACGCGATCCTGGGCGCGCCGTATTTCCCTGACACGGCCCAAGGCACGGGCGCCGTGTACGTCGTGTACGGGGGCCCCGGCCTCGGGGACATGTCCGCCGAGCGTGCGGACGTGTGGCTCACGGGGACGGAGCGGTACGAGTACGTGGGGTTCGCCGTCGCTGCGGGCGCGGACCTCGACGGGGACGGGATTGCGGATCTGCTCACCATCAGCGGCGGGCCGGGGGTCGTGTGGTTCGTCCCCGGCGGAGGCCTCCCCGGGGCCGCGAACCTCTCCGACGTCTCCGGGTCGGAGATCCGCGCCGCCGAAGGCAGGGGTGCGCCGGGCGCCGTCGCGTTCGCCGGCGATCTGGACGGCGACGGCGCCGAAGACGTGATCCTGGGGGCGCCCGCGGACGGAGCGGAGGGCGAGGCGTCCGCGTCTCCGGGCGCCGTGTACTTCCTCCGGAGCGCCGACGTCGTCGCCGGTGCCGCGTTGGACGAGACGACGGCCCGGCTCGTCGGGAGCAGCTCCGACGAGCTGCTGGGCTCCTCCCTGTCACGCGCCGGGGACACCGACGGCGACGGCTCGGCGGAGGTCGTCCTCGGGCGGGCGATCGCCGGGAAGCAGGCGGAGTCCGACGTCGCGGACCCCGTGCGCGGCGGCGCCTGGCTCGTGGAGGGGATGCCCGAGGGCGTCCAATCGGTCGCGGACGTGGGGACGGAGCTCCTCGGCGAGGGCGCGGACGAGCTCTTCGGGGAGGCCGTCCACGGAGGCGCGGACCTCGACGGGGACGGTCTCGACGACGCGTTCGCCGGGGCGACGGGGTACTCCCCGGATGCCGGGCGGGTGTACGGGTTCTTCGGGGGGACACGCGCGCTCCTCGAGGGGGTGCCCGGGGACGGCGCCGGCACCGCGGTGGCGAGCGCGTCCTGGGGCGGGGCGGACACGCTGCTCGTCGGGGCCGGATGGCAATGGGAGGGAGGAGTCGTCTACGTTTGCGGGCCGGAGGCGTTCGGGCCCTGACTACAGAGCCTCCCAGTGCAACGCGAAGCCCCTACAGTTGGATCCAGTGCAACAATTGGCCCGGACGCGGGCGGAGCATCATGAATAATCGGCGTTTGTTCGTGGCGCGCGGCGCGATTGTTGCATTCGGCACGACTGTCGCCGCGAAGTCTTGCAGTCGGGGCGTCCGTACCCCCGGCCCGCGCGCCGGTTTATGCGGGGAGGATGCGCACCTCCGACGCCTACCTCGCCTCCCTCCGCGAACGCGAGCTGAACCTCTGGGTCGACGGCGAGCGCGTCCGCGACCCGGTCGATCACCCGAAGGTGCGGCCGAGCATCAACGCGGTCGCGATGACGTACGCGTTGGCCCACGACCCGGAGCACCGGCACCTCGCCGTGGCGGAGTCGGACGTCCTGCCGGGGCCGGTCAACCGGTTCACCCACCTGTTCCGCGCGCCGGAGGACCTCGTGCGGAAGGTGGAGCTGCAGCGGGTGCTGGGGCGCCTGACGGGGACGTGTTTCCAGCGCTGCGTCGGGATGGACGGGATCAACGCGCTCTTCGTCGCGACCTGGGATGCCGGGGCCGACGCGCACGCGCGGTTCGTGGCGTGGCTGCGCGGCGTGCAGGCGCGCGACGAGGTCGTGTGTGGCGCGATGACCGATCCGAAGGGCGACCGGAGCAAGCGGCCGACGGCGCAGCCCGACCAGTACCTGCGCGTCGTGGAGCGCCGCGCCGACGGCGTGGTCGTGCGCGGGGCGAAGCTGCACCAGACGGGGGCGGCCAACTCCCACCAGATCCTCGTGATGCCCGGCCAGGCGCTGCGCCCGGGCGAGGAGGACTTCGCCGTGGCGGTGGCGATGCCGGTGGACGCGCCGGGCGTGCGGATGGTGCTCGGGCGGCAGCCCTCGGACGAGCGGAAGGGCGGGCCGGACGCGGGCAACGCGCGCTTCGGCGGGCAGGAGGTGGTGGTGTTGTTCGAGGACGTGTTCGTGCCCAACGAGCGCGTGTTCCTCGACGGGCAGCTGGGCCCGTGCGCGACGCTCGTGGACGTGTTCGCCGGGTACCACCGCGCCAGCTACGGCGGGTGCAAGCCGGGCAACCTCGACGTCCTGATCGGCGCCAGCGCGGCGCTCGCCACCGCCCACGGCGTGCGCGGCGCGTCGCACGTGCGGGACAAGCTGGTCGAGATGGTGCACCTCACCGAGACCATCCACGGCGTGGGGCTCGCCGCCTCCCAACGCAGCAAGCGCCACGACGCGGGGGTGTGGCAGGTGGACGCGACGCTCGCCAACGTGTGCAAGCACAACGTCACGCGCCTGCCGTACGAGATCTGCCGCATCGCCGAGGACCTCGCGGGGGGCGCGATGGCGACGATGCCGTCGGTGGAGGACGTCGAGCGCGACCCGGCGCTGGCCGCCATCTTCCCGATCGAGCGCGCGAAGCTCCTCCGGCTCGTGGAGTACATGACGTACGGGAGCGGCGCCGTGCCCTTCCGCATCGAGTGCATGCACGGCGCGGGCTCGCCCCAGGCGCAGCGCGTCGTGCTGGAGCGGACCACGGACTGGGAGGCGCGGGTGAAGCTGGCGAGGGGGCTCGCCGGGCTGGATTGAGTGGAACCCGCGGGGCCCGGCGCGCGTGTAGTCTCGCCGGATGCTCGCGCTCGACCCGGACCACACCGTCGCCCGCTGGAGCGGGCTCGTGTGGGCGTTGTGCGCCCGGCTCGACCCGCAGCCCGAGGACGCCTACCAGGAGGCCTGGGAGAAGGTGCTGCGCGCGTTGCCGTCGTTCGACGAGGGGGGCCCCGCGCGGGTGTCCACCTGGATCACGCGCATCACCCACCGCCACCTCGTCGACCGCCACCGCCGGCGGCTCGTCCGGGGCGAGCCCACCGACGACGACGTCGACGCCCTCCCGGCGCTCGCGCCCGTCACCGGCGACCTCGAGGAGGCGCTCGCGGCGCTGCCCGAGGCGCACCGCCGCGTCGTCGTGCTGCATCACCTGTACGAGCTCTCGGTCGAGGAGATCGCCGCGTCCGAGGGCGTGCCCGAGGGCACCGTGAAGTCCCGCCTGCACCGCGCCCGCAACCGCCTCGTGGAGCTCTGCCGATGAGCGACGACCTCTCCCGCCTGCTCGACGGCGAGCTGTCCCTCGACGAGGCCGCCGCGCTGCGCGAGCGGATCGCCCGCGACCCCGCGCTCGCCGCGAGGTGGGCACGCATGCAGGCGCTCGGGGGCCGGATCCGCGATCTGCCGCGCGAGGTCCCCCGTCCGCGCCGGAGCTGGGGCTGGACCGGCTGGGTCGCCGCCGCGGCGCTCGCCCTCTTCCTCCTCCGGCCGGCGCCGGCGCGCGTGCTCGTCGCCGGGACGGAGCGGGTCGAGGGGCGCGCCGAGGTGCTCGCCGGCGACGTCGTCGTCGAGGTCGACGGAAAAGTTTCGATCACCGTGGAACCGCCGGCGGGTCGCCCGCGTGGAGCAGGGGCGGAGGTCACCGACATGGACAAGAAGGCCCTGATCGCCGCGCTCGCCGGCTCCGTCGTCACCGTCACCGTGCTGGAGGGCGTCGCGTGGATGAAGCCCGCCGACGCCGCGCCGATCGAGGTGAAGGCGGGCACCACCCGCGTCGTCGGCGAGAAGCGCGAGAAGGACGCGCCCGCCGTCGCCGGGGAGTCGCCCGCCACGCCGCCGCAGGAGCGCGTCGCCCAGCTCGAGCGGGAGCTCGCGCGGGCGAAGCTCGAGAAGGCGCTGGTGTCCGGCCAGCTCCGTCGCCACGAGGGCGTCGCCCAGGAGTGGCCCGCGGACGTCCCGACGGTGTGGAAGCCCGAGGGCTTCGAGGCCTTCCTGCGCGAGCGCGTCGCGGCGATCCCCGAGGCCGAGATCGTGGCCGTCGACTGCGAGGAGTACCCTTGCGTGGCGATCGTGCGGAGCCACAGCAAGGCGGAGGACTGGGAGGACCAGCTCGTCACGACGCACGACGATCTCGAGGGCGCCGGGTTCGGCGACGGCCTGCACGTCACGGGCATGGGCCGGATGATCGAGACCGACAAGGTGGACGCGCGCCTGTACGGCTGGGCCGTGACCCCCGCGGGCGAGGACGACGAGCTGCGCCACCGGGTCCGCTACCGGACGGAGTCGGCGCTGGAAGACGTCTCCACCGAGCTGATGGAGGCGCCGTAGGTCAGTCGCCGGGCGTGGGGTTCAGCTCGGCGAAGCGCTCGATGAGGCGTCGCGACTCCTCGTCGAGGTCCTTCGGGACGACGATGCGAAGCTCGGCGACGAGGTCGCCGGGGGCGCCGTCCGCGCCGGGCGGGCCTTTCCCGCGCAGGCGCATGCGCGTGCCGCTGGAGGTGCCGGCGGGGATCGAGACGCGGACGGGCCCCGCGGGCGTCTGCACGGTGACGCGCCCGCCGAGGATGGCCTCGGCGACGCCGATGTCGACGCGGAGCTCGCCGTTGGGCCCGTGGGACGGGTCCTCGCGGCCGGGCATCTTCATGCGGCCCGGATCCTTCGGGGGGGCGCCGACGACCTTCACGTCGCAGACGAGCTCGCCGTAGGGGCCGCCGTGGAGCCCGGCGTCGCCCATCTTCTCCACGCGCAGCGTCTGGCCGTGCCGCGTGCCGGGCGGGACCTTCAGGTCGTAGAGCTCGTCGTAGTTGTAGAGGGTGTGGCCGTCCTCGGCGCGGCGGAGGCGCGGGTAGGCGACGGTCACGGTCCCGCCGCGCTCGGCCACCTCCCAGGGCACGTCGACCGCCACCGAGAGGTCGCGACCCGGCTGGGGGCGGGGCGGCTCGCGTTTGGGGGGCGGGGGCGTGCGCGGCGGAGGCTGCGGGGTGCTGGCGGGCTGGCCGCGCGTGGGGCCGCCGAACCCGAAGTCGACGCCGCCGAAGTCGTTGAAGATGTCTTCGAGGTCGAGGTCGTTCGTCGCCTTGGAGGAGGGGGGCGGGCCCCCGGTGTTCACGCGGACGCCGCCCTGCGCCCAGTGCGAGCCGACGAACGGGCCCGTCCGGGGCTGCCCGCGGCGGTCGTACCGCGCGCGCGCCGCGGGGTCGGACAGCGTCTCGTAGGCGTCCTTCGCCCGCTTGAAGCGCTCGAGCTTCGCGGCGTCGTGCCCGGCGACGTCGGGGTGGCACTCCCGCGCGACGGCCCGGAACGCCTTCTTGATGTCCTGGGCCGAGGCGTCCTTCGGGACGCCGAGGATTGCGTAGAGGTCGCGCGGCGACCCCGAGCTCGACATGAGGCGCATGATACGGACGGAACGGCTCGCACAGCAAGCGCACGAACGCGGTTGACGCTCTCCGTCGGCGCTACATAGAGTGAATACATCGGCGATTCGCCGTGGCCCGTCGAGGAGACCATGCCCAAGTACACGAACCCCGCCGGGCTTTCCTGTTCGTTCTGCCACAAGCCCCAGCGGGACGTCGAGAAGATCATCGCGGGCCCGAACGTCTACATCTGCAACGAGTGCATCCGTCTCTGCCTCGACATCATCCGGGAGAACCGCAGCCCGACGGCGGGCGCCGTCGGCAACGGCAAGACGCCGTCGCCGGCGCGGATCAAGGCGTTCCTCGACCAGTACGTCGTCGGCCAGGACCTCGCGAAGCGCAAGATCGCGGTCGCCGTCTACAACCACTACAAGCGGCTCGAGGTCAACGCGCGCGCGGGCGGCTCGCGCGAGGGCGAGGTCGAGATCCAGAAGTCGAACGTGCTGCTTGTCGGCCCGACGGGCACCGGCAAGACGCTCATCGCGCAGACGCTCGCCAAGATGCTCGACGTGCCGTTCGTCATCGCGGACGCCACCACGCTCACCGAGGCCGGGTACGTCGGCGAGGACGTCGAGAACATCATCCTCAACCTGTTCCACGCCGCGAACAACAACGTCGAGAAGACCCAGCGCGGCATCGTCTACATCGACGAGGTCGACAAGCTCGCGAAGAAGTCCTACACGAGCTCGGTCTCGCGCGACGTGTCGGGCGAGGGCGTGCAGCAGGCGCTGCTCAAGATCCTCGAGGGCACGAACGCGAACATCCAGGTCAAGGGCAACAAGCGCCTGCCCAACCAGGAGTACATCCAGATCGACACGACGAACATCCTGTTCATCTGCGGCGGCAGCTTCGAGGGCGCCGAGCGGATCGTGCAGGAGCGGCTCGGTCGGAAGGCGGTCGGCTTCCTCCAGGAGCGAGGCGAGAAGGGCGAGCGCCCCGAGGGGCTGCTCCGTCAGATGCAGACCGAGGACCTCGAGCGCTTCGGCCTCATCCCCGAGTTCATCGGGCGCCTGCCGGTCATCGCGTCGCTCGATCCGCTCGGCGCCGACGACCTCGTGCACGTCCTCACCGAGCCGCGCAACAGCCTCGTGAAGCAGTACCAGAAGCTCTTCAAGTTCGAGAAGGTGAAGCTCACCTTCACGCCCGAGGCGCTGCGCGCGATCGCCGAGAAGGCCGTGTCGCGCCGCGCCGGCGCCCGCGGGCTGCGCACCATCCTCGAGACCGTGATGCTCGACATCATGTACGAGCTGCCCTCCCAGGAGAACATCAAGGAGGTCATCGTCACGGAGGAGGTCATCAACGGGAAGGCGGCGCCGCGGATCGAGCCGCTCCGGGACTACGGAGTGCCGGGCTAGTGGAGCCGGGCATCCTCATCTCGTCGCCCCAGATGCGGGACGAGAACTTCCGGCGGACGGTCGTCCTGCTGGTGCAACACAACGCGGAGGGCGCGCTCGGGCTCGTGGTGAACCGGGAGACCCAGGTGCGCCTCGGCGACGTCGTCGAGTTCCTCGCCAGCGCCGCGCCGGTGCGGGCGAACCGCCCGGTCCTGTGGGGCGGGCCGGTGGAACGGGGGGCGGGGTTCGTCGTCTTCCGCGGTCGCTCGCCCGAGGGGTGGCAGGTCCGGAACGACGTGGCGGTGAGCGCCTCGCGGGAGAGGCTCGCCGCGCTGGTGGCGGCCAACGCGGACTTCCTGCTCTGCCTCGGGTACGCGGGGTGGGGCCCGGGCCAGCTCGACCGGGAGTTCGAGGAGGGCAGCTGGCTACACGTCGACGCCAGCGTGGACCTGCTGTTCGAGTGCTCCTCCGCCGATCGGTACGATCGCGCCCTGGCGCGGCTCGGGCTCACGGCCGAGGCCCTCTGGATGAACCCCATCAACGAATAGGGGCGTGATACGGTCGGGCGCAGCATGCGCTCGCTCCATTTCCAGCGCCTCATCGGCGCCGGCGCCTTCGGGTCGGTGTACCTCGCCGACATGGTGGGCGAGCGCGGCTTCCGGCGCCCGGTCGCGGTGAAGGTGCTGCTGAAGGAGCAGGCGGGGGGCGAGCAGTTCATGTCGCGCGTGCGCGACGAGGCCCGCCTCCTCGGGCTCTTGCAGGACGACCACATCCTCAAGGTGCTCGAGCTCGCGAAGGTCGACGGGCGCGACGCGGTCGTCATGGAGTTCGTCGAGGGCGTCGACCTCGCCGCCATCATCGAGATGCAGCTCCGGCCGCCGCCGCGGGCGCTCGGCGAGCTCGGCGCGGCGGTCGCCGGCGCGCTCCATCGCGCGCACACCGCGGTCCACCCCACCACGGGCGAGCCGCTCAAGGTCGTGCACCGCGACGTGAAGCCCGCGAACGTGATGCTCACCGACCGCGGCAACGTGAAGCTGCTCGACTTCGGCGTCGCGCGGGCGCGGTTCGAGTCGCGCGAGAGCTACACCGGCCAGTTCGTGCTCGGCACGCTCAACTACATGGCGCCCGAGTACATCGTGACCGGCGAGATCAGCCCGGCGGCCGACATCTACGGGCTCGCGCTCACGTTGTGGGAGGCCGCGTGCGGCGAGGTCTTCGGCCAGCCGAAGCTGCGCAAGGACCTGCACGAGCAACGCGTCGAGGAGCGTCTCCAGGTCATCCAGGGCACACACGCCCAGCTCGTCCCCATCCTCCGGGCGATGCTCGCCTGGGAGCCGAAGGAGCGCCCGAACGGCGCCTCCGTCGAGCGTCAGTTCATCGCCGCCACGGACATGCTCCGCGGCACCGGCCTCCGGAGCTGGGCCGCCGAGGCCATCCCCAAGGCGCTCGCGAAGGAGCGGGCCGCCGCGAAGGACGACATCGGGCTGGTCGGGAAGACGGTCCCGATGGACGAGGCGGAGGGCTCGCCGGCGTCGGTGCCGCCCCCCCAGCCGGCCCCGCCCATCCCGGACGAGGCGACGCTCCACAAGACGTCGCGCCCGGCGTTCCTCGACGACTCGAACCCCCGCGCGCCGGCCCTCCCGCCGCCGCCTCCGCCGCCTCCCGGCACCCAGACGCGCAAGCCGGCGAGCCCCGCCGCCACCAGCACGCCGGGCGCGCGGGCCCCGGCGTCGGCCGCGTTGCCCTCGGGCCGCACCAGCCCCGGCGCGAAGCGCACCCCGCCGGCGAAGAACGGGAACATGCTCCTGCTCCAGGGGTTGCTGATCGGCGGCGGCCTCGGGGTCCTCATCGTCCTCGCGATCGTCGTCGTCGTCATCATCGGGACCGTGACTTGAACGGAATTCGCCTCGCCGGCACCGTCGGCGTCGCCGGGCTCTTCCTCGGCGCCATCGCCGCCTACCCGCGGCCGGAGCCCCTCCCGCAGCCGTCGCCCGCGGCGGCGAAGGTGCTCCCCGCGCCCGTCGCCCGCTACCAGACCGTGTCGCACACGGTCTCCGAGGGCGACACCGCCGGGGGCATCCTCCGTCGCCTCGGCGCGGAGGCCTTCCTGCGCGCGGCGGGCAACAAGCTGGACCGCCTGTCCGTGGGCGACCGCATCCACCTCGACACGCGCGACGGCGAGGGCGCGCCCTGGCGCCTCCGCCTCGAGCACGGGAGCGCGCAAATGGTCAGCGTCGAGCGCGCGGGCGAGCGCTTCGTCGCCAGCGCGATCCCCGTGCCGTACACCATCCGCGACGGCGCGGTGAAGCTGGTCGTGGAGGAGGGCGGCAGCCTCTGGCAGGCCGCCAACGACGCGGGGCTCGACGAGGGCGCGATCCTCGCCTTCGCGAAGATCTACGAGTTCGACGTCGACTTCAACACCGAGATCCTCCCCGGCGCCACCATCCGGGCGGTCGCCGAGAACCTCGTCGGCGACGACGGCACCGAGCGCTACGGCGACATCCGCGCGGCCGAGCTCGTGAACGGCAAGAAGACGTACACGGCCATCCGCTACACGCAGAAGGACGGGACCGTCGGGTGGTACGGGCCGGACGGGAAGGGGCGTCGCAAGGGGTTCTTGCGCTCGCCGCTCGCTTTTTCGCGCGTGACCAGCGGCTTCAACCTCAAGCGCTTCCACCCCATCGCGAAGACGACGCGCCCCCACTACGGCGTCGACTTCGGCGCCCCCACCGGCACGCCGGTGCGCGCCGTGGCGGACGGCGTCGTCGTGTCCGCGGGCAAGCACGGCGGGCACGGCAACTACGTCGAGCTCGACCACGAGGGGCCGTACGGGACGAGCTACTCGCACCTCTCCGCCATCCTCGTGAAGAAGGGCCAGAAGGTGAAGCAGGGGGATCTCGTCGGGCGCGTCGGCTCCACGGGCTTCTCCACCGGCCCGCACCTGCACTACCAGTTCACGGTGGGCGGGAAGTTCGTGAACCCGATGACGGTGGACCTGCCGGCCAGCGCCGGCGAGCTCCCCGCCGCCGAGAAGGCCGAGTTCGAGAAGGTGCGGGACGCGGTGCTGCCGCTCCTGTCCGGATGAGCGTCCCCGACCCCGACGAGGTCGCCGCGGCGCTGCGGGAGCTCGGGGGCCACGTCGTGGAGGTCGGCGTCTCGCGCGAGGGCGACCCGATCCTCGCGGCGCGCTTCGGCGACGGGCCCCGCGCCGTGCGGGTGATCGGCGGGCACCACGGCGACGAGGGGTCCGCCATCGTCGTGACCATGGCCGTCGCCCGCGCCCTGTCCGAGCGGGGCGCGCCCGAGGGCGTCGAGGTCTGGGTGGTGCCGGTCCTCAACCCCGACGGCACGCGCGCGGAGACCCGCTTCAACGCGGCCGACGTCGACCTGAACCGCAACTACTCGCTCGCCTGGGATCCGGACGAGCCCGGCGCCGGCGAGGGTCCCTTCTCGGAGCCCGAGACCCGCGCGATGCGCGCCCTCGCCCGGGCCCGCGACTTCGCCGGCGGCGTGTCGCTGCACAGCGGCGCCACCAACATCGGGTGGGTCTGGAACTGGACGACGACGGAGCGCGTCGTCGAGGAGGCACTCCTCGAGGACGTCGCCGTCGACTACGCCGCCGCGTGCGGGGCCCCCGGCTTCTGGGTCACGAACGGCGCCGACTGGTACCTCACCCCGGGCGAGGCGACCGACTGGGACTACGCCGCGACGGGGGCCTACGACTTCACGCTCGAAGTCACCGAGGAGAAGTCGCCGCCGAACGATCAGGCGCCCACCTACGTGAGCTGGCACCTCGAGGCGATCCTCGACCTGCTCGCGAGGCCGGTCGGGCGGGAGGCACAGGTGGTCGACGCCGTCACGGGCGAGCCCATCCCCGCGCGGATCACCGGCGACGACGTCGGCGCGGCGTGGACCGGCCCCGACGGGCGGTACGCGCGCTGGGGGCCCGGCGGCGGCCTCGTCGCGTGGGCGCCCGGCTACGAGCCCGCGCCGCTCGGCGAGCCGCTCGTGCCCAGCTCGCTCGTCGACCGGGTGCCCGTGTTGCTCTCCCGGGGGGGAGGCCCGGTCGAGGTGGGCGTGAGCGGGTACCTCACGATGCCGGGCGAGCCCGACGTCGCGTTCGACGGCACCATCGACCCCATCGCGCTCGCCCCGGGCGCGTGGACCCTCACGACGGACGGCGGGACCACCCCCCGCGCCGTGTTCGTCGGCGAGGTCGACGACCGCGTGACGATCGACGCGGTCGCGCTGGAGGACGACGTCCTCTGGCTCGCTGGCAGCGGCTTCGGCGAGGGTGCCGAGGCGTGGTCGATCGGTGGTCCGGCCCGGGCGATGCACCCGCTGATCGCGATCGAGGAGAGCGAGGAGGAGCTGGTCTTCGCGATGCCCGAGGACGACGACGACGTGCTGGTCTGGACCTCGGGCGCGTGGCTCTCGGTCCTCGACGTGCGCGGCGAGCCGCGCGTGGACGAGGAGGCGCCGCCGTACGGGGAGTCGCCCGGGGTGGCGTCGGAGCGGCCGCTGAGCGTGCCGGGCGGGTGCGCGGGGGACGTCCGGGTCCTCGCCGCGGCGCTCTTCCTCTACAGGAGGCCGTGGCGCTTGCGGACTTCCTTGAGCGCGCGGTTCAGCGCCTCCTGACGCTCGACCGACCCTTCGGGGATGTTCTTGATGCGCTCTTCGGCTTCGGCGCGCAGCGCGCGCTCGTCGACGTCGTGGGCCTTGAGCACGTCGAGGATCTTCTTGTAGAGCTCGCGATCCTCGGTGAAGACCTCGCCCACGAAGCGCGAGATCATGAAGTTCTCGATGAACTGGCGCGCGAAGTAGCGGTCGACGTCGTCGCCGATGGGGTGCTGCCACTGCTCGGCGAGGTCGTTGCGGGTCTTGCCGTACTGGTCGTACGGGATGCCCTTGCGCTCCATCACCTCGCGGACGGACTCGCGGAGGTCCTGGTCGCGCTTGAGGTAGGTCTCCATGATCGCGACGAGGTCGCGCTCGGCCTCCTCGCGGTCTTCGGCGGCGATCTCGAGGTCGCCCTCGTTGACGAGGCGATCGAGGACCGCGTGGGCGATGGTGGGGATGCGGGAGCGGTAGAGCTTCATCGGGATTTCTCAGGGGAGCGAGATCCCGAGCCCCAGACGCATCACATCGAGCGCGTAGGCGGAACGGGAAGCGTCCAGCGCCGGGGTGGACTTCCTCAGCGGAGCCGCCGGCAGGAAGGCCATCGTATACCCCGCCTCGACTTCGAGGGCCACCCGGTCCTCCGCGCCGATGCGCACGCCCACGTGCGCGCCGGCCGCGGGCACGCCCTGGAGCGTCCACGGGTCCACGTTTCCCGGGTCGTCCAGATCGTTCTGGTCGGGGTCGAGCAGCACGGCGCTGTCGCCCCAGAAGCTGTGCCACGTCGCGACGAGCGCGCCCCCGGCGGAGGCGCCGAGGTAGGGGGCGACGCGGCCGCGCAGCGAGAGCTCCGGCCCCAGCGCGAGCGTGGTGGCGCCGTACATCGCCCAGTGCGCGTCGCTGTAGTAGAGCACCCGCTCGCCGCTGCTCCGCGCGGTCCATTCCACCCGGTCGGTGCCCTGCGCGCCGGTCGCCTCGAGCGTCGCCCGCAGCGACGCTCCGGGGGCGAGCTCGTAGCGCACGGGCACGACGATCCCGCCGCCGAAGCCGAAGCGCGCGCCCTCGCTCGCGAGGGAGGCGTCGGGAAGATCCCGCGTCAGGGCGGCGGCGACGCCGACCCGCCAGGGGTCGCCCGCGACGGCCAGCGAGGCGAGCGCCCACATGTCAGGAGAGACGGCTCCAGGCGCGGGCCAACCGCTCGGTCTCCAGCGGCTGGAGCGAGGCGCCGGCGGGCACGTCGCCCATGAGCTCGGTGCGCGGGACGAAGCCCTCGGCGATCTTGTCGCGGAGGAACGTGAGGTAGACCGCGTCGGGATCGCCGCCGTAGGGGTAGCTGTGGCGGTCGACCATGCGCGCGCCGTAGGGGCGGCCGAACACGGCGTGGCCGCCCTCCGCGAACCAGGCGTAGCCGCGCAGCAGGTACTCGAAGTCGATCGTGGGCGCGCCCGCGGAGGGCTTCGACGTCGCGGGCTTCTTCGCGGGCGGAGGAGGCGCGGGGGGCGCGGCGGCGGGCGGGTCGGGCGCCCGTCCGGGCGCCGGGAAGTGGGTGGGCGCGAAGGCCTCGGAGAACGAGGGAGGCACGGCCTCGCCGGGACGGGGCTCGTCCTGCGTGAACGGGTCGGGCTCGGCGAACGCGTCGTCGGCGCCCGTGCCGCCGAGGCCCAGCACGCCCCCGGCCTCGAAGCCGGCGAACGGGTCGGGGTCGGCCGGGGCGCGGCCGGCCGCGAAGGGGTCGCCGTCGTCCTTGCGGCGGGCCTCGTCGGGCTTCGCGTGCGAGAACGGGTCGTCGCCGTCGCCTTGGGCGAACGGGTTCGTCTGGGCGAAGGGGTCGTCGCCGACGGCCGGCCCCGCGGCGGCGCGGGCCTCGCGCGCGAAGGGGTCGCCTTCGGGGCGCACCTGCGCGTCGTGGAACGGGTCGAGCGGCGGAGGCGCGGTGAACTTCGACGCCATCGAGGGGGGCGGCGCCACGGGCTCGGAGGTGGCCTCCTCGGGGGCCACGCCGGGGGCGCCGACGAAGAAGCCGGTGTCGACGGCGGCGTCGCCGGCGCCGTACGGGGCTTCGCTCGCGAACGGGTCGTCGTCGTCGGGGATGATGGTCGCGTGGGTGGGGCGCGGCGGCGGCGCGGGCTCGTCCACCGGGAGCGCGAAGGCGTCGGGCTGCGGAGGCTCCTCCTCGTCTTCCTCGTCGTCCACCACCTCCATGTCGAAGGAGGGCGACGACGGCCGCGACGGGGGCGGCGCCGCCACGGGCGCCTCGGGCTCGCCGGTCGCGTCGACGCCGGGCAGGAAGAACCCGGTGGTGACGGGATCGCCGTCCGCGGGCCTGCGCTCCTCCTCGGTCTCGAAGTCCTCGTGGGCGGTGTCGAAGGCGTCGCCGGGGTCGGGCAGGACGTGGGGGCTGCTGTTCTCCTCGAGGTCGAGCACCACCGGCGCGGCCTCGCTGGGCTCGTCGGGCTCTGCGGCCTCCCAGCCGTCGGCCTCGCCGGCGACCGCGGGCTCGGGGCTCGGCGCCACGGGCGGCTCCGGGGGGATCGTACGCCGGGGCGAGGCCGGCTCGGCCGACATCTCGCCGTCGCGGTCGAGCAGCGCGCGCCACTCGCCGACGGGCATGTGCAGCACCTCGAAGCCGCCGGCCACGCCGGCGATGCGCACGACGGCGACGACCTCGCCGTCGAACTCGAAGGCGCGGTGCAGGTCGAGGCTGCGGGGGACGCGGGGATCGCCCGCGGGCGGGCCGTCGAGCGCGGTGGCGAGGCCCCGGCGCATGCGGGCCTCCTGGAGCGCCTCCTCCGCGGCGGTGTCGACGCCGACGCCGCTGCCGCAGAGCCAGCCGCCCACGTGGGCGAGCTGCTGGACGCCGGCGCCCGCGGAGAGGCCGCCGCCCGGTCGAGCCGGCGCGGGCGACGCGGCCATCCACCGGAGCGCGTTGTCGACGGCGGGGCCCGCGGCGCGGACCACGTCGCCGTCGGTGCCGCCGACGAGCGTGCCGTGGCCGATCCCGACCGGCACGGGGCCGCCGAGGCGGACGCCCGCCGTGAGCGAGAAGCGGAGGGCGTCGATGGCGTCCTCGAAGACGAGGAGCCCGGCGTGCCCGAGGTCGGTCGCGACGGCGCGGGTGGCGCGCGCGACGTCGTGCCAGGTCTGGTCGACGGCGGAGACGTCGCCGCTCTTGCGCAGCGCCTCCGCGCGGAGGCGGCCGAGGCCGACGGCCACGACGGTGGCGCGGCCCGGCCCGCCGCGCGGGACGACGATCCCGCGCTTCCCGTCGCCGGGGGCCACGAGCGCGGCGCACAGGAGCGAGAGCACGTCCCACCGGCGCAGCTCGCGGAGGGCGTCGGCGAGCGCGCCGGCGGCGGCGAGGCCCGTGGTGGGCTCCAGCAGGCGCTTGGCGAGGCCGCCGTCGACCCCGGCGGCGGTGAGGTCCTTGACCTCGACCCAGCGGGACAGGTCCGGGAGGATCGCCATCGCGGCGTCGGGATCCCGCGCGACGGCGGCGCCCGCGGCGGCGGGGCCCGCGTCGGCGAGCGAGGGAGGCACGAAGCGGAGGAGCAGGGAGGCGTCGTCCGGCGTGGCCTTCCCGGCGGCGCGGCGGGCGAGCGCGGACGCGACGGCCTGGGCGACGCCCGTGAGCGCGGCGGTGGGGAGCCCGTCGGGGACTGGCTCCCCGAGGACGGCGCAGACGTCCTGCGGCGTGGGGTCGGCGCCGGCCGCCCCG
>JBMOQZ010000403.1:0-4726 GCA_049322475.1 Myxococcota bacterium | reverse complement strand
GAGCCCGCGCCCGCGGAGACGGCGCCCGTCGCCGTCGTGGCCGACGCCGCCCCGAAGGCCGCCCCCCCCAAACCGGCGGAGCCCCCGCCGCCAGCGAAGCCCTCGCCGAAGAAGCTCGTCTCCGCCGGCTGGAAGGCCATCGAAGGCGGCGACTTCGAGAAGGCGCGGAGCTCCTTCGAAGCCGCCGTCAACGCCGGCGGGGGCAGCGACGCCCTCTACGGACGCGGGTACGCCAACGAGAAGCTCGGCAACGCCTCCGGCGCCGTCTCGGACTACTGCCGCGCGCTCTCGTCCGTGAAGGACACCGACATGCAGCGCGAGATCGAGGGCACGCTCCGTCGCCTCGGCGCGAGCTGCGGGTAGGGCCTTCACCTTCGTGGGGGCGGGCGTCCCGCCCGCCCCTCCTCAGTCCCCGCCGATCGCGTACTCCTGCCAGTCCTCGCCGCCGAACTCGTCCATGTTCCCGGCGAGGAAGCTCCGCAGCCCGGGGTTCGGGATCTCGAGCAGACGCACGAGCAGGCGCGTGCCGTGGGGCGCGTCGTCGAACTGGAACCAGCGCGCCGGCATCTGCACGCGCACGCCGCCGGGGTGCACCTGGCCGAAGCGCAGGCGCGTGACCATCGCCTCGCACGCGGCGCGCCGGGCCTCGCCGCGATCCGGCAGCCGGAGCGACGAGTCCACCCGCACCATCTCGTCGCCGATCAGGCTCATGTTCAGCGTGCCGTCGAGGAAGTCGCGCACGTTGCGCGCGGCGGCCCGGTTCACGAGCGTGTAGTCGACCCCGGCGGGACGCGCGCGGAGGACGTGCCCGCCGAACAGGTCCCAGATCCGGTCGACCCAGGAGACGCGGTGGTCCGGGTGATAGATCCGCATCACCTTCATCGTAGCCCCGAATTTGGACCTCGTTCTGTTCGACATCGACGGCACCCTGCTCCGCACCCGCGCGGCCGGGCGCGAGTCCCTCGACGAGGCGTTCCTCGCCGTGGCCGGCTGGGAGGATGCCACACACGGGGTCCACATCGCCGGGAGCACCGACGCCGCCATCGTGCGGGACGTGTGCGAGCGGTTCGGGGAGACGACGCCGCCGTTCGACGTGGAGGCGCTTCGCCACGCCTACTACGCCGGGCTCGCCCGACGCCTCGCCGAGGTGGGGCGGGCCGAGCGCTGCCCGGGTGTGGAGCCGGTGCTGGACTGGCTCGCGGGGCGCGCGCACGTCGCGCTGCTCACGGGCAACTGGGCGACGGGCGCCTCCCTCAAGCTCGGCGCGGTCGGGCTCGGCGGGCGCTTCGCCTTCGGCGCGTTCGGCGACGACGCGGTCGACCGCGATGCGCTCGTCCCCGTCGCGAGGCGGCGCGCGGCGGAGCGGGGGCTCCCGGTCGAGCGCGTCGTCGTGGTGGGCGACACGCCGGCCGACGTCGCCTGCGCTCGCGCGGGCGGGGCGGTCGCCGTCGCCGTCGAGACGGGCTTCGCGTCGCCCGAGGAGCTGGCGAACGCCGGGCCGGACCTGCAACTGTCGGACCTCGCGCGCGCGGGCGGCTGGTTCCGCGCCCTCTTCGCCGGATGAGCGCTACTCCGAGGCGGACACGAAGACGCTGACGCTGCTCTGGGCGCTCCGCGACGAGTCGAGGCCGCCCACGACCAGCGCTCCGCGGACCGGATCCACCACGAGCTCCGGCTGGAACGAGGGCCCCGGGAGGCCGCCGGCCTCGTCGTTCGCGGTGCACGCGTCGATCGAGGTGAACGAGGCGGTTGCGGGGTCGAAGACCTCGAGACACGAGACGGCGTCGTTCGTGCCGTAGACGGGGTGGTAGTTGGTGGCGCCGCCGGCGACGAGCACGCGTCCGTCCGGCAGCCGCGCCATCCGGTGGCCCGCGCGCGCGACCTTCAGGTTGCCGACCGCAGCCCACTCCCCGGAGCGCGGGTCGTACACGTAGGCGTTGTCGATCGCGGGCAGATAGTCCTGGGAGGCCCACGTGACGCTGTCCGCGGTGACGCCGCCCGCGAGCAGCACGCGCCCGTCGTCCAGCGTCGCCATCCCGTGCGCGGCGAGCGGCTTCGGGAGCTCGCGCACGGAGTCGTCGATCTCGCTCCCGTCCGGGCTGACCGTCACGCAGGTGGACACGGGGGTGACCGGGCCCGTGCCTCGGTCGCCGTAGGTGCTCGACGTGATCCCCCCGCAGAGCAGCGTGCCGTCGGTGCCGAGGTCGGCGACGGCGGCGTCGAGCTCGCCGACGGTCGCGGTGCCGACGACCGCGAAGCTCTGGTTGGCGCGGTCGTACACCTCGACCGTGTTCGCCCAGCCGATCGCGTTGGCCGTCCCCTGGTAGACCCACCCGCCCCACACGACGACGTTGCCCTGGCTGTTCTCGACGGCGACGTGGAGAGCGCGGGGCGTGCTCAACGCCTTGGCGTCGCCGAGCTCCTCCCACTCGCCGGTCGACGGGTCGAAGAGCGAGACCGCCTGCGAGACGCCGGTGGAGTCGTCGATGTAGGGGTGCCGGTCGCTCCCGCCGACGAGGAGCACCTTGCCCTCGTCGGTGCCGGACACCGTCAGCGGCGTGAACGTCGCGCCGAAGCGGTTCGTCTGCTCGCCCGCGCCGCCGTTGAGGTAGGTCGGCAACGTGCCGATCTCCTCGAAGGAGAGGACCGGCGGGGCCAGCGTGAGCTCGTAGATGACGTCCTGGCCTTTCCCCACGGCGCCCGCGCGGTCGTTGGCGAGCCCGCCGGCGAGCAGGAACTGGCCGTCGCCCAACGCGGCGAGCACCGGGCGCCAGAGGCCCTCGGGCAGCGACTCGAACCACGCGGCCGCGTCGTTCTCGGCGACGAAGACCTGCGCCTCCACCTCGCCGGTGTCCGCGGTGAAGGGCTCCGTCCGCCCCCAGATCGCCAGCTGACCGCCGAGGTAGCCCTCCACCACGATGGAGGTCTCGTCGAGCGCCGGGAGGTCGGTGATCTCGGCGGAGCCGCTCTCCCAGCCCACGAGCTCGACGCGGCGGGGCTCGCCCAGCCTCGGGTCGAGCACGAGGTCGATCTTGTCGAGCTCGTCGAAGAGGTCGGCCTGGTTCCGCTCCGCCACGATCGGCTGCAGGTTGAGGACGAAGTCGGCGACGTCGCCCCCGCCGCCCCCTCCGGAGGAGCCGGCGCAGCCGAACGCGAGGACGAGCACGAGCATACGCGGAGCGTAGCATCGCACGCGACCGCGTTACACCGTCGCTCGTCGCATGCGGACGTCCGGGCTGCTCGCGGGGATCGCGCACGGCTTCACCGGCCGCGCGGAAGGCGACCTTCGCCCGCCCGCGCCGGAGGCCTCGGCGAGGCTGGTCGCGGCGCTCGGCGGGGACGGCGCGCTCCGGACGGTGTCGCAGGTGCACGGCGCTCGCGTCGTGGGCGCGGGCGAGGCCGACGGCCGTACGGAGGCCGACGCGATCGTCTCCGCCGAGCCCGGCGTGGTCGTCGCGGTGCGCGTCGCCGACTGCGTGCCCATCCTGCTCGCCGCGCCCGGGGTGGTGGCCGCCGTCCACGCCGGCTGGCGGGGGACGGCCGCGGACGTCACGCGAGCCACGTTGCGCGCGGTGCGCGAACGGACGCGCGGCGAGGTGCGCGCCGCCGTCGGGCCCTGCATCTGCGGGCGGTGCTACGAAGTCGGCGACGAGGTGATCGCGGCGGTGGGCCGGGTCGCCCCCGGGCGCGCCTGGCTCGACGGACGCCGGGTCGACCTCGCCGAGGCCAACGCGGCGATCCTCCGCGACGAGGGCGTCGCCGTCGACGTCCTCGGCGTCTGCACCCGCTGCGACGAGGGCTACTGGTCCTTCCGCCGGGACGGGGCCGCCGGCGGGCGGCAGGCCGGAGCCATCCGTTGCTGACGCTGCTCGCCTGCGCGGACCCGCAGCTGAAGCCCTTCTCGGAGGCGATCGGCGCGTGGGAGGAGGGGAAGGCCCTCCTCGCCGAGGGGCGCGCCGGCGACGCCGCCCAGCGGTTCGCGGCGGCGCGGGAGAAGGACCCTCGCACGCCGGCGCTCGTGTTGTGGCAGGCGAAGGCGCTCGCGGACGCGGGGCGCCTCGACGAGGCCGATGCGCTCCTCTCGGAGATGCTGCGGGCACGCCCGGACGTGGGCGCCGCCTGGTACAACCGCGCCGCGTACCGCGTTCGGGGGGCCCGGAGCGCCGAGGCCGTGGACGACCTGAAGGAGGCGCTGCGCCTGAAGGTGCGCTCGCCGCTCGAGGCCGCGGCCGACCCCGACTTCGCGAGCGTCCTCGGCGACCCCCGCTTCGGCGCGATCCTGCCGTCGCAGCCGCTGCTCGCCGCCGTGATGGGGCCCGAGGGCTCGGTGTTCGTCCAGAGCGACGTGGACGTCTCGATCCGGGTGGTGTCGCTGCCCGACGCCCCCGTACGCGTCCTCCGCGGCGGCGAGGACGCCGGCTGTCTGCGCCCCGTGCGGCTCGTGGAGGACGTCCACGACGAGCCGGGGGCGCGCGTGCGCACGCTGACGCTGACGTTGCGGGGGGAGGGGCCCTGCGACGCGCGGCTGGGTCCGTTCACCGTACAGGCGGGCGAGTGGCGGACGGAGCTCGACCCGGTCGCCGTCCGCGTGGAGGCGCCCCCCGGCTACGCGCCGGCGACCGGGGTGCCGCCGCTGCCCGCGGCGTTGCCCCTCCCGAGCCTCGTGGCGCCGGCCGACGCCGACTACGCCGCCGTGCGCACCGAGGCGGGCGTGGTCGCCGCGGGT
>JBMOQZ010000402.1:0-44521 GCA_049322475.1 Myxococcota bacterium | reverse complement strand
GGCGCGCGAGCTCCTCGCCGATCTCGCGCGGTTCGACGCGATCGCGCTCACCAGCCGCCACGCCGCTCGGGAGTTCGGCGCGCTCGCCGGCGTGGTCGGCAGCGCGCGCGCGCGACTCCCCGCCATCGCCGCCGTCGGCGAGGCGACCGCGGAGGAGGCGCGGCGCGCGGAAGAGGCTCGCCGGGCCGAGGAGGCGCGGCGCTTCGCGGCCGAGGCCGCGCGGCTCGAGGAGGAGGCGCGCCGCGTCGAGGCGGACGACCCGCATCTCGTGGTGCTCCCGGGCGTGGCCCGATGGGAGAGCGGCGCCCGCGTCACCGGCGACCCCTCGCGCGAGGCCGAGAAGGGGCAGGGCAAGTGGGCGGAGTCCGGGCGCGACATGGGCGCGCTGCTCGACGACCTCCCCGCGCGCGGGCTCGACGAGGCCGATCGCACCGGCGACGAGGCGCCCCGGTGGGGCGGCGCCGTCGGCATCACCGGGTCCTCGGCCCGCGAGCGAGAGAAGGGACCGGGCAAGTGGACCGCGACCGGGCGCGACATGAACGAGCTCCTCGCGGACATGCCCGCCGGCCCCACGCGCGAGCTCGACCTCGCCGCGAAGCCCGCGTCCCGCGCGCCGTTGTGGATCGGCGCGGCGGCCGTCGTGGCCGTGGTCCTCGGCGGCGTGTGGATGATGCTCGGGTAGTGCCGGGAGGCGCGCCCGCGCCTACGCCGCGAACAACCCCGCGATCTCCTCCTCGCTCCGCCGCGCGTCCTCGAACCCGAGCGCCTCGAGCTCCGCGGTGTATCGCTTGTGGAACAGCAGGTACGACAACAGGTCCGCCTCGGACTCGGGCTCCTCGCGCGCGATGCCTCGCAGCAGCGTCCGCGTGGCCCACGGCAGCTCGCCGGCGTGCGCGCGCCACACCTCCGCGGCGACGCGCCCGAGGTCCAGCGACGGCCGCACGTGGACGAAGCGCACGACGCGGTAGGGCTTGTGCTCGGCGTGCACGCGCTCCATGAAGTCGGGGTACGCGCGCTGGCCCCACTGCAGGAGCCCGTTCATCGCGGCGAGCCGCCGCAGGTCCTCCTCGATCGGGTCGAGCATCAGCGCGTTGAGCGCCTTGCCGGCGAGGAACGCCGCGGTCGGCGCCGGCGCCTGCTCGCTCGCGTCGCCCGGACCGCGCGAGCGCTTCACGCCGATCACCAGCGCGCGGTCCACGCCGAGCGAGACCGCCGGCGACAACGGCGTGTTCTGCCGCAGCGCGCCGTCGACGTAGTAGCGGCCCTCGACGGCGACCGCCGGGAACACGAGCGGGATCGCGGCCGACGCGAGACAGTGGTCCGCGCCCACGCGCGTCGCCACGACCCGCGTCGTCGGCGTGGACTTCGACGGCGCCTCGCCGTCGGCGAACAGGACCGTGAACCCGCTCGCGACGTCCGTCGCGCAGACCACGAAGGACTTCAGGCGCCCGCCGTCGATCGCGTCGTGGAGCGAGCTCCACGGCAGCGTCTCGCGCATGAGCCGGTAGAGCGGCGCCGGGTCGAACAACGCGGCGGCCTCGGAAACCGGGCCTCGCCGTCCCAGGAGCCGCTCCGGCACCCGCACGAGGTCCCGCGCCGTGAACCGGTACACGTCCTCGACCTCCATCCGCTGCCAGATCGACGAGAGGTGGCGCGCTCCCTGCGTCCCCAGCGCGCCCACCCACGCGCCGGTCAGCGCCCCGATGCTGGTGCCGCAGATGACCCGCGGCGTGGTGTCCACCCCGAGCGAGCGCGGGAGCGCGTCCAGCACGTAGCGCAACACGCCCGCTTCGTAGGCGCCGCGCGCGCCGCCACCGGACAACACCAGTCCCAGCATCGGATAGATCGTACCCCTGATGGATCTGTTCGAGCAGGCGGCCGCGTTGCCGACGAGCGCGGGCGTGTACCTGTTCAAGGATCGCGCGGGGGACGTCCTCTACGTCGGCAAGGCCGTCAGCCTCCGCGCGCGCGTGAAGCAGTACCTGCAGGGGCAGGACGAGCGCTTCATGGTCCGCTACCTCGTGGCCGCCTCGCACACGGTCGAGGCGGTGCCGGTCCACAGCGAGAAGGAAGCGCTGATCCTCGAGAACGCGCTCATCAAGCAGCACCGCCCCCGCTACAACACCAAGCTCCGCGACGACAAGAACTTCCTCCACCTCCGCGTCGACCCCCGCGCGGACTGGCCGCGCTTCACGCTGGTCCGCCGCATCCGCGACGACGGCGCCCGCTACTTCGGGCCCTACGCCTCGGCGACGAACGCCCGCCGCACGCTCGCGTTCGTGCACCGGCACTTCCCGCTCCGCACCTGCACCGACAACGTCCTGCGCTCGCGCAGGCGGCCCTGCCTGCTGCACCAGATGGGCCGCTGCGTCGCCCCCTGCGTCGACCTCTGCACCCGCGGCGAGTACGACGACGTGCTGCAGGACGCGCTCCTCTTCCTCGCCGGCAAGGACCGCGAGCTCGTGTCGCGACTGCAGGCCCGCATGCTCGACGCCGCCGAGCACGAGCGCTTCGAGGAGGCCGCGCGCGTCCGCGACCTGCTGAAGTCGGTCCAGTCGTCGCTCGACCGCCAGTCCGTGGTCGACGTGCGCCTCGCCGATCGCGACGTCTGGGCGCTCTACCGCGAGGGCGACCGCGGCGTGGCGGCGAGCCTCCCGGTCCGCGGCGGCCACATGCAGGAGCCCCGCCTCTTCCCCTTCGAGGGCGAGGTCGCCGAGTCCCCCGAGCTCCTCTCCGCCTTCCTCAACTCGTTCTACGAGGACGCCCCACCCCCCGAGATCCTCGTCCCCGTCGAGCTCGCCGACGCGCCGGCGCTGGAGGAGGTCCTCGGCGAGCGCCGCGGCGCGAAGGTGCGGATCGCCGTGCCTCAGCGCGGCGAGAAGGTCCGCGTCGTCGAGATCGCGGAGGAGGCGGCGAAGGCGCGCTTCTTCACGACGAACTCCGAGGAGGAGCGACGCGCCCGCGCGCTCGAGGGGCTCGCCGAGATCGTCGGGCTCGAGGTCCCCCCGTGGCGCATCGAGTGCTACGACAACTCCAACCTCCTCGGCGAGGACCCCGTCGCCAGCCAGGTCGTGTTCGTCGACGGCCGGCCCGACCGGAAGCTGTACCGTCGCTACAAGGTCAGGACCGTCGTGGGCGCCGACGACTTCGCGACCATGCGCGAGATCCTCGGGCGACGCCTCCGGCGCGCGGCGGAGGAGGACGACTTCCCCGACCTGATCGTGGTCGACGGCGGGCGCGGCCAGCTCTCGGCCGCCGAGGACGTGCTGCGCGAGCTCGGGCTCGAGGACCAGCCCGTGATCGGGCTCTCGAAGCCCCGCACCGAGCGCCGCCGCGGCGAGCGCGACGCCGTCGACAAGATCGTCCTGCGCGGGCGGATCGACCCCGTCGTGCTGCCGGAGAACCACCCCACGCTGCGCCTTTTGCAGCACCTCCGCGACGAGGCCCACGACACGGCCGTCGGCTTCCACCGCAAGACGCGGTCGCGCACGGCGCTGCACAGCGTGCTCGACGACCTCCCCGGCGTCGGCCCCGCCCGTCGCAAGGCGCTGCTGGTGCACTTCGGGTCGGTCAAGGCGCTCAAGGCCGCCTCCGTCGAGCAGATCGCCGAGGTGCCGGGCTTCGGGCGGCAGCTCGCCGAGCGCGTGCGGGCGGCGCTCCTGGGTTAGCGCGGCGGCCATGCTCCGCACGATCGCGCTCCTCGTCGTCTCCAACGTCTTCATGACCTTCGCCTGGTACGCCCACCTGCGGGATTTGCGCGAGAAACCGCTGTGGATCGCGATCGCCGTCAGCTGGGGCATCGCGTTCTTCGAGTACTGCGTCCAGGTGCCGGCGAACCGCTGGGGCTACCAGACGCTCGACCTCGCGCAGCTCAAGGTGCTCCAGGAGATCGTGACCATGAGCGTCTTCGCGGTGTTCGCCGTGACGTACATGGGCCAGAAGCTCACGTGGAACTACGCGGCGGCGTCGCTGTGCATGGTGGGCGCCGCGTATTTCATGTTCAAGCGCTGAGGTCGGGCGGAACACACCAGCGTCGGCAGAACGCCCCTCTCCCCCGGCAGGGGGAGAGGGTGGCCGAAGGCCGGGTGAGGGGTGCCCTCAGTCCGGCAACCAGTCGAGCTCGAACGCGAGCTGTTGCGGCACGACGTGACACCCGTCGTCGGTCAGGGGCACCGTCACGCCCTGGCGCTCCTCCGCGTGCCCGTCGGCGACGGCGTAGACGACGAAGTCGCCGGCCTCCTCCTCGCCGCAGACCCAGTCGGCGTCGGCGCCGTCGCACGGGGTGGGCTCGCCCGTGCCGTCGGCGGGCATCCACGACACGGCCTCGCCGGCGAGCTCCTCGCCCCCGGCGCCGGTGACCGTGACGAGGACGGAGGGCAGCGCCTCGGTGGAGCACGCGACCTCGTCCATCTCGAGCGTCACGCTCTCGCCGACGACATGGCACTCGCCCTGCTCGACGGTGACGGTCTTCTGGGTGGTCACCCACCCGTCGGCGGCGGCGCGGACGGTGACGTCGCCCGCCACCTCGTAGCCGCACGCCCACGTGCCGTCGGGCCAGTCGTCGCAGGCGAACTCGCCGGCGTCGGTGATCATCGTGACCGTCGGGTCCTCGGGCCCCACGACCGTGACCGACACCGACACCGCGGCCGAGGTGTCGCAGTCGATCGTCTCGTCGGCCGAGCAGGCGATGAGCGCGAGCAACATGGTCACTCCAGCTCGTGCATCGCGACCGCGTCGCGCAGCTTGGGCTCGAACCAGGTGGACTTGGGCGGCATCACGTTGCCGCTGTCGGCCACGTCGAAGAGCTGCTCGAGCGAGGTCGGGTGCATGTGGAACGCGACGGCGTGGGTGCCGCCGTCGACGAGGCGCGCGAGCTCCTGCCACCCGCGGATGCCGCCGACGAAGTCGATCCGCTTGTCGGTGCGGGGGTTCGCGATCCCGAGCAGCGGGTGCAGCACGCGCTCCTGCAGGATGCTCACGTCCAGCGCCGCGACGGGGTCGTTCGGCACGTCGTGGGCGACGAGCAGGTGCCACGTCCCCTCGAAGTACATCGTGACGTGGCCGCGGCCCGGCGGCACCGGCGAGGGCGCGTCGCGGACCTCGAAGTGCGCGCGGATGCCGGCCCAGAAGGTCTGCGGGGTGTGGCCGAACAGGTCCTTCACCGCGCGGTTGTAGGCGAGGATCTGGAGCGCCGACGCGGGGAAGAGCCCGGCGAGGAAACCCCCGTGGCGCCCCGGCCGCCCGGCGCGCTGCTTGTGCACGATGCTCGCCGCGGCGGAGCGGTGGTGCCCGTCCGCGACGTAGGTGGCGGGCAGCTCCGCGCACGCCCGGGTGATCGCCGCGACCTTCGCCGGGTCCTTCACGCGCCAGAGCACGTGCTCCACGCCGTCCTCGGTCGTCACGCGCCACTCCGGCGCGGACCGCTGCCCCTCCGCGATCAGCGAGTTCAGGGGCTCCCGGTCGCGGTACGCGAGGAACACCATGCCGGTCTGGCAGTTGGTGGCGTCGATGTGGTCGACGCGGTCCTTCTCCTTGTCGGGGCGCGTGAACTCGTGGCGCTTGATGAGCCCGCTGTCGTACTCCTCGACCGAGAAGGCGGCGACGAGCCCGCACTGCCAGTGGTCGCCCATCCGCTGCCCGTAGAGGTAGTAGCTCTCGGTGTCGTCCTGCACGATCAGGCCCTCGCGCCGCATGGCGTCGAGCTCGCGCCGGGCGGTCTGGTAGGCGATCGGCGCGTGCGAGTCGGTGCCGACGGGGAGCACCGACTCGGGGCGCGAGACGCGCACGAAGCTGCGCGGGTTGTGCTCCACGATCTGGCGGGCCTCGGCCTCGCTCATCACGTCGTAGGGCGGCGCGATCACCTCGTGGGCGACGGCGTTGGCGGCGCGCACGGCGCGGAACGGGCGGACGACGGACACAGTAGCCTCCGGAGGCGCTCCATCCTAACGCCCCCGGTCTGCCAGCACCTCGGCCACGCGCGCCTCGACGCCTTCCGTCGCGAGGTGGACCGCCTCCGGCGCGTGCCGGCCGAGCACCCCCTCGACGAGCAGCTGCAGGTGGAGCTGCGTGTACGGGTTCGGCGTGCGGACGCCGTCGTCGACGAGGGGGATGCGGCCCCACGGCAAGACGTACACGCGGTCGTAGCGCCCCGGGGCGAGCGCCTCGGCGAACAGCCGCTCCGTGTCCCGATCGGGCGCGGCGAAGTGGTAGTAGAGCCAGAAGGCGACGAAGTCGTAGCTGGATCGATCGGCGACGAAGCCGTCGCGCGCCGCGGCCTCCAGGGCCTTGCGCTCCTCCCAGAGCGCGAGCACCACGCTCCGCACGCCCGTCGGCCCGAGGTCGTGCAGGTTCGCGCCCGTACGCTCCAGGTACTCGCGCATCCCCTCTCCGATGTAGGGGACGTCGAGGCGTTCGGCGAGGGCGCGCGCGAGGGTCGTCTTCCCGACTCCGGCGCTGCCGGAGACTGCGATACGATCGCCCATCCGACCGGTTATCCCGCCGAGGGCCGGAGTCCCGCATGGCGCAGCTGTCCGACTTCATCTCCCGCATCTTCTCGACGGACCGCACGCAGGGTCTGTCCGGCGGGGCCGAGGTCGTCATCGACCAGGACCCGGCGTCGAGCTTCTATGCGTCGCGACTTCGGAAACACCGGACGGACGACGACCTCGTCGAGGAGCCCGAGCACATCTGGTCGACGCTCTCGTTCCAGGGCCGTCGCGGGGGCTTGCGCGCGCACGTGCACGCGGAGCGCGGCGACGGCGTCGCCAACTTCACCGACGTGCTCGTGGTGCTCAACCAGGCCGATGCGCGTCGCGCGGCGATCGCCGGCGGCGAGCCCTGGTCGGAGCGCGCCACCGCCGCCGTCAACGAGAAGTTCGTCGCCTACTGCGAGAAGGAGCGCTTCGAGCTCCTGTACGGCACGCGCCCGCTGAAGATCTGGTTCGTCGCCGACGGCGGCGCCGACATGCTCGGCACCAGCTTCAACCTCGCCCCCGGCGAGTTCATCACCGGGCTGTTGCCGAACCTCTACGTGGGCCCCGCGCCGCGCAGCAAGCCGGTCTTGGCGATCCACCTGAACATCCCCGGCGTGTGGGAGGGCTACCGCGAGGTCGGCCGCCTCTACAGCGACCAGATGCTCTTCACGCTCGGGCGCCACTGGCTCGACAACTTCCACCACCCCGCCCTGCGCGAGCCCGGGCTCTACCGCCTGCAGCAGTACCCGGACGGCTCGCTGGTCCACGTCATCAGCCCCGAGCTGCAGGACCGCTACCTCGTCCGCAGCGACGCCCTCGACAGCGGCGCCAGCGTGCTCACGCTCGCCGCGCGCGACGGCACCGCCATCGCCTACCTCGTGCTCGCCGTCATCGACATGCAGCTCACGATGGACGGCTCGGCGATGTTCGACCAGCCGCCGAAGCGGGCGGACGGGCTGAGGACCGACACCCCGAAGATCGAGCCGCTGCCTTCCTCGCCCGCTCCCGCCGCCGAGGCCCCGGCCGCGCCCGCCGCGCCCGCCGCCCCCGCGAAGGACCCTCGCCGCGAGATGCTCCAGCGGACCATCATCCCGGACGCCGTCGAGACCCGCATCCTCACGCTGCAGGAGCGCGGCGCGTTGCTCCAGAAGGTGCACTTCGCCAGCTTCATGGACGGCTACGACGTGTACATCGGCTCCGGCGGCCGCGTCGCGACGCAGATGTCCGAGCCGCGCGCCACGCTCCAGGTGCGAGGCAACCGCGTGTCCCTGCTCGTGTCCGACCCGGGCGTGAAGGTCGACGGGCGTACGGCGACGCCCGGTCGCCCCATGCCGCTGTCGGGCCAGGTGGACATCGACGTCGAGGGCCACGTCCTGCAGTACCGCGACCTCACGAACGTCGAGGCCGACGGCTGGCCCTACCTCGGCGAGCTCCGCCGCCCCGGCGCCGGCACCTACCTCGACTTCGGCGGCAACTACCGCATCGGCCGCGACCGCCGCTGCAAGGTGCGCCTCCCCGACGAGCCCCACAACGACAACATCGCGTGGCTGCCCAGCGTCGGCGGCGGCACCACCATCCGCTCCCGCACGGGCGACATCCCGAAGAGCCGCTTCTACACCGACTCGATCATGGTCGCCTCCGAGCACGCGGAGATCGACCTCGCCGGCGAGCCCGTCATGCGCTCGCTCGCGCGCCACTGCTACACGTACCTGCGGCGCGGCAACGAGGTCCTCGCGCTCGCCCCCCGCGAGGGCGCGCCCGGCGGCCGCACCGAGCTCGCCATGCTGGCGGGCGACGAGGTGCTCGTCGGCAACTGCCTCTTCCAGGTCGCCTACCCGCCGCCGGGCGGCGAGGAGTCCGTCCCCGTCGCCGACATCCCGAAGATCTCGCCCATCGACCTGCTCCCGCCGCCTCCGCCGCCGTCGGCGTTCGCGGCGCCGCTCGTCCCGCCGCCCGAGGAGGAGGCGACGAAGCCGATGCCGGTCCCGCAGGCCGCGGAGGCCGAGCCGCCCCCGCCGCCGCTCGCGCAGGAGCCGCCCGCGAAGCCCCGCCGCCCCGCTTCACCCGCGGCGAACACCATCGACCCCGCGGTCGCCGCCGGGCTGGGCGAGAGCGGCCCCGCGCCCCGGCCGCCGCGCCTCTCGGGCGAGACGCCCCCCGGCATGCGTCCCGCGGCAGCGCTCCCGCTCGCCGGCGGCAGCGCCTTCGGGGCCGACCCGATGCAGTCGATCACCCCGCCCGAGGCCGCGCCGAAGCCCAAGCCGCGCTCGCCCGAGGATCTGCCCGCGCCGGGCATGGGCGGCACGTTCCTGATGAGCTCGCCGCCGCCGCCCGTCTCGCCGGCCAGCAAGCCCCCGAGGTCCGCCGCGCCCGACAAGCCGGCCGAGCCCGAGAAGCCGCCCCCGCCGATGATGATCGGCGACATCGACGCCTACGCCGCGCCTCCCGAGGTGAAGAACGAGGACGCCCCGCTCTTCACGGAGGTGGAGCTCGATCCCTCCGAGGCCGTCGCCGCCGTGGAGGAGGCGCAGTGGAAGCTCGAGCTGTCGCGGCCCGCGCGGCTCGTGCAGATCGGCTGGATGGTCAGCGGCGAGGTCGTCCTCGGCAACCACCGCGGCGTCGGCTGCGTGATCCCCGAGGTGCGCGCCTTCCCCGAGCAGGCGTTCATGACGCTCGACTACGTCAAGCTGTTCGTGCGCGGCCGCAAGGGGAAGGTGACGCTCCTGCAGGAGGGCGACGCCCGCGTGCTCGTCGGCGGCGCCGCGCAGGAGACGACCGAGGACCTCGACGGGGTCACCATCGAGATCGTGCGTCGCGACCAGAACCTCGAGCCCGACTTCGACGTGGTGCTCAAGCTCTCGCGCGACTCCGACCTCCCCGACCCGCGCGCCCGCCTGCTCGCCGTGGACACCAGCGACCGCCTCGTCGCCGCGTTGTTCACGACGGGGTTCCCCCTGCGCGCCGATCGCCGCGTGCGGATCGGGCCGATCTCGGCCACCTTCCGCTTCGACGGCGCGCTGCTGCGCATCTCCGACTACCTGAAGAGCTACCAGACGCGCGACGGGTTCCAGCCGTTCTTCGTGCGCGAGGGCGATCGCCCGTGGCAGACCTTCCCGGAGGACGGCTCGCGGGTCGAGCTGCAGAAGGGCGACCAGCTCATCGCGGGGAACGCCGTCTACCGGTTCGAGGCCTGATGGGGGCCCACGCGCCGACGGGCAGCCACTCGCTCACCGTGGGGCTCGTCTGCACGGTGGGCGTGGGCCCGGAGCGGGGCGGCCGCGCCGGCAACGAGGACAACTACCTCGTGTGTCGCGACGGCCGGATCGTGTGGCGCGAGGGCGAGCGCGAGCACGTCACGACGGTCGCCGCGCAGCCCACCACGCTGCTCGCCGTCGCGGACGGGATGGGCGGGCACGAGGACGGCGAGATCGCCTCCGCGGCCGCCGTGCAGGCCCTTTCCCGCCTGTTCCTCGCGGCCGCGCCCCCGAAGCCCGAGGAGGCCCTGCGCCACTTCGTGCTCGACGCGCATTTGCGCCTGCGCGAGCGCCTCGCGGTCGACGGCCGCGTGAAGATGGGCACCACGCTGACCGTCGCGTGGGTCATCGCCGACCGCTGCTTCTGGGTGCAGGTCGGCGACAGCCGGCTCTACCACTGGCGGCGCGGGCGCATCGTCCGCGTCACGCGCGACCAGACCCGCGCCGAGTTCGCCCGCCGCGACAACCGGGCCGAGCCGCAGAACGCCTTCAACCTCTCCCAGAACTTCATCTACGGCAGCCGCGGCCTCGGCGACGACCGCGGGCTGCGGCTCGACCTCGGCATCGACACCGGCAGCTTCTCGCTGCAGGAGGGCGACCGCGTCGTGTTGTGCACGGACGGCCTCTCCGGCCGCGTCGAGGACGCGCTCATCGCCGACGTGCTCGACCACGTCGCCGAGCCCGGCGCCTGCGCCGTCTCGCTGATGGAGCGCGCGATCGCCCACCACTCCGACGACAACATCACGGTGATGGTCGCCCGCGTGGACCGCGCGTTCGGCGTCGGCGCGCCCGACCCCGACGAGTGGAGCGAGGAAGACAACACGCTGGTGCCGCTGTAGTCAGCGCTGGAGCTGCACCGCCACCGTGACCGGGCCCTTGCCGGCGCGCGGGAACTTCTCGCCACCGAGGGCCTTCTCCACGCACTGGCGCGTCGGCTCGTGCGGGTAGTTCAGCAGCTCGGCGCGCCGCAGCGTGCCGTCGCCCTCGATGGTGACCTCGATCGACAGGTACGGGTAGGTGTTGCAGGCGCGCTCGGCGGCCACCCCGCGATCGCCGAGCGTGCCGGCGACGAGCGCCCAGTCCTTCTGCCGCTCCGGGTCGGTCTCCGCGTGGGACAGCCGCACGGCGGGCGGGTTCGTGAGGTACCAGACCGCGCCGGCCCCGGCGAGCCCGACGCCCGCGAGGGCGGCGAGGGCGACCACCACGGCGACGAGGCCGCCGGCGCCGCCGGAGGTCCGCTCCGGCTCGCTCGACACCATCACGGGCGGGGGGCGCAACGGCGCGCTGGGCGTCGCGAACGGCACGACGGGGCGCGCCGCATCCGGCGCCTCCGCGGCGCCCTCGGCGGGCGCGTCGTCGCCCGGGGAGGCGGGCGTGTCCGTGGAGGTGGAGGTGCCCGGGGAGGCGGACGCGTCGGTGGGGGCGGGCGCGTCGGTGGGGGCGGGCGACTCTTCCGCCCCATCGGGATGCGGCGGCAACGGCGGCGGCTCCACCTGGAAGGTCTGCGCCGTCGGCATCTCCGGCGGCAGCTCGGGCGGGGGCGCCTCGCTCGAGATGGTGGGCCCCGCGGACGGGATGGGCCCCGAGATGGGGAGCGGGCGCGACGAGAGCTCGGGGTCGGGGAGCGCCGGCGGCAGCCGAACGAACCCCGGGTCCTCGTGGCGCGCGATCGCGCCGAGGCGCGCCGCGAGCTGGGAGATGTCGATGCGATCGCCCGGGTCCGGCGCCATCGCGACCGCGAGCGTGTCCTCCATCCACTTCTTGAGCGGCAGGGGCGTGACGTCGGGGTCGAGCTTCGGCGGGAGGTGGCGGAGCAGGTGGAGCTTCTGGTTCTCCGGATCGAGCTCGGCCATGAAGTCGGCGACCGGCCGCCCGCAGACGCAGAAGAACAGCAGCGCGCCGACGGCGTACACGTCGGTGGCGGGCTCGGGGGCGAGCCCGTCGAACTGCTCGGGCGCGGCGTACTGCGGCGTGCCGACGAAGGCGCCGACGCGCGTGAGGCGCTCGCCGACGCCGCCGAACACCTTCGCGATGCCGAAGTCCGCGACGCGCACCTCCGGCACCTCCTCGCGGGGCACCGGCCGCACGAGCAGCACGTTCTCGGGCTTCAGATCGCGGTGTACCACCCCCTGCCGGTGGGCGATGTCGAGGGCCTCGCACACCTGCTGGCCGATGGCCGCGGCGATGTCGATGGGGAGGATGCCGGTGCGCTTCAGGTGGTCGAGCAGGCTGCCGCCCTCCTCGAAGCGCGTCACGAGGTAGGGCGAGTGGCCGGTGCGGTGGACGAAGCCGCGGCACTCGATGATGCGCGGGTGGTTGAGCCCCTGGAGGATCTGGGCCTCCGTCGCGAGGCGGCGGAGGTAGGGCCCCTGGTCGCGCTGCTGGTAGAGCACCTTCACGGCGAGGCGCGGGCCCACCTCGGTCTGCCCGTCGGGGCCGAGCTCGCCGGCGAGGTACGTCACGCCTGCGCCGCCGATCGCGAGCAGCTTCTGCACCCGGTAGGTGCGGTCGATGAGGTCGCCGGGGCCCATGAGCTCGCCCCAGCCGCCCGCGGGCCGCCCGGATCGGCAGCCGAGGTTCGGGCACCGCTCCGACTCGCCGTCGAAGGTCGTCAGGCAGCGGCTGCAGTACCGCGTGCGGGGCGTGGTGCCGGACATGCGGGCCAACTATATTCGCGGCTTGCTTGCCGTGCTCATCGCGACGCTGCTGGGGGGCTGCCGGTGCGGGGGCCCGCCCGAGGTCCAGGAGATCGCTCCGGAGCCCGCGCTCCGGCAGGTCGGCGGCCGGTTCGTCGGCGAGCCCGACACGCCGCTGCGTCCGGAGGCCGCCTTCGCCGCGCAGGCGCTCTGTCCGCGGCTGACGCGGATCGTGGCGCGGCGCGCGAACGCGACGGTGCACGAGGTCCGCGTGGAGGGCGAGGGGCTCGCCCGCGTGAAGCGCGTCGGCGCGGGGCTCGTCGACGGCACGCTCGCCAACGCGCAGTACGAGCGCGACGGCGACGCGCTGGTCTTCCCCGTCATCTGCGACGACTGCGAGGTCTGGCTCGGGTTCCCCGTGGAGGGCCGGACGGTCGCCTGCATCGGCCCCGGCTACTCGCTCGCGTTCCGGGGCGGGTACTTGCAGTAAGCTGCGCGCGCGGAGGCTCGACATGGAGTTCGGCGTCGTGCGCGAGATCACCCCCCAGGAGCGCCGCGTGCCGATCACGCCCGAGGGCGCCCGCGCGCTGATCGCGGCGGGGCACGGGGTGCACGTCGAGAGCGGCGCGGGGCTCGGCTCCGGCTTCTCCGACACCGAGTACCTCGCGTCGGGCGCGCAGGTCGCGTACAGCGCGCGGGAGGTCGCCGGCCGCTCGCAGATCCTGCTGAAGGTGCACGCGCCGCTCGCCGAGGAGCGCGACCTGCTCCTGCCCGAGCGCACGCTCATGGGGTTCCTCCACCTCGCGAACCAGCCCGCGGCGACCCACCGCCTGCTCCAGGACCAGCGCGCCACCACGCTCTCGTTCGAGCTCGTCCGCGAGGGTGCCGACGAGTACCCCATCCTCGGGCCGCTCTCCGCGCTCGGCGGTCGGGTCGCCGCCACGCTCGCCGCCTACCACCTGACCTTCAGCGGGAAGGGCGACGGCACGCTCGTGGGGGGGGCCCCCGGCGTCCCGCCCGCGCTCGTGCTGGTCATCGGCGGGGGCACCGCCGGGCAGGCCGCCGCTGCCGACATCGCGGGGCTTGGCGCGCAGGTGGTGGTGCTCGACCGCGACCCGCGCAGGCTCGCCCGCATGGAGGGGACCATCGGGCGCGTGGCGGTGACCGCCATCGCGAGCGAGTACCACCTCGCCCGCTACCTCGAGCAGGCCGACGTCGTCATCGGCGCGGTCGCCATCCGGGGCGAGCCGGCGCCGAAGGTGCTCAAGCGCCAGCACGTGCGGCTGATGAAGGAGGGGAGCCTCTTCATCGACATGAGCATCGACGAGGGCGGCTGCAGCGAGACGAGCCGCCCCACCACGCCCGAGGACCCCGTCTACGAGGAGGAGGGCGTGCGCCACATCTGCATCCCCAACCTCCCGAGCGAGGTCGCGCGGACCGCGTCGCGCGCGTTGGGGAACAGCCTGTTGCCTTACCTGTTCGAGCTCGGCCGCGGCACGCGCGAGGCGCTGGCGCGCTCGCCCGCGCTGCGGAACGCGTGCGGCTACTGGGAGGGGCGCCTCGTCGGGCGATCCCTCCGCCGCTTCGTCGAGGCGCCGCTCGAGGACCTCGAGGCGCTCGTCCCGCTGGAAGGCTAGGGCCCGGTGCCTAAGGTCCATCCGGTGGGAGGGTGGACATGGCGAAGCGCGAGGAGCCCGGGCCGGGCGAGGAGCCCGTCGTGATCGTCGAGGCGCGCGGGGAGTGGGGCGAGCGGCGGGACGAGCGGGTGGAGGCGCCCGTGGAGGGCGAGGAGCCGGAGGGGGCGTAGGGGAGAATGCCCCTCTCCCCCGAAGGGGGAGAGGGTGGCCGAAGGCCGGGTGAGGGGTCTCGAGAACGACGGAGATCTCGTACTTGGGCTCGACCTCGGGCGCGATCTCGTGGTCGGGCTCGATCTCGGTGTCGGGCTCGATCTCGTGGTCAGGCTCGGTGTCGGGCTCGGGCTCGCGGACCGAAGTCGGGGGGGTGCCGTCTCACCCCCCCGACTTGGGTCCGCGCCAGCGCCCTCTCGGGTGGTCGATGGGCGAGGCGCGCCGTTGCGATCGCGATGTCATGCGGATCTCGGCGTGGCCGTCCGCGGGCGAGCCCGCCGCCGCGCACGCGGATCGCGTCAATCGCGGACCGAAGTCGGGGGGGTGCCGTCTCACCCCCCCGACCTCGGTCCGAGCACGGGCCCACGGCCAAATCGCGCCCGCCCCGAGCCCGAGCACGCGATCGAGCCCGAGCACGCGATCGAGCCCGAGCACGCGATCGAGCCCGAGCACGCAAACGAGCCCGAGCACGCGATCGAGCCCGAGTACGCGATCGAGCCCGAGCACGCGATCGAGCGCGAGCCGGGAGCCCGAACCCGAGCACGCACGCTCGCGGCGGCGTGGGGCCGCTGCCGGATCACCCGCGCCGTCCGGGTGGCCCTCGCCCGCGCGGTCGAGGACCCCGCGTCAGGAATCCGGTGCGCGTGACCCCCTCGCGAACCCCGCCCACCTCGACCCCGCCGCCCGCACGTCGTCGAGCACCGCGTACAGGTACGGCACGAAGAACAACGTCAGCACGGTCGCGACGATCATCCCCGCGAGGATGACCCGCCCCATCGGCGCGTAGGGGATGCCGATGAACGTGGCGTTCCCCATCGCCATCGGGATGACGCCCATGATGGCGGTGAGCGCCGTCATCAGGATGGGACGCAGGCGGGTGCGCACCGCCTGCCGGAGGGCCTCGTTCCGCTCGACCCCCTGGGCGCGCAGCTCGGTGACGACGTCGACCAGCACGATGCCGTTGTTGACCACGATCCCGATGAGGATGATCACCCCGACGCCCGCCATCGCGTCGAACGGCGTGCCCGTCACCCACAGGCCCCAGTACACACCCAACAGCGCCATCGGCACCGTGGTGATGACGGTCAGCGGCAAGAGGAAGCTCTCGAAGAGCACGCCCATGATGAGGAACACGAACGTGATCGACAACAGAAGCGCGAGGTTGCGCGCGTTGTCGCTCGCCATCTGCTCCTCCCAGTCGCCGCCGCGGTCGCGGCCGTAGCCGCGGGGCCAGTCCATGCCGTCGAGCGCGTGCTCCACGCGCACGTAGGCCTCGTCCTTCTCGACGCCGCGGTCCAGATCGACGGTCAGGCCGAGCGACGTGCGCCGGTCCTCGCGGTGGATGGTGCCCCACGCCTTGCCGACGCCGGCGTCCACGATGCTGCGCAGGGGCACCGTCGCCTGCGCCGTCGGCGAGCCCATCTCGAAGTCGAGCAACGACGAGAGCGACTTCCGGTCCTCGAGCCCGAAGCGCGCGAACACGCGCACCTGCTTTTCGCCGGCGTACCACGGCATCATCGGCGTCCCGCGCATCGCGAACGACACGAGCCGGCCCACCGTCGCGGCGGCCACGCCGTAGCGCGCGGCGGCGTCGCGGTTGAGCACGAGCCGCATCTCGTCGCCGCCCTCCGTCTCGACGTCGGTGTGTACGCCGAGCACGCCGTCGACGGCGCGGATGCGTCGCCGCGCCTCCTCCGCGATCTTCGTGAGTTGCTCGGTGTCCTCGCCGACGAGCCGCAGCGTGATCTGGTTGGCCTCCTGCCCGCTCTGGTCGCTCCACCCGACGGTCGCGTTCACGCCGGGGAGGTCCGGCATCTTCGCCTTCGCCTCCTCGATGACCTTCTCGCGGGGCAGTTGCCCGTCGTCGTTCAGGTAGACGAACAGACGCGCGTTCCGACTGCCCGACGACAGCCGCGTGCGGTACACCCGCACGCCCCAGCGCTCGCGGTTCTCCTCGGCCATCTTCTCGAAGGCCTCCACCACGGCGAGCCGCTCGTAGTAGGTGTAGGCGGGCGGCACCTCGAAGCGCACGGTGAAGTCGTTGAGGTTGCCCTCCGCCTCGCCCGAGCAGCCCACCGCCTTCGCCGGCAGCGCGATCGTCAGCATCACCATCGCGGCGATCCAGATCGCGGTGTCGACCGGGCGTCGCAACACGCGCTCCACCCCCGCGTCGACCTTCGCCGTCAGCCACCGGATCCACCGGGCGTCCTCGGCGATCGCGCGTCGCCCGAGCCACACGGTCGAGAGGGGCGTGAAGAGCAGCGTGATGAGCAGGCTCCCCACCTGGATGAACACGACGGGCAGGCCCAGCGCGCTCATGAAGAAGCTGAACGTGGCGTCCTCGCTCATCAGGATGACCGGCAGGAACACGACGATGCTGGTGAGCGTCGAGAGCGTGATGGGCAGCAGCACCTCGCCCGTGCCCTGGATCGCCGCCGTGCGGGCGTCTTGGCCGGCCTGTCGTCGCCGGTAGATGGTCTCGACCACGACGACGGCGTTGTCGACCACCATGCCCACGGCGAGCATGAGCCCGAGCATCGAGAGCAGGTTGAGCGAGTCGCCGCGGAAGTACATGACCGTGACGGTGAGCAGGAGCGACGCGGGGATGGTGGCCGCGATCAGCGCCGTGATCTGCCACTCGCGGAGGAACAGGATCAGGACCAGCACGGCGAGGATGCCGCCCTCGAGCGCGCTGTTGGTGAGCGCGGTCATCGACTCCTCGATGAGCTCGCCCTGGTCGAAGAAGATGGGGAACTGAAAGCCGGCGAGCCGCGGGTCGGCCGCGAGCTCGATCAGCGCCTTGCGGACCTCCTCGCACACCTCCACGGTGTTGGCGCTCGACTCCTTGTTGATGGCGAGCGCGGCGCCGTCCTTGCCGTCGATGCGGTTGATGTCGGCGCTGGCGACGGGCGCGTACTCGACCTCGGCGACGTCGGAGAGCACGACGCCGGGCCGCACGGGCCACTGCTGGATCTGGTCGAGCGACTCGAAACGGGCGAGCGCGCGGACGAACCGCACCTCGCCGCGGTCCTCCACGCGGCCGCTCGCCATCTGGAAGTTGTCGGCGCCGAGCTTCGACATGAGCGAGACGAGGTCGACCCCGTGGCTCATGAGCGCCTCGCGGTCGAAGTCGACGGAGACGACGGCCTCGTCCACGCCCCACACGTCCACGCGCCCCACGCCCGGGATGCGCTCGAGCCGCTTCTGCACGAGCCGGGTGACGAGGTAGTGCGCGTCGTCGGTGCCCGCCGGCACCGAGATGCCGGCCCAGATCACGGGCTCGTCGGTGGGGTCGAAGCGCCAGACGAAGGTGCGCTCGACGTCGTCGGGCAACGACGGCAACGCGCGCTCGATGCGGTCGGCGACGGCGTTGTACGCCTCGTCCATGTCGGTCGAGCCGTGGAACTCGAGCGACAGGTTCGCGTTGTCGGCGCGCGCCTCGCTCTCGAGCCGCTTGAGCCCCGGCACCGTCGCCACCTGCTCCTCGAGCGGCTGGACGATGCGCGCCTCGGTCTCAATCGGGGTCGAGTCGTCGTACGGGATCCAGATCCACAGGAACGGCGGCGAGAACCCCGACGGCATCATCTGCAGCGGGATGCGCGTCGCGCTGATGATCCCGATGGTGAGGATCACGAGGAACGCCGTGACCACGGTCACCGGCCGGGTCACCGAGAGGCGGGGGATCCACTCGCGGAGGGGCACGGGCACGAGCGATAACCCGGCGCTACAGTGTCACGATGGTCTGGCTCCTCGCCTGCACGGCCCCCGACGACGACGTCCGCCTGAAGCCCCCCCGCGACGGCGACCCCGCCGACGACACCGGCACGCTCCCCACCGACGACACGGGCGAGCCGCCCGCCGCCGCGACGTGGACCCTGCTCGTCTTCATGAACGGCGACAACGACCTCGAGGAGTACGTCGCGCACGATCTGAACGAGCTCGAGCAGGTCGGCTCGCAGGCGGGCCTCACCGTGCTCGTCCAGGCCGACCGCATCGACGGCTACGACGACAGCGACGGCGACTGGACGGGCACGCGCCGCTACACCATCGCCGGCGACGACGACGAGGCGACCGTGAGCTCCCCCTACGAGGAGCTGGGCGAGCTCGACATGGGCGACTCCGCGGTGCTCGCCGACTTCCTCGCCTGGGGCTGGGAGACGGCGCCCGCCGACCACGTCGCGGTCGTGCTCTGGAACCACGGCGACGGCTGGTCGATCGTCGCCGACCGGCCGCCGGGCCCCGCGGAGATGATCTCGAGCGACGACACGTCCGGCAACCACCTCTCCATCGCCGAGGGCGAGCTCGCCGACGGGCTCGCCGGGCTCTGGGACGCGCGCGGCGCCGGCATCGACGTGATCGGGTTCGACGCCTGCAACATGGCGAGCTGGGAGGTCGCCCACGCGTTGTCGTACTGGGGCGACTACATGGTCGCCGCCGAGACGTGGGTGGGCGGCGAGGGGCTCCAGTACGAACAGACGCAGGAGGCGATGCTCGCGGGCGCGCCCCCCGCGGAGGTCGCCGACGAGATGGCCCGCACCGCCGTGGAGATCGGCGAGGAGCTCACCTACGGGGCCGTCGATCTGGGCCGGATGGACGCGCTCGCCGGCGCGCTCGACGCCCTCGCCGACGCGGCGCTCGCCGACCCGGCGGCGCTCCCGATGTTGCTCGCGTACCGGGACGAAGCCCGCGGCGTCGACTTCGACTACGAGGACTGGTACCTCGACGTGGCCGACCTCGGCGTCGTGGTGGCCGCGGGCGAGCACGCCGAGATGGCCGCCGCCGCCTCGCCGATCGCGGGGCTCGTCGACGACGCGATGGTGGGCGTCTACGCGACGGGCCCGTGGACGTGGACCGGAGGCCTCGCGACGTTCTTCGACCTCACCGACGCGGGGATCCTCTACGACTACAGCTTCGGCTCCGGCGCGACGTGGTCGCACCAGACCCGCTGGGACGAGCTCCTCGCCGCGCTCGCCGGGGTCGAGCACACCGACGAGTAGCTACTTCTTCTTCTTGCCCTTCTTCGCGGCCTCGGCGGCGGCGGCCTCCTCGGCGGCCTTCTTCGCGGCCTCCTCGGCCTTGCGGGCCTCCTCGGCGATCCGCGCGGCCTCGGCCTCGGCGAGCGGCTTGAGCGCGGCGAGCCCCTCGTCGAAGTCCTTCACGAGCGCGGCCTCCATCTTCTTCGCCGGGAAGAAGAGGCTCGCCGGGAAGCCCCAGGCGACCACCATCTCCCACTCGACCTTCGAGCCCGTCGCGGTCGGCGTGATCGTGATGCGGCCCTTCGAGGGGTCCTTCTCCTTCTCGAACCAGAGATCGAAAGCCAGCCCGTCGGCGGCCACCGTGGTGAGCGCGAGCTTGCCGTTGCCCGAGGACTCGCCCGTCCACGCCATCGCGTGCCCCACCTCGCCGGGGTTGCCGGTGTAGGTGTTCTTCATGTCGGGGTACTTCCGGCTGTTCCACGAGGTCCACTGGTCCCACTTCGGCAGGTCCACCACGAAGGCGCGCACCACCTCGGGCGGCGCGGCGATCTCGAGGCTGCTCGTCGCGTCGACGAAGCCCTTGTCCGGCACCGCGGTGTCCGGCTTCAGGACGTCGAAAGGCAGCGGCTTGGCGAGCGCGGGAGCGAGCAGGGCGACGATCATGCGGACCTCCGGCGCGGAGCCTACATCAAGGTCCGTTTGAGCTTCAACCGACGCGCGGCGCGATCCGGCCCATCCTGCCCGCGCGGTAGTCGGCGATGGCCTCGACGATCTCGCGCTCCTCGTTCATCACGAACGGGCCGTGCCACGCGACGGGCTCGCGCAACGGCCGCCCCGCGAGGAACATCAGCTCGCCCGCGCCGGCCAGCGCGACGTCGCCGGTCCCCTCGAGCACGGCGAGCTGGCCCTCGCGGACGGGGGCGCCGCCGACGAGGACCTCGCCGGCGAACACGTAGGCGTACGCGAGGTGGTCGTCGGGGACCGCGAGCGTCGTCTCGCCCGCGAGCGTGACGTGCGCGTACACGACCGGCACCATCGTCTCGACCGCGTCGGAGATGCGCCGGATCGTGGCGCCGGGGCGCGTCTCGACCGGGATGTGCGCGGCGGGCACGTCCTGGTACCGCGGGGCCGTGCGCTTCTGGGCGCGCGGCAGGTTCACCCAGAGCTGGAAGCCGTGCACGCGGCCGCCCTCGCGGAGCATCCGCGCGGTGGGGCGCTCGCGGTGCACGACGCCGTCGCCCGCGACCATCCACTGCACGTCGCCCGCGCGGAGCACGCCGGAGTAGCCGAGCGAGTCGTGGTGCTCCATCTCGCCGTCGATCAGGTAGGTCACGGTCTGAAAACCGCGGTGCGGGTGGTCGCCCGTGCCCGTGGCCTCGCCGGGCGCGTAGTCGACGGGCCCGAAGTGGTCCAAGAGCAGGAAGGGATCGGCCCCGCGGAGCTGCGGGGAGGGGAACGGACGCCGGACGACGAAGCCTTCGCCCTCGATCTGGCGGGGCGCGTCGACGACGCGGGCGGGGGTGCGCATGCCGCTGAGCTACACGCGGGCGTCGCGACCGGCGAGGAAACGCACTGTTTCCTTGCGGGTCCGTGGGGGCGGGCGTACGTCTCGGCCATGATCACCGTGCGCAAGTCCCAGGATCGCGGCCACGCGAACCACGGGTGGCTCGACTCCCGCCACACCTTCTCGTTCGCCGACTACCACGACCCGCGTTTCATGGGCTTCCGCACGTTGCGGGTCGTCAACGAGGACCGCGTCGCGCCGGGCAAGGGCTTCGGCACACACGGGCACCGCGACATGGAGATCGTCAGCTACGTGCTCTCCGGCACGATCGCGCACCGGGACTCGATGGGCAACGTGCGGACGCTCACGCCGGGGGAGGTGCAGCGCATGACGGCGGGCACCGGCGTGACACACAGCGAGTTCAACCCCTCGGCGACGGAGCCGCTGCACTTCCTGCAGATCTGGATCCTGCCCGACCGCCGCGGGCTCGCCCCGGGCTACGAGCAGAAGCGCTTCGACGACCGCAACGATCGCCTCCGCGTCGTCGCGAGCCCCGACGGGCGCGACGGCAGCGTCACCATCCACCAGGACGTGTTGTTGCTCGCCGGCGTGCTCGCCACGGGCGTCGCCGTCGAGCACCCGCTCGCCGCGGGTCGCCACGCGTGGGTGCAGGTCGCGCGCGGCCAGGTGCGCCTCGGCGAGCACCCGCTGCGCGCCGGCGACGGCGCCGCGCTCACGGGCGAGGCGGCCGTGAAGCTCGTCGCGGAGGCGGCGAGCGAGGTGCTGGTGTTCGACCTCGCGTAGCTACGCCGAAGCCTCCGCCCCCACCGCGACCTCCCGCCGCCTCCCCGTCGCCAGCCGGTACACGACCGGCACCACCACCAGCGTGAGGAACGTGGAGCTCGCGAGCCCGAAGATGATGGTGACGGCCAGCGGCCGCTGGATCTCCGCGCCCTCGCCGAGGCCGAGCGCGAGCGGCACGAGGCCGAGCACCGAGTTCATCGCGGTGATGAGGATGGGCCGGAGCCGCAGCCGCGCGGCCTCGCGGACGGCCTCCTCGAGCCCCATGCCCTTGTCGCGCAGCTGGTTCGCCGCATCGACCAGCACGATCGCGTTCGCGACGACCACGCCGGCGAGCACGATGAGCCCGATGAACACGACCACGCTCACCGGCGTGCCGGTCACCCACAACCCGCCGGCGACGCCCACGAGCGCGAGCGGCACGGAGAACAGGATGATGAACGGGTCGCGCACGCTCTCGAACGTGCTCGCCATGATGACGTAGACGAGGAAGATCGCGAGCCCGAGCGCCATCTGGAGCGACGCGGTGGATCGCTCGAGCTCGCGGTTCTGGCCCGCGATCTCGACGTCCACGCCCGCGGGCAAGTTCGCCCTCGCCAGCGCGCGGCTCACCGCCTCGCCCGCGCCGCCGAGGTCGAAGCCCACGAGGTTGGCGGAGAGCACGACCGCGCGCCGCTGATCGATGCGCCGGATCTCGCTCGGGCCCTCGCCCTCCTCGAGCGTCGCGACGGCGTCGAGCCGGATGGGCGGGTGCAGCTTCGGGTTCACGTTGATGGCGCCCAGCGCCGCGATCGAGCCGCGGTCGCGCTCGTCGAGGCGCACGAGCAGGTCCACCCGGCGCTCGCCGCGCGAGAGCCGCGTCGGGACGTCGCCCTGCACCTTCGCGCGGACCGCCTGCGCGACCTCGCCGACGCCGAGCCCGAGCGCGTCGAGCCGCGTGCGGTCGTAGCGGACGCGCACCTCGGGGTAGCCGCGCGCGAGCGAGCCTCGGACGTCCGTCAGCATGTCCAGGTCTCGCAATTCGACGAGCCCGGCGTCGGAGGCCGCGCGCAGCGTGGGCAGCTCGTTCGCGAACAGCACGACCTCGATGGGGGTCCGGAAGCTGAAGAGCGCGGGGCGGCGGAAGCGGGTCTCGAGGCGGTCGAACGTCTGCAGGCGCGCCCGCATCGCCTCCATCAGCGCCGCCTCGCGCGTGGCGAGGTCGCCGCCGGGGGTCAGCGTCACGAGCAGGCGCGCGGTGTTCTCGCCCTCGTCGGGCTTGCTGTCGGCGCGGCGCTCGGTCCCGACGACGACGTAGAGGCTCTCCACGCCGTCGAGCGCGCGCAGCTCGGCGCTCGCCGCCCGGACGACCGCCTCGGTCTTCGCGAGCGGCGTGCCGACGGGGAGCGCGGCCTCCACGGTGAAGCGGCCCTGGTGCACCTCCGGGATCAGCTCCGCGCCGATGTCCGCGAAGAGCCCGAGCGCGACGACGAACGTGGCGCCGCCGAAGAAGAGCACGCGGAACGGCCGCCGCAGCGCGCGGTCGAGCCAGCCGGCGAACCGCCCCTCGACGCGCCCGTAGACCGACAGGAACCGGTCGGCGAGCCAGAGCGTGACGCGGTTGACGATGCCCCAGACGAAGCGGACGAGCCGCCACGCGAGCCGGGCGACCCACGCGGTCGTGACCACCCCCGCGTGCAGGATCGCGGTCCCGACGATGCGCACGACGAACCGCCCCAGCGCCCAGGGCCACGCCCACACCGGCCGCTTCTCGGCGAGCTCGCGCCGCGCGTCGGCGAACGAGGCCTCGGCGATGTCGCGGGCGCGGTCCGGCGGCGAGTCCCACTCGATCCGCTGGGCGGCGAGCATCGGGATGAAGAGCAACGCGACGAGCAGCGAGGCGGCGAGCGAGAAGACGACGGTGAGCGCGAGGTCGCCGAAGATCTGGCCGGCGATCCCCTCGACGAACACGATGGGGAAGAACACCGCCATGCCGGTGAGCACGCTGGCGAAGACCGCGGCGGCGACCTCCGCGGTGCCCTCCACCGCGGCCTCGAAGCGGTCCTTGCCGGCGTCGAGGTGGTTCTGGATGTTCTCGAGCACCACCGTGCCCGAGTCGATGACCATGCTCACCCCGAGCGCGAGCCCGCCGAGGCTCATGAGGTTGAGCGAGACGCCGCCGAGGTACATCACCGCGAAGGTGCAGACGAGCGAGATCGGGATGGCGGTCGAGATGATCGCGGTCGTGCCCCAGTCGCGGAGGAACACGAACGTGACGAGGATCGCGAGCAGGCCGCCGAGCACGGCGTTGTCGAAGAGGTTCGACAGCGACGCCTCGATGAAGCCCGCCTGGTCGTCCAGCACGTGGAAGGTGACGCCCTCCTCCTCCTGCCCGTCCAGCGCCGCCTTCACGCCGCGCGCCACGGTCACGATGTTGGCGTCGGCCTCCTTGTAGACCTCGAGCTCCACCGCGTCCTCGCCGTCGAGCCAGGCGACGACCTCGCGGTCCTTCGGGCCCTCGCTCACCGTCGCGACGTCGCCGACGGGCACGCGCGCGCCGTCCGGGCGCACGATCTGCAGCGCGCGCACCTCGTCGAGGGTCGAGAGCTCGTTGAGCGTGCGGATGAGGTACTCGTTCTCGCCCTCGCGGACGAGCCCGCCGGCGACGTTCACGTTCTCCGCGCCGAGCGCCGTCGCGAGCTGCGCGAGCGTGACGCCGCGGGCGGCGAGCCAGTCCTCGCGCGGCTCGACCCGCACGACGCGCTCGAGCCCGCCGCGCACGGTGACGGCGGCGACGCCGTCGAGCGCCTCCAATTCGCGCTTGAGCCCGCGCTCGGCGTACTCGCGGAGCGCGAGGAGGTCCTGCTCGCCGGAGAGCGCGACGCGCAGGATGGGGTCGAGCGAGGGGTCGTAGCGCAAAATCAGCGGGCGACCCGCGCCGTCGGGGAGGAACGTCGTCTGCAGGCGCTCGCGCACGTCCTGCGAGGCGGCGCCCATCTCGGTGTCCCAGTCGAACTCGAGCACGACGTCGGAGATGCCGGCGCGGCTGCGCGACTCGACCTCGACGAGGCCCTCGACGGTGGAGAGCGCCTCCTCGATTGGGCGGCTCACCTGCGCCTCGACCTCCTCCGGCGCGGCGCCCGCGTACTCGGTGCGGACGGTCAGCGTGGGGTAGCTGATGTCCGGCATGAGGTTCAGCGGCAGCTGCGCGTACGAGACCATCCCGAACACGCACGCGGCCAGCGTCACCATCCACACCGCGACCGGATGTCGGACGATGAACCGGTAAAAATTCACCCGCCGGCCTCTTTCTTCTCTTCGTCGTCGGGGGCGGCGGCCACGGTGGGGTCGCCCGGCAGGCGCACGCGCGCGCCGTCGCGCAGGGCCGCGTTGCCGACGGTGACGACCTGCTCGCCGGCGGCGAGGCCGCTCACGATCTCGGCGAGCTCGCCGTCCTCGTAGCCGACCTCCACGGGCACGCGGACGGCCTTGCGCTTCGGCCCGGGGATCTCCTCGGGCTTCTCCTCCTCCTCGGTGTCCCAGGGGAGCTTGAACGCGAAGCCGCCGCCTCCCTCCTCCTTCTCCTCGCCGTCCTCGGGCTTCTCCTCGTCCTCCGCCGTCCACTCGCCGATGCGGAAGACGAAGGCCTTGCCCTCCTCCCACACCAGCGCGCGGCGGGGCACGGTCAGCACCCCTTCGTGGCGGTCGACCTCGATGGCGACGCGCACGAACTGGCCGGGGCGCATCGCGCTGTCCGGCGCGAGGCGCACGGTCACGCGGACGGTGCCCGTCGCGGCGTCGACCACGGGCGCGATGCGCTCGACGGTGCCCGCGCTCGCGACCTTCTCGTCGTAGGCGCTCACCAGCTTCGCGGGCTGGCCCACCTTCACCCGGGCGAGGTCTCGCTCGGGGAGCGACACGACCACGCGCAGGCGCGAGAGGTCGACCACCGTGAACGCGGGCTGGGCGCCGACCGTCTCGCCGTAGCGGATCGCGCGGGTCGCGACGACGCCGTCGATGGGGCTCTCGAGCCGGGTGAACCCGCGGGTCTTCGACGCCTCCTCGTGCGCGGTGCGCGCGACGCGGAGCGCGTTGCGGGCGGTGTCGAGCTCGGTCTTGCTGACGGCGCCCTGGTCGAAGAGCCGCTCGGCCGCCTCGGCGTCGGTGGTCGCGCGCTCGAGCTCGGCGGACGCGCGCTGGTAGGCGGCGTCGAGCGAGGGGTTGGCGATGACGGCGAGCAGCTGGCCCGCGCGGACCGCGTCGCCCTCCTCTGCGTGGATGCCGGTGACGACGCCCGTCGTCTCGGGCACGAGCACGGCCTGCGCGTCGGACTCCACCGCCGCCGACGCCCCCAGCGTGCTGGCGACGCTCCCCGGCGCGACCGCGGCCACCTCCACGAGCGTGCGCGGATCCGGCTCCTGCTCGGCCTTGTCCTCGCCCTCCGGCGGCGTCGCCTCTCCGCCGCACGCGGAGAGCAGGGTGATCCACAGCAGCATGGGGCCTCGGGGGGGCGAACCATATCCGCGTGGCGGGCGGGTTCGCTACGGAGGTCCCTCTCCCCGCTTCGGTGGGGAGAGGGGCCTCCGAGCGAGGAGCGCGACGAGCACCCATGCTCCCTGCCCGCAGCCCCGCGGCTCCTCGTTTGGCTCTTCCGCGGGAGGGGCCGGCTCGGACCCATCCGAGGAGGAGCCCGTCCCGACGACGTCCTGCGCGGGCGTTGCGGGGTCGAGGCCGTCGCAGTCCTGGTCGACGCCGTCGCCGGCGAGCTCGTCGGCGTCGGGGTGCACGGCGGGGTCGCCGTCGTTGCAGTCGTGGCCCCGCGCCTCCTCGGCGGCGTGGCCGTCGCCGTCCACGTCGACGAGGTCGCCGCCGGAGCAGTCCTGGTCGACGCCGTCGTAGGGGACCTCTTCCGCGGTCGGGTAGCTCCCTTCGTCCCAGTCGGCGCAGTCGTCGCCGCCGCAGTCGTCGTCGCCGTGGCCGTCGCCGTCGTCGTCGACGAGGTTCGAGCCGTCGCAGTCCTGATCGATCTCGTCGTAGGCGCAGGGCTCCACGCCGTCCGCGTGGGCCGTGGCGTCGCCGTCGTCGCAGTCGCAGTCGCCGGCGGGGTGGCCGTCGGCGTCGGCGTCGGGGACGGTCACGGACCAGTCCGCGTAGGTGACGAAGCTGGTGGCGCCGTCCAGATCGGCAGTGGCGACCTCGAGGTAGCCGCAGTCGTCCCATCCGAGCTCGAGCCGCTGCTCCCCGACCGAGATGTCCCACGTGGCGTAGTATGACTCGGCGCTCCAGGCGCAGGACCCGTCGTCCCACGTCTCCTGCCGCCAGTCGGTCCAATCGTATTGGGCGCTCCCACGCACGCTCGCGTCCGAGGGCCATCGCGGGTCGATCTCCCCCGTCCACGTGGCTTCCCAGGCGGCCGCGTCCTCGTCCTCGTCGCAGCACGTGCTGCCGACCTCGGACGTGAGGATGAGGGACGTCCAGGCGTACCCCGCCGAGGGCTCGGGCGTCAGCGTGAGGTCCGTCGACCAGGTCGTGAGCCACTGGTCGTCCCAGAGGCGCTCGGTCGTGTAGGCGAGGGTGCCGACGATGTGGACCCCCGACGCGGTGACGCAGTCCTCCGTCCAGATGGTGTCGTCGCCGTCGGAGGTGTAGTCGTCGCCAGAGGGGCAGGCGGCATCGTAGCTCGCCTCCGCGATCGCCGTCACCTCGTCCAGGAGGACGAGGGTCCCGAGGTCGTACACGTCCTCGAACACCTGCCCGTCCCCCGGGCTCGCCAACGTGGGGCACGTCCACGTCATGTCGGCCGCCGTCGCGAGCGGGATCGGCAGGAGCATCGCCGGATCCTACCGCAGCTTCCGCGCCAGCGTGTTCCTCCCGATCCCCAACACCCGCGCCGCCTCGCTGCGATTGCCCCCGCAGCTGGCGAGCACCTCCGCGACGTAGGCGCGCTCGACTTCGCGGAGGGTCCGGCCGCGCGCGGTCGGGGGCGCGTTCCCCACGTTGAACGCCTCGGGCCCCACGAGGTCGTCGGCGAGCACCACCGCGCTCTCGATCACGTGCTCCAGCTCCCGCACGTTGCCCGGCCAGTGCCACCCGTGCAGGCGCGCGCGCCCCTCCGGTGACAGCCTCACGGCTCGCCCGTGCTTCCGGTTGGCCTCGAACAGGAAGTGGTCGATCAGGCGATCGAGGTCGTCGTGGCCGCGCTCGCGGAGCGGCGGCACCACGATCTCCACGACCTTGATCCGGTAGTACAGGTCCTGCCGGAAGGCGGGCGAGTTGGACAGGTCCCGCCACGTGGCACAGACGAGCCGCACGTCCGCGGTCTCCGCGCGGGTACCGCCCACGCGGTGGTACGTCCGGTCCTGGAAGAGCCGCAGGAGCTTCCCCTGCACGCCGAGCGGCAATTCCCCGATCTCGTCGAGGAACAGGGTCCCGCCGCGCGCCGCCGCCACCTTGCCGTCGGCGGCCCGGTCCGCGCCGGTGAACGCGCCGCGCTCGTGGCCGAAGAGCTCGTTCTCCACCAGCGTCTCGGGCAGCGCCGCGCAGTCGACCTTCACGAACGGGCCCGCCCCCCGCGCCGAGTTGTCGTGGATCGCGCGGGCGACCAGCTCCTTGCCGGTCCCGCTCTCGCCGCGCACGAGCACCGTCGCGTTCGTGGCGGCCGCGCGCTCCGTGCGCGCGTACACCTCGCGCATCGCCGGCGACTCGCCGACGATGTGGTTGTAGCGGAACGACAACGGCTGTCGCTGGCCCGGGCGGAGCTGCCCGCGCAGGCTGGTCTGCGCGAGCAACACCACGAGCTGGCCGGCGATCCCCGCGAGCGCGCCTTCGTCGGCCTCGTCGAACACGCCGCCGCGGCGGTTGACGAGCTGCAGCACCCCGACCACCACGCCGTCCTGGGCCAGCGGCACGGCGAGCAGCGAGCGCGTCACGTACCCGGTCTCCGCGTCGATCCGCGGCGTGGGCGACGTGTCCCCCGGCCACCGCACCGGCGAGCCCGACGCGGCGACGGTGCCGGCGACGCCCTCGCCGATCCGAAGCCGAATCTCGGCGATCTCCGGGAGCCGCGCGTAGCGGCTGACCAACTCCCCGCGGGCGTGGTCGACCAGGTAGAGCGTGCCCCGGTCCGCGCGCAGGCGCCGCGCCGCTTCGTCGACCACCTCGGCCAGCAGCGCGTCGAGGTCGACGCGGCGGTCGCGGAGTCCCGCCGAGAGCTCCCGCAGCCAGGTCGCGTCGTTCGTCACGAGGCGATGAGCGTAGCCGGTCAGAGCCCCGTGCAGGCGCCCTCCCGCGCGGCGAACGCGCCGCCGAAGCGGGCGCGGGCGCGGTCCTCGATGACGGCGAGGGTGTCGTCGTCGCGCGCGGGGTCGTGATGGAACAGCGCGAGCCGGCCGACCTTCGCGGCGACCGCGGCCTCCGCGGCCTCGAGCCAGGTGCTGTGGCCCCAGCCGCGCCGCGTCGGGTACTCCTCGGGCGTGTACTGCGCGTCGTGCACGAGCAGGTCGGCCCCGCGGGCGAGCTCCACGAGCCGCGGGTCGACCACGCCGGCGTGCTCGGTGTCGGTCGCGTACACGACGGAGGCGCCGCCGGCCTCCACGCGCCACGCCACGACGCCGTTCGGGTGCCGCAGCGCCACGGGGGTCGCCCGGAACGGCCCGATCTGCAGGGGCGCCGCGTCGCGCCACTCGATGCGTGCCCGCAGCGCGTCGAGCCCGACGGGGAACGTGGGCGCGCGCATCTGCGCGGCGAGCGCCTCGCGGAGCCCGGCGCCGACGAGCACCAGCTCGGAGTCGGGGTGGTAGGCGGGCCCGAAGAACGGGACGCCCTGGATGTGGTCCCAGTGCACGTGGCTGAAGAGCACGACCGCGCGCATCGGACCCACGTGGGTCTCGCCGAGCGCGCGGAGCCCCGTGCCGCCGTCGAGGACGAGGCGCTCGCCCGCGTGGACGAGCTCCACGCACGACGTGTTCCCGCCGGCCCGCGCGTACCGGGCCCCGCTGACCGCGATGCTCCCCCGGACACCCCAGAACTTGATCTCCATGTCGGCCTCCCGTGACCGATGGAATCAGCAACCGCCGTGCCTTCGGAAAGTGGCGGTTGTTCCGTGGGGGGTGGTCCGGAATGGAGCGGGGGGTGGTTCGGATTGGCGCGCTTGGGATGTACACTCGACAGCGGTGCCAACCGTGCTGAATCGCGCCTCGTTCGTCATTCTGCTCGTCGCATGCACCGGCGCCGAGGATGACTCCGTAGGGAAGCACCCGCGCGACGAGTCCGGCGACTCCGCTGACGACGACCCGGGCGTAACGGACAGTGCCGACTCCGGCTCGGGCGAGACCGTGGACTCGTCGCCGCAGGACGAAGACCGCGACGGGTACACCGTGGACGAAGGCGACTGCGACGACGGGGATGCATCCGTGCATCCCGGCGCTGAGGACGCCTGCGGCGACGGCGTGGACCAGGACTGTGACGCCGCTCCTTACGACTGCACGACCGTGGTGGAAGCCTCCGAGATCGCCGACGCGGTCATCGGGGGGGGCTCCGGGTTCGCACCGGAACAGGTTCGGGCGGTCATGGACCTGGATGGCGATCTCGTCGACGACGTGGCCGTTTCCCGGGATGGAACTGTCTACCTGGCGCACGGCCCGGTGTCGGGGTTGCAGCGCCTCGACGACCTCCCCGACCGGATCGTCGGCGAGCCCGGCGACGTCCTGGGGTGGGACCTGAGCTCCGCGGGCGACCTGGATGGCGACGGGATCGGTGACCTCATGGTCGGTGCCTACGGCGCGGGCGAGTTGGGAGAAGTCTACCTGTTCACAGGGCCGGTTGTCGGGGAGGTGAGACGTTCGGACGCCTGGATGTCCATTTCCGGTGCCGAATTCGAGCGTAACCTGTTCTTCGGGTATGAAGTGGACGGCCTTGGCGACGTGAACGGAGACGGATTGGGAGACGTGCTGGCGCACGACTGGTGCAACGAAGCGCTCGAAGTTTGCAGCGGGCGCGGATACCTGCTGCTTTCGCCGCTGGCCGCAGGTGCCTTCACGGTGGACTCGGTCGGTGTGGTGGTCGACAGCTCGGATCCGTGGGTCATCGATGCCAATTTCGGTGGCGCCGGGGACGTGAACGGCGATGGCTTGGCCGACTACTCGGCCTGGTGGACCACCGAAGGCTGGGCGGCGGTGATGTACGGGACCGAGCTCAGCCCGGACGCGGTGGACCTCGCCGACTTCGACGCCGAGCTCGTGGGCTTCCCGACCTACGAGACCCGCGACTACGGCGTCGGCCCGGTGGTGGGTGGTGATGACCTCGACGGGGACGGTCATTCCGACCTGCTCGTTTCGAACTACACCGCCGGGACCAACGGGTACCGTGCCGGCGCGGTCTACCTGGTCCCCGGCCCCATCGAAGGCACCTATGAGCTAGCGGACGTCACGACGATTCTGCTGGGCGAGAGCGAGGAGGGCTACGCGGGCGGCTCGTTGAGCCTCGCAGGCGACGTCGATGGGGACGGGTCCGCGGACATCCTCGTCGGCGGCGGCGACAACGTCGCTTACTTGGTGCACGGGCCGCTTTCGGGGATTTTCCTGCTCGAAGACGCGGGCATCCGCGTAGAGGGGGAACGCGGAGGCTGTCTGGGCGAGAGGGTGTCAGGCGACGTCGACCTCGACGCCGACGGGCTGTCGGACATCGTTGTGTGCGACTCCTGCGCCGACGGCGGCGGCCTCTACGACGGCGCCGCCTACGTCCTCTACGGCTCGGCGCTCTGACGACGCGGGATCGCCTCCTCCACGCGGTCATCGACACCACCGACTGGCAGACCCTCCTCCTGCCGACACCGTCCTTCCCGGTCCGCGAGTTCGGCAAGCCCACGCGCTTCGCCGTCGTGACCCCCGGAGGCGGCACCGTCCGCCTCGCCGTCCTGGTTCCACCACGTCCCTCCCGTCTGGGAGCTCCGCGTGGAGGACTGGCGCGTGTTCTACGACGTCGACCGGCAAGCGCGAGTGGTCTATGTCCGCGCGGTGAGGAGGAAGGGTCGCAGCACCCCCGAGGAGGTCACGTGAAGGTCGTCGGCGTACGAGAGGTCAAGGCCCAGCTCTCCGAGGTGCTGGACGAGGCACAGGGGGAGCAGGTCATCGTCACGAGGCACGGCAAGCCCGTCGCCGTCCTGTCCGGCGTAGCCGGGTTCGACATGGAGGACGTCCTGCTCATGCTGGACCCCTCGTTCTGGAAGATGATCGAGCGGCGGCGCGCCAGCGGGAAACCCACCGTTCCCCTCGAGGAGGCGCGACGCAGGCTCGGGCTGGAACCAGCCTCGAAGCGACGAGGGCGCACGTCCCGCTGAAGCGCGCATCCCCCGGTAGTCCCCCCCGCGCCACGCACGCTTCGAGCCGACGCCCCGCGACCGCTTCGGATAAGCGCGCGTCCATGTTCGCGTTCCTCCTCGCCTGCGCCCACACCCCCGACGCGCCCGCCCCCGCCCCGGCCGACCCCGCGGTCGCGAAGCTGGTGGCCGCGGCGAGGGCCGACGGCACCGCGTTCGCGCGGCTCTCGGAGCTGTGCGACGAGATCGGCGCGCGCCCCGCGGGCTCGGTGAACCTCGAGAAGGCGGTCGCGTGGTCGGAGGCCACGTTCCGCGCGGACGGGCTCGACGCCGTGCGATCCGAGCCCGTCGAGGTCGACCACTGGATCCGGGGCGAGGAGCGGCTCACGATGCTCTCGCCCGCGAGCGAGGAGCTCGCGGTGCTGGGGCTCGGGAACTCCGTCGGGACCGAAGGCGTCGAGGCGCCGGTGGTGGTCGTGCACAGCTTCGACGAGCTCGGCCCGCACGTCGCCGGCAAGATCGTGCTCTTCAACCGCCCGATGGAGGAGGGGACGCCCGCGCACATGCGGTACGGCACCGCGGTCGAGTACCGCGGGAAGGGGCCCTCGCGCGCGGCGCGGTTCGGCGCGGTCGCGACGCTCGTGCGCTCGGTGACGACGCGTTCGTTGTACTCGCCCCACACGGGCGGCACCTGGTACGAGGCCGACGTCCCGAAGATCCCGGCGGCGGCGATCACCGTGGAGGACGCCGAGCGCATCGACCGGCTGGCGTCGCGCGGCAAGGAGGTCCGGCTGCGGCTCGAGATGGGCGCGCGGCTCGAAGGCCCGAAGACGAGCCACAACGTCATCGCCGAGATCCGGGGCTCCGAAAGACCCGACGAGATCGTGCTCATCGGCGCCCACCTCGACTCCTGGGACGTCGGCACCGGCGCGCAGGACGACGGCGCGGGCGTCATCCACGTGATCGAGGCGATGCGCCAGATGGAGCGGCTCGGCGAGCCCCCGAAGCGGACGGTGCGCGCCGTGTTGTTCACGAACGAGGAGCGCGGGCTCTCCGGCGGCAAGGCCTACGCGGCGGCCCACGGCGACGAGAGACACGTCGTCGCCGTCGAGAGCGACCTCGGCGCCGGCCGGCCCCTGTCGTGGGCGATCGGCGGCACGGAGGCCCAGGTGGCGTGGTTCCAGGCGGCCGCGGCGCCGCTCGGGCTGCCGGTCGAGACCGACGGCGGCGGCGGCGCCGACATCGGGCCGCTCGAGGAGAAGGGCACGCTCGTGGTGGGGATGGTCGTGGACGACACGCACTACTTCGACATCCACCACACCGACGCCGACACGGTCGACAAGGTGAACGCGAGCGATCTCAACGAGGGCGTCGCGCAGCTCGCGGCGCTGGCGTGGAGGTTGGCGAACGCCCCGTAGCGGGTGGCGCGCGCGGGCAGAGCCGGCGACGTTGCCGCCATGCACGTGCTCGTCGCCGGCGCCGGGATCGGCGGCCTCACGCTCGCCGCGGCGCTCCGCCGCGCCGGGATCGCCGTCTCCGTCTTCGAGCGCGCGCCCACGCTCGGGCCGGCGGGCGCGGGCATCACGGTGCAGACGAACGCGATGCTCGCGCTCGCGCGCGTGGGGCTCGACCGCGCCGTGCTCGCCGCGGGCGCCACGCCCCGCCGCATGCGGATCGCGAACGCCGCGGGCGCGATCCTCCAGGACCTCGACGCCGTCGCCGCCGCCGCGCCCCTCGGCCAGCCGCTCGTCGCGCTCCACCGCGCGCGCCTGCACGCCGTGTTGCTCGACGCCGCCGGGCCGGTCGAGACGGGGCGCACCGTCGTGGGCTACCGCGAGGAGCCGGAGCGCGTCGTCGCCTCGCTCGCCGACGGGGGCGAGGTCGCCGGCGACCTGCTCGTCGGCGCGGACGGCCTGCGCTCGGCGGTGCGCGCGCAGCTGTTGGGGGAGACGCCGCTCCGCTACGCCGGCTACACGAGCTGGCGAGGTGTCTGCCCGAACGGGGGCCGCTTCCCGGAGGACGCGCCGGTCGAGATCTGGGGCCGCGGGGCGCGCTTCGGCATCGTGCCCATCGGCCACGACGAGATCTACTGGTTCGCCACCGAGGACACGCCCGCCGGCGGCCACGACACCGACGCGCAGGCGCACCTCGTCGGGCTCTTCGGCGGGTGGGCCTGGCCGTGCGCGGAGCTCGTGCGCGCCACGCCCCACGTCCTCCGCACGGACATCCAGGACCGCGACCCCGTCGAGCGGTGGACCTCCGCGCGCGTCGCGTTGCTCGGCGACGCCGCCCACCCGATGACGCCGAACCTCGGCCAGGGCGGCTGCCAGGCCATCGTCGACGCCGTGGTCCTCGCCGAGGCCCTCGCCGGCGAGCCCGCCCTCGCCGGCGCGCTCGCCCGCTACGAGCTCGCGCGGGTCGCGGCCGCCAACCGCGTCGTCCGCATGTCGCGCACGTTCGGCGTCGTCGCGCAGTGGGCCAACCCCGTGGCGGCGTGGGCGCGCGACACGGCCGTGCGCCTCACGCCCGCCGCGCTCTCGGTGCGCAGCTACCGGGATCTCGCCGAGGCGAGGTGAGCCGGGTCAGTAGCCCGGCAACACCCACACCTTCCCGTTGTCTGTGGCGTTGTCGTCGTTCCAGGGCTCGCTGACCGCGAAGTCGTCGGTGCCGTCGCCGTCGAGGTCGAGCTGGCCGCCCACGGACCAGCCGAAGCCGGCGCCCGCGGTGTCGCCCTCCCAGCTCGCGTACTGGCTGGTCGGCAGGTCGTACGTGCCCGTCGCCTGGCCGCCCGCGAACAGGTACAGGATGCCCGTGCCCGCGTCGCCGCCCCAGGGCGCGCCCGCGACGAGGTCCGGGATGCCGTCGCCGGTGAGGTCGCCGAGGTGCACGGAGGCGCCGAGCGCGCCGGAGGCCACGGTGCCGCGCACGACGTAGCTCGCGGTCGAGATCGTCTCGTTCCCGCTCAAGGTGCCGCCCCGGTAGACGAGCACCACGCCCGCGTCGGTGGCCCCGCCGTCGTAGCCGTACATGCCGACGGCGAGGTCGTCGACGCCGTCGTCGTCGAGGTCGCCGACGGCGACGGCGTTGTTCGTGCCGCCGAGCATGTCGTCCGCGGCGCTGCCGGTGATCACGGCGTTGTCGATCGAGCTGATGGTCGTGCCCGACGCGGACGGCGAGGCCGCCCCGTTGTCGATCCAGCAGGTGCCGGACGCGCTGCCGGCGTCGTCGTCGTAGGGCGAGCACGCCACGAGGTCGTCGTAGCCGTCGTTGTTGAAGTCGCCGAAGTCGACCTCGACGCCGAGGTAGTCCGAGGCGGAGACGCCGGTGACGTAGTAGCGGGCGTCGGTCGTGCGCTGCCAGCCCGAGTAGTAGACGTCGGTGGTGTCGATGTGCACGTACACGCGGCCGCGCGCGGACTGCTCGCCCGGGGCGCCGCCGGCGAGGTCGGGGCGCCCGTCGCCGTCGAAGTCGCCGAAGGCGAGGGAGGCGCCGTACCATCCGCCGGAAGAGGTGCCGTAGATCGTGCCCTCCGCGTTGTTGGACGCGAAGTCGACGAACGGCGAGCCCGTGATGTCGCCGACGTAGACCGTCCCCGAGTTGGTCGTCCACGAGCTGTCGTAGGGCGCGCCGACCGCGAGCTCGTCGTAGCTGCCGGCGTTGTCCGCGTTCGCGACGTCGAGCGAGTAGCCGGCGGTCGAGCCCGCGTCGTCGCCCCAGAGCTGGGTGAACCCGTCCTCGACGTTCGCGGGGTTGGCCGCGTCGTCGATGTCGTGGACCGCGGCCACGCCGATGTACGGCAGGTCGTAGGTGGCGTCGTACCAGGGCGAGCCGACGACGAGGTCGTCGTTGCCGTCGAGGTCGAGGTCGGACGTCACGAGCAGGTTTCCGTAGCCCGTGTAGTCGACGGTGACGTCGCTCGTGATGGTCCAGCCGCTCCAGTCGCTCGCGAGCATCTCGTCCTGGATGTCGTCGCAATCGTTGTCGGTGACGTCGTACCCGATCTCCGCGGCGCCCGGGTAGGTGGTCGCCGTGGTGTCGTCGCAGTCGGTGGCGTCGGCGACGTAGCCGCTCGGCTGCGAGCAGCCCGTCGACGTCGTCGCGGCGTCGCCGAACCCGTCGGCGTCGGCGTCGCGGTACCACGTGGTCGTCGAGAGCCCGTCGTCCGCGGTGCCGTCGCAGTCGTTGTCCAGCCCGTCGCAGATCTCGGCGGCGCCGGGGTACGACACGCTCGACGCGTCGTTGCAGTCGGTGGAGAGCGAGCTGTAACCGGAGGGCACCGAGCAGCCGGTGGTCGTGGTGGTGGTGGTGCCGTAGCCGTCGGCGTCGGCGTCGACGTAGTACGTCGAGGTGACACCCTCGTCGGTGAGCCCGTCGCAGTCGTTGTCGGCGAGGTCGCAGACCTCGGTGGCCAACGGGTTGATCGAGGCGTTGGCGTCGTTGCAGTCGGTCGAGTTGGAGGCGTACCCGGACGGGACCGAGCAGCCCTGCGCCGTCGTGGAGCTCGTGCCGTAGCCGTCGGCGTCGGCGTCGCGGTAGTACGTGTTGGTGACGCCCTCGTCGATGCTGCTGTCGCAGTCGTTGTCGATGCCGTCGCAGACCTCGGTCGCGGTCGGGTACGCCGCCGCCGAGCTGTCGTTGCAGTCGGAGGAGTTCGAGACGTAGCCCGTGGGGGTGGAGCAGGCGTTCGTGCTCGTGGCGGCGTTGCCGTAGCCGTCGCTGTCGGCGTCGGCGTAGTACGTCGTGGTCACACCCTCGTCGGTCGACCCGTCGCAGTCGTTGTCCACGCTGTCGCAGACCTCGGTGGCGCCGGTGTAGGCGAGCGCGGAGGCGTCGTTGCAGTCGTTGGAGTTGGTGACGTAGCCCGACGGCAGCGAGCAGCCGGTCGTCGTCACCGTCGTCGACCCGAAGCCGTCGGAGTCGGCGTCGCGGTAGTAGGTCGAGGTGACACCCTCGTCGGCGGCCCCGTCGCAGTCGTTGTCGATGGAGTCGCACACCTCGGTGGCGGCCGGGTTGGCGTTGGCCGCCGCGTCGTTGCAGTCGGTGCTGTTGGTGACGTAGCCGGAGGGGGTCGAACAGGCGTTCACCGACGTGGACGAGGTGCCGTAGCTGTCCCCGTCGGCGTCGCGGTAGTAGGTGCTCGTGACGCCCTCGTCGGTGGAGCCGTCGCAGTCGTTGTCGACGCTGTCGCACACCTCGACGGCGCCGGTGTAGGCGGCGATCTCGCCGTCGTTGCAGTCGTTGGCGTTGGTCACGTAGCCGGTCGGGCGGCTGCAGGACGCGACCGAGCTCGCCGGGTTGCCGTAGTTGTCCCCGTCGTTGTCGCGGTAGTAGGTGGTGGTGACGCCCTCGTCGACCGACCCGTCGCAGTCGTTGTCGACGCTGTCGCAGGTCTCGGTGGCGCCGGTGTAGGCGAGGATCTCGGTGTCGTCGCAGTCGTTGGCGTTGGCGACGTAGCCCGCGGGGCGCGAGCAGGTGTTGGCGACCACGCCGGGGTCGCCGTAGCCGTCGCCGTCGTTGTCGCGGTACCACACGCTCACGACGCCTTCGTCGATGCTGCCGTCGCAGTCGTTGTCGATGCTGTCGCAGGACTCGTCGTTGTTGGTCCAGGCGAGGGGCTCGAGGTCGTTGCAGTCGTCGGCGGTCGCGACGTACCCGGTGGGCGCCGTGCACGCGGCCGTGGAGGTGGCGGCGATGCCGTGGCCGTCGCCGTCGCCGTCGTAGTACCAGGTGGTGGTGACACCCTCGTCCGTGGCGCCGTCGCAGTCGTTGTCGACGCTGTCGCAGACCTCGGTGGCGCCGGTGTAGGCCAGCGCGGTCGTGTCGTCGCAGTCGTTGGCGTTCGCGACGTAGCCCGACGGCTGCGAGCAGGCCGCCGACGTGGACGTGGGGCTCCCGAAGCCGTCGCCGTCGCCGTCGGCGTACCAGGTGGTGGTGACACCCTCGTCGACCGTGCCGTCGCAGTCGTTGTCGACGCTGTCGCACGTCTCGCCGGCGCCGGTCCAGGCGAGCGCCTCCGCGTCGTTGCAGTCGTTGCCGTTGGCGACGTAGCCGATGGGCTGGGAGCAGGCGGCGAGGCCCGTGGCGGGGTCGCCGTAGCTGTCGCCGTCGCCGTCGTAGTAGTACAGGGTCGTGACGCCCTCGTCGGCGGTCCCGTCGCAGTCGTTGTCGATGGCGTCGCAGAGCTCGGGCGCCCCCGTCCACGCGGCGGACTGGGTGTCGTCGCAGTCGCCCGAGTTGGTCACGTAGCCGCTGGGCAAGGAGCAGGCCGCGGCCGTGCTGGTGGGGCTGCCGAACCCGTCCGCGTCGGCGTCGGCGTAGTAGGTCGTCGTGACCCCCTCGTCGACCGAGCCGTCGCAGTCGTTGTCGATCGCGTCGCAGGACTCGGTGGCGCCGGTGTACGCGAGGATCTGGGTGTCGTCGCAGTCGCCGGCGTTGTTGACGTAGCCGGAGGGCGCCGAGCACGCCGCGGCGGTGGTGGCGGGGTCCCCGTAGGTGTCGCCGTCGCCGTCGCGGTAATAGGTGTTGGTGACGCCCTCGTCGGCGGTCCCGTCGCAGTCGTTGTCGAGGCCGTCGCACGCCTCGCTGGCCGCCGGGTGGATGGCGGCGTCGACGTCGTCGCAGTCGCCGCCCACGCTCGCGTAGCCGGAGGGCGCGCTGCAGGACGCGACCGTGGACGTGTCGAGGCCGTAGCCGTCGGCGTCTGAGTCGAGGTAGTACGTGGCGGTCACGCCGTCGTCGACGACGCCCGAGCAGTCGTTGTCCACGCCGTCGCAAACCTCGGTCGCGCTCGCGGAGATGAACGCGTCGGTGTCGACGCAGTCGGTGCCGCCGAACGTGTCGAGGGTCTCGCCGTCGAGGTCCTGGTCGAAGTCGTTCCAGCCGTCGCAGTCCTGGTCGACGCCGTCGTACCAGACCTCGGTGGCGGAGGTGTTCACGCCGGCGTCCGTGTCGTCGCAGTCGGTGCCGCCGTAGAGCGAGGCGTCCTCGCCGTCGCCGTCCTGGTCGTAGTCGCTCGCGCCGTCGCAGTCCTGGTCGACGCCGTCGTACCAGACCTCGGTGGCCGAGGGGTTCACGGTCGCGTCGGCGTCGTCGCAGTCGAGGCCCCACGTCTCGGCCTGAACGCCGTCGCCGTCGCGATCGTAGTCGTCGCCGCCGGCGCAGTCCTGGTCGACGCCGTCGTACCAGACCTCGGCCGCCGTGGCGCCGATGGTGGCGTCGGTGTCGTCGCAGTCGGTGCCGCCGTAGAGCGAGGCGTCCTCGCCGTCGCCGTCCTGGTCGTAGTCGCTCGCGCCGTCGCAGTCCTGGTCGACGCCGTCGTACCAGGTCTCGGCGGCGGCCGGGTTGATCGTGGCGTCGGTGTCGTCGCAGTCGCCGTCGAGCTCGCTGTAGCCGTCGCCGTCGAAATCCGACGTGGACAGGCTCTCGTCGATCGTGCCGTCGCAGTCGTCGTCGATGCCGTTGCCCTCGACCTCGGTCGCGGCGGGGCTCACGGTGTCCAGCGTGTCGTCGCAGTCGGCGCCGCCGTAGCCGTCCGAGTCGTAGCCGTCGCGATCCTGGTCGTAGTCGCTCGACCCGTCGCAGTCCTGGTCGACGCCGTCGTACCAGGTCTCGGCGGCCGCGGGGTTGATGGAGGCGTCGCCGTCGTCGCAGTCGCCGTCGTACTCGGAGTAGCCGTCGCCGTCGAGGTCGGAGGTCGACAGCGTCTCGTCCACGTAGCCGTCGCAGTCGTCGTCGATCGCGTTGGTGGTGTCCTCCACGGCCCCGGGGCTCACCGCGTCGTCGGTGTCGTCGCAGTCGGCGCCGCCGTAGACGTCGGAGTCGTAGCCGTCGAAGTCGGCGTCGTAATCCGAGCCCCCGTTGCAGTCGGCGTCGACGCCGTCGTACCAGGTCTCGATCGCGCCGGGGTTGACGGAGGCGTCGGCGTCGTCGCAGTCGCCGTCGAACTCCGTCCAGCCGTCGCCGTCGGCGTCGGCGGTGGAGAGGGCCTCGTCGATCTCGCCGTCGCAGTCGTCGTCCACGCCGTTGGTGGGGTCCTCGAGGGTGCCGGGCGAGACGGCCCCGTCGGCGTCGTCGCAGTCGGCGCCGCCGTAGAGGTCGGAGTCGTAGCCGTCGCCGTCCTGGTCGTAGTCGGAGCGGCCGTCGCAGTCCGTGTCGACGCCGTCGTACCAGGTCTCCGCGGCGAGCGAGGAGACGGTCGCGTCGGTGTCGTCGCAGTCGCCGCCGCCGTAGAGGTCGGAGGGGTCGCCGTCGCCGTCCTGATCGAAGTCGTCGTCGCCCGCGCAGTCGGCGTCCACGCCGTCGTACCAGGTCTCGGTCGCGCCCACGTACACGGCCGCGTCGCCGTCGTCGCAGTCGTCGCCGCCGAAGGCGTCGGAGTCCGCGCCGTCGCCATCGGCGTCGTAGTCGCTCGCGCCGTCGCAGTCCTGGTCGAAGCCGTCGTACCAAGTCTCGTCCGCGCCCGGGTTCACGGTGGCGTCGCCGTCGTCGCAGTCGCCGTCCACCTCGGCGTAGCCGTCGCCGTCGGCGTCCACGGTGGAGAGGGCCTCGTCGAGCTCGCCGTCGCAGTCGTCGTCCACGCCGTTGGTGGGATCCTCGAGGTCGCCGGGGCTCACGTCGGCGTCGGTGTCGTCGCAGTCGTCGCCGCCGTAGGCGTCGGCGTCGTACCCGTCGCCGTCCTGGTCGAAGTCGTTGCGGCCGTCGCAGTCGCCGTCGGCGCCGTCGTACCAGACCTCGGTCGCGCCGGTGTAGACGGCGGCGTCGCGGTCGTCGCAGTCCTCGCCGCCGAAGCGATCGGAGTCCTGCCCGTCGCCGTCCTGGTCGTAGTCGCTCGCGCCGTCGCAGTCTTGGTCCACGCCGTCGTACCAGGTCTCGGTGGCGCCGGGGTTGACCGTGGCGTCGCCGTCGTCGCAGTCGTCTTCCTCGCCGTAGCCGTCGCCGTCGGCGTCGGTGCCGGTGCCGGCGGGCTCGTCGATCTCGCCGTCGCAGTCGTCGTCGACGCCGTTGGCCTCCACCTCGGCGGCGCCGGGGTTCACGTCCGGGTTCGTGTCGTCGCAGTCGTCCCCGACGTCCCAGCCGTCGTCGTCGCCGTCGGCGTCGGCGGCGACCACGCTCGCGCCGACCGCGACCGGGGTGGACGCCTCGTCGTCGTCGCTGGCGAGGACCGTGACGGTGCCGAGGTAGTCGCCGAGGTCGGCGCCGGAGAAGGTGACGGTCACCACCGCCTCCTCGCCGGCCTCGAGGCTCGCGACGGTGGTGTCGATGGCGAAGTGGTCGGTGCCCTCGGTGACCGAGAGGCTCGCGGAGAGGACGCCGCCGCCGACGTTGCGGACGACGAAGGCTCCGGTCAGCGCGGTCTGCGGGTCGGTCTCGCCGAGGTCGAGCGAGGTGGGGTCGATCTCGAGCTCCGCGGACTGGGACACGGCGGTGTCGATGTCCGCGTCCCCCGCGCCGCTGTCCTTGTCTTCGGTCACCACGTCGGGCTGGCACGCGACGGCGAGGAGGGGCAGGACACCCACGAGGTGGACGAGGCGCATGGGATCTCCGGGGTCTCGGGGACGGTACCACCGTTGGTGCCGCCACGAGCCGCCACCGATCACGGAAAAATCGACCCCTCGTCAGGTGGCGGACGCGTGGCCCTCGCCGCGCGCGCGGAGGCCGTCCTCGCCGCGGATCGTGAAGCGGACGCGGTCGCCGTCGCGCGCGAGCTCCAGCGCGACCGCCTCGCCGGGGCGCACCGGCGCGACGAAGCGCACGCGGGTGAAGCGCGCGAGCCCGGCCTCGCGGGCGACCCACTCCAGCAGCGCGGCGCCGGGGACGAGCGGGTCGCCGTCGAAGTGGCCGGGGAACTCCGGGAAGGTCATTCGGTCACCCGGAGCGTGAGGCGGGTGTCGAGGTGGCCGGCGAGCACCACGCGGAAGCGGTGGAGCCCGCCCATCCGGTGTTCGAGCGTCACGACCGGGTCGACGCGCTCGCCGGGCGAGGCCGGCGCGAGGAGCGCGCAGTCCTGCACCTCGACGAGCATGCCGCGGTGGCCGGCGGGGGCAGCGACCGCGCGCCCCGCGAGCTGGGCGGCGAGCTCCACCAGCGCGGCGGGGGCGTAGCGGCCGTCGCGCAGGAGCGGGTGCGACGCCGGCAGCGTCACGGAGCCGTCGGGCGCGACGGGGAAGCGCATGGGGGGGGTGTGGGGGAGCATGGCGGTCACAGCTTGCGGCGGGCCCGCGTCACCGCTTGACGATCAGGAACTCCACCCGCCGGTTCCGGTCGCGACCGTCCGCGGTGTTGTTGCTCGCGACGGGGCTCGACTCGCCGTAGCCCTGCGCGACGAGGCGGCTCGCGCTCACGTTGGCGTAGGTGACGAGGAACTGGCGCACGGCCTCCGCGCGCTGCTGGGAGAGCTTGAGGTTGGCGCCGTCGTCGCCCTCGTTGTCGGTGAAGGCGGCGATCTCCACCACGAGGATGTCGGTGTTCTGGTTGAGCACCGCGCCGAGCTCGCGCAGCGCCGGGTAGCTGGCCTCGTCGATCGCCGCGCCCTTGAAGCGCACGCGCCCGGGCAGGACGATGGCGTCCTTGGTGACGGTGATCTGCACGGGACAGCCGTCGCTGGTGGCGAGGTCCACGCCGGCGCTGACCGCGGCGTCGGGACAGCGGTCCACCTCGTCGAGGACCCCGTCGAGGTCGCGATCCGGGCAGCCGTACTGCGCGGCGGGCCCGACGACCTGCGGGCAGCGGTCCTGCGTGTCGCGGACGCCGTCGCCGTCGTTGTCGAGCTCCGGGCAGCCGTCCTCGTCCCGGAAGGCGTCGCGGTCCTCGGGATCGCCCCGGCACTCGTCGTCCGTGTCGAGCACGCCGTCGGCGTCGTCGTCCTCGTCGGGGCAGCCGTCGTCGTCGTTGTAGCCGTCCTCGTCCTCGGCGATGGCGACACACGCGTCGGTGTCGTCCGGGAAGCCGTCCTTGTCCTGGTCGTACACCCGCGTGGCCGCGTCGACCGCGCGGAACCGGGCGCCGGCGAGCACGCGGGCGTCGGCGACCCCGGCCCCGTCGAGGATCCCGGTGCCGCCGGCCGCGAACACCTCGAGCTTGCCGAGGTCGTAGCTGGCGCCGAGCAGGGCCTCCGCGCGCGCGCGGGCGAGCGTCGTGTTCACGTCGCCGAGGCCCGCGCGGCCCGTGATCTCCGCGCCGATCCCCAGCGCGTCGGTGACGGCGAAGCGCGCGCCCGCGCCGAAGCGCAGCCCCGGGTCGGCCTCGAGCGCGACCCCGGCGACGTCGCCGGCGCCGGCGTACTCGCCGCCCACCGCCGCCGTCCACGAGAAGCCCTCGCCGCCCGCGAGCGCGACCATCAGGTTGCCGCCGACGCCCCCGCCGCCCGAGAGCTTCGTCGCGTCGCCCGTCGGGAGCGCGAGCTCCAGCGAGGGTCCGAGCCGCATCCCGCCGAGGTCGAGCAGCGCCCACTCGGCGCCGATCCGCGCGTCGGCGAGGCCGAAGCCGGCGTCGTCGGGGACCCGCGCGGACACCCGCAGCGGGAGGCCGGCGGTGACGCGAAGCCCGTCGAGCGGCGTGTAGGCGAGCCCGAGGTTGGCGGTCACGAGGCCCGCCATCAGCTCGGACGTGGTGCCGTCCTTGTACGTCGCCTCCGCGGTGGTGTTGGCCCAGCCGCCGGCGAGGGCGACGTCGAGGTTGCCGGACTCCGAGACCGTCATCCCGGGGACCGTCACGAAGCCGTTCGGCTCGGTGCCGACGCGGCCCGTGCCCGTCGCGTCGAGCGCCCACGCGAGCCCGGCGAGCGCGATCACCGGCGCCTCCGGATCGCCAGCGCGCCGAGGAGCGCGAGCGCCCAGGCGGGGTCGGCGCCCGCGGAGGAGCAGCCGCCGTCGATGCGGGTGACGCAGTTGCCGACGCCGTCGTCGCCGTCGTCGCAGTCGGCGTCGCGCGCGAAGCCGTCGCCGTCCTTGTCGAAGTCGTCGGCGCCGTCGCAGTCGGTGTCGACGCCGTCGTACCAGGTCTCCTCGAGGCCGGGGCTGCGCGTGGCGTCGAGGTCGTCGCAGTCGTCCGCGACGCCGAAGCCGTCCTCGTCCTGGTCGTCGTCGCGGCCGTCGCAGTCCTGGTCGACGCCGTCGTACCAGACCTCGGCGACCGTCTCGTTGGCGCCGGCATTCTCGTCGTCGCAGTCGCCGGGGGGAGAGAAGCCGTCGCCGTCCCGGTCGTCGTCGTTGCCGTCGCAGTCCTGGTCGACGTCGTCGTACCAGACCTCCTCCGCGTCGGGGTTGACCCCCGCGTCCTCGTCGTCGCAGTCGTCCTGGGCGTCGAAGCCGTCGCCGTCCTGGTCGTCGTCGTCGCCGTCGCAGTCCTGGTCGACGTCGTCGTACCAGACCTCGGTCGCGCCCGGGTTCACGCCGGCGTCGAGGTCGTCGCAGTCCTCCTCGACACCGAAGCCGTCGCCGTCCTGATCGGCGTCGCCGTCGCCCGCGCAGTCCTGATCGATCCCGTCGTACCAGGTCTCGGCGGCGCCGGGGTACGCGCTCGCGTCGAGGTCGTCGCAGTCTTCGGCCACGGCGGAGCCGTCGCCGTCCTGGTCGTCGTCGTTGCCGTCGCAGTCCTGGTCGGTGCCGTCGTACCAGACCTCGCTGGCGAGCGGGTTGATCCCGGCGTCGGTGTCGTCGCAGTCGCTGGCGACGTCGAAGCCGTCGCCGTCCTGGTCGTCGTCGTTGCCGTCGCAGTCCTGGTCGACGCCGTCGTACCA
>JBMOQZ010000401.1:0-44721 GCA_049322475.1 Myxococcota bacterium | reverse complement strand
GTGGGCCTCTGGGTGTTCGCGCCGCTCGGAGGCGTCGTGGCGCTCGTGTCCGCGGGGCGCGAGGCCGCCGTCGCCGCGGGGGTCGCCGAGGGGGTCCTCGAGGTCGAGCGGCTCGCCGCCGCGGGCGCCCGCGAGACGACCGCGGAGGGCGCGCGCCAGCTCTTGCGCGCCAACGCCGACGGGGTGGTCGTCTCGCCGCCCGAGCGCCTCCGCACGAGCGTGGCCACCAACCCCGCGGTGGTCGCGCTGAAGGCCGCCGGGCGGCCCTCGCCTGCGGACAACGGCGACGGCACCTGGGACGTCGCGGCGCAGACCCCCGACGGCGGCCTCGTGGTGCTGACCTGGGACCCCGCGCCCGCGGCCGACGCGCACTTCCCCTCCGGCGCGCGCGGGCTCGCGGCCGGGGCGGTGGCCCTCGCGGGCGCCGTCGTGCTCGCGTTCGGCAGCTGGTGGGCCTCCCGGGACACGCGCTCCGCTTGACGGGAGGCCCGCGCACAGGGCACCGTTGGCCCCTCGGATGGAACGCGGACCCCAGCTGCTCTGCCTCGAGGGACCCCTCGCCGGGCGGGCCTACGTCATCACGGCGGAGGGCCTGCGCCTCGGGCGCGACCCGCAGAACGAAGTCCACATCGACGACGCCGGGGTCAGCCGGCAGCACGCCCGCGTGCTGCTGCACAACGGCGCCGTGTGGGTCCAGGACGCGGGGTCGCGCAACGGCATCTTCGTCAACGGCGAGCGCGTCCCGGACCACAAGCAGGTCAAGGTCGGCGACCGTCTCGCCGTCGGCACCAGCGTCTTCCAGGTCTCGATGCCCGACGCGCCCGCCTCGGCGCCCGCGCGCAAGGACGAGAAGCAGGGCGGCGGCGGCATGACGTTCGTGCTGGTCGGCGTCGGCGTCCTCGCCGCGCTGGCCGCGATCACGGTGTGCGCCGGCGTCGCGGTGTGGCTCATCGCGACCTGATCGCGGCGCGCCGTATACAATCGCGCGCGGAGGACCGAAGCGAGGATGCAGGCCCGGCAGGTGGAGCTGGTGATCCGCAGGCCGGGTCATCCCGAGCGCCGGATGGTCCTCGAGGCGGGACGCCTCGTCATCGGCCGCGCCGAGGACGCCGACATCGTGCTCGCCGACGTGGGCGTCTCGCGCCGCCACGCGCGCCTCGTCGTCGACGGCGGCGGCATCGTCGTGGAGGACACCGGCAGCGGCAACGGCACCTGGTACCGGGGCAAGCGCATCCAGCGGCAGGTCGTCGGCGAGGGCGACGAGGTCTTCATCGATCCGTTCACGCTCGCGTTCCGGGCCGGGGGCGCGGAGGGCGCCGACGTCACCAACGGGCGCGACGCCACCGTGCGGATGGGAGGCGCCGCGGCGGTGGGCGCGCGCCTCGAGATGATCTCCGAGCACAAGAACAAGGGCCAGACCTGGACGCTCCCCGACGCCGGCGTCGTGACCATCGGCCGCTCCGAGAAGAACGACGTGGTCATCCTCGAGCCGGGCGCGTCGCGCGTGCACGCCGAGGTCGGCAACACCGCGGGCACGTACTGGGTGCGCGACCGCGGCAGCGCCAACGGCACCTGGGTCAACAAGGAGCGCGCGGACTCCCGCGCGCTCGAGGACGGCGACGTCATCCGCATCGGCACCGTCGAGCTCCGCTTCACGCGGCCGCACCCCGCGGGCGAGGACCGGACCGAGAACTTCGACGGCGTGATGTTCACGGACTTCCAGGGCCAGCGGCCGGGCGAGGCGCCGATCGCGGCGAAGCCGCCGCCGCCCCCGCCCGCGCCGCCGAACCCGACCGCCACGTTCGCGCCGCAGCCCTCGCCCGTGCCGCCGGCGCCCACGCTGGCGCCCGCGCCGGCCCCCGTCCCGCCCCCGCCGCCCGCGTTGCGCCCCGCCCTCGTCAGCACCGGCCCCATGCCGCTGCGCTCGCCGGGGCCGCCGATCGAGCGCTCGGAGCCGCAGCCTCGGCGCGGCGCGCCCGCGAAGGCGGGCCCGAACGTCGCCCTCGTCGCCGTCGCCGTCCTGGCGGTGCTGGGGCTGCTCGGATCCGCGGTGGTCTGCGCCGGCGTCGTCGGCTGGCAGGTGTGGAAGGCGCAGCGGCCGCCCGCGGTCGCGACGCGAACGGAGGCGTCGAGCCCGGAGGTGGAGCAGCTCCTCGCGGACGGCCGGAAGCTCTTCGCCGAGGACAAGCTCTTCGAGGCGGCCGCGAAGTTCTACCAGGTGCTCAAGATCGACCCCCAGAACGCCGAGGCGGAGCGGCTCGCGTTCGTCGCCTGCGAGTTCGTCGTGGTCGACCGCCTCCGGGAGGACCTGCGCGCGAAGGCCGCGGCCCCGGCCGCGCCCGAGGCCGCCGCCGCCGCGCCCGCCGCGCCGGCGCCGAAGCAGGCGCGCCCGTCGTCCTCCTCGTCGCGCCGCGGCGGCAGCGCGGAGGAGTACGCCGCGCGCGGGCAGGCCGCGTGGGACCGCGGGGATTACGCCGGTGCCGTGAAGGCGTGGCAGCAGGCGATGGCCGCCGACCCCTCGCGGTCGTCCGCGGCCTGGTACGACGCGGAGGAGGGCATCCGCCGCGCGAAGGACAAGATGCGCGAGGAGAGCCGTCCCCACTACGCGGTCGGGCTCGAGGCCCAGCGCGAGGGCGACCTGCTGACCGCGCGCGAGGCCTTCAAGGAGACCGTGCGCATCGATCCCTACAACGAGACCGCCGCCGCGCGCCTGCGCGAGGTCGAGGCGGCGCTCAAGCGCGAGGGCTACCGGTGATCCTGCTCGCGATGCTGCTGGGGTGCCCCCGGCAGGCCGCCCCCATCGACATCGACGCGGGCCCGCCCCCGAAGGTGGAGCTCCCCGACCCCCTCGTGCAGATGGTGCTCGAGGCCGGGGCCGGCGACACCGACGTGCTCGTGCGGCGCGCCGCCATCGGCGCGCTCGTCCGGACGGCGGACGAGCCCGCGGGCGGGCCGTGGGGCCTCCGCGGCCGCTACGACCCCAACGAGTACGTCCAGCGCGCGGCGATCGAGGCGCTGGGGACACGCGCGGTCGAGGCCGAGTCGCGGGCGCTGCTCGTCGCCATCGTGAAGGCCAAGGAGGTCGCGCCCTGGACGCGCGGCATGGCCGCCGTGATGCTCGCACGCGGAGCGCCGGACGAGAGCCGCGACGCGCTCGTCGGCATCGCCGGCACCGACCCCAACCCCGCGGTGCTGCTCGCGGCGGCGATGGTGGGCGACGCCAGCTCGCGCGACCGGCTGGGGATGTGGCTCGGCAACGGGGAGGTCCCCGTCGAGCTGTGGTTCTTCCGCGAGCTCGGCGCCAGCGGCATCGCCGAGCTCGCCTCGCCGATCTCGCGCGGCATCGTGGCGGTGGAGCCCGAGGTGCGGGCCGCCGTCGGCGGGGCGCTCGCGCGGCTCGACGAGGGCGCCGGGCGAAAGGCGCTCGCCGAGGTGGTGCAGGGCGACGAGGACCTCGTGCTCGACGCCGTGGACCAGCTCTGGGAGGTTCCGGGCGACGCCGTCGCCGACGCGCTGCGCGCCGCGCGGCAGGGCGGCGGCGAGACGACCCGCCGGGTGGCGGCGATGGCGCTCGTGGCCCGCGGCGACGGGGAGCTGACGGCGGCCACGGACGCGCTCGCGGGCTCCGACCCGGACGTGCGGGCCGCGGCCGCGCGCGCCATCGGCGACCGCCTCCGCCTCGAGCCCGAGGCGAAGGGCGCGTCGAAGGCGCGCGTGGCGCTCCGGGCCGCCACCGCCGACGCAGAGGCCACCGTTCAGCTCGCGGCGATCCCGGCGCTCGGCCGCGCGCTCGCGACCCCCGACGACCGCAAGGCCCTGTTCGACCTGTTGTCGGACGAGTCGGTGCTCGTGCGCATCGCCGCCGCGGACGCGCTGGCGCGGTGAAGCTCCGGGCGCGCGCCCGCACCGCAGGCTTCCCGGGCCCCTGCCCGTCGGGCACGAGGATCGGCGTCCTACCGGCGCTCGCGGGGCGATCTCGCCCCCGTCTTTGACACGTCGGAAACGCGGTCTGTAGAGTGGCTGACAGGTCGAGACTGACGAGGGAGCATGGTGCACACGATCGAGTTCCACGGTCGTCTCAGCCGGGCGGACGGACGGCCCGCCAACCCCGGGTCCTACGACCTGCTGTTCCGCCTCCACGTCACGCGCGAAGCCGACGGCTCGGTGTGGGAGGAGGTCATCCACGAGATCCCGGTCGCGTCGGGCGGCTTCTACCACGTCGTGCTCGGCGGCGGCTCCGCGCTGCGCCCCTCCGTCTTCGAGGACGGTCCGCGCTGGCTCTCCGTGAGCGTGCTGCGGCCCGGCAAGGCGCCCGCCGAGATGTCCGAGCGGGTGGCCCTCACCGGCATCACCGTGCGCCTCGGCGACGCGCTCGGGCAGCTGGACGGCCGCCTCTCCGCGATGGAGGCGCGCCCCCCCTCCTCCGGCGGCGGCGGGCTCCGCGCGGGCGAGCTCGGCAAACACGCGCGCCGCATCCGCATCCTCCACCGCCGGCTCAAGAAGCTCGAGGCGGGCGGCGGTCCGCTCGTCGCGGTGCTCGCCCGCCTCGACGACCTCGAGCGCCGCGTGCGCCGGCTCGACGGCGAGGACGGGCGCTTCGATCGCATCGAGGACGAGCTGGAGGACCTCGTGGGCCCCGACGGCGACGTGGTCGACCTGACCGAGCGCCTCGTCGCGCTCGAGGCGCACGCGCGCGCGCCCACCCACGTCGTGGGCTTCCCCGAGGGGCTCGCCGAGCGGCTCGACGCGCTGCAGGCCCGCCTCGACGCCATCGAGGGGAAGGCCGCCCCCGCGCACGTCGAGAACGGCGTGGCGGCGGCGGAGTCGGATCCGCCCCGCCCGAAGGCCAAGCCGCGCCGCCCGGCCGAGGCCAAGCAACCGCGCTAGCGCCCGACGAGGGTGGGCCAACCCACGTTAGGCGGGGTCGATGGATCCCGTCCTTCCGCCCTGGGCCGTCGAGCTCCGCGATCGCTACCTCTCCGGCGAGTCGAGCGTCTTCCTGCTGCACGGCGCCGTGCGCGACCTGCAGCCCTGGCAGGAGCCCGACGGGACCACCCGGTACGTGTCGCTCCGCGAGTTCCTCGAGCGCTTCCTCGGTCGCAACAAGGACGTGTTCGCCTACTACAACGTGAGCGAGGGCGTCGAGTTCCCCGCCAAGACGCACGAGGCGCAGTTCCGCCGCGCCGTCAGCGCGCGCCGCCTCCTGACCGGGCGCCCCGCGCTCGACGAGCTGCCGAAGAGCCCCGGCCCCGTGCTCAACGCGATCGAGGACCTCGTCACCGACCCCACGCAGCGCGCGGCGGTGGTCGTCGACTACGTCGAGACCGTCATCCCCAACGGCGAGGTCTCGTTCATGGGCGAGGCGGACAAGGCCAACCTCGTGACCCTGCTCCGCCTCGGGGCCGACCCGGGGCTCCTCCAGAGCGACAACCTCGTCGTGTTCGTGACCGAGACCCTCACGGACGTGCATCGCCGGCTGGTGTCGTCCGCGCACGTCTCGCCCGTGAAGGTGCCCCTGCCGGCGGTCGCCGAGCGCGAGGCCTTCCTGCGCGCGCAGGACCGCCGCGGCGTGGTGACCGAGCTCGACGACGCCTCGCTCGCCAAGGTGACGGCGGGCCTCACGCTGACGCAGATCCGCGGCCTGTTCCGGCAGGCGCGGCAGTCGGGCGACCCCGTCACCTTCCGCACCGTGAACCGCCGCAAGAAGGCGATCATCGAGCAGGAGTGCAGCGGCCTCGTCGAGTTCGTCGATCCCGCCCACGATTTCTCGCACGTCGGCGGCATGGAGGGCGTGAAGGCGGACCTCCTGCGCATCGCCGAGAGCATCAAGCGAGGCGAGCGCAACCGCGTGCCGATGGGCCTCATCTTCGTGGGGCCGATGGGCACGGGCAAGACCTACGTCGCCGAGGCGTTCGCGGGCCAGAGCGGCCTCACCTGCCTGAAGTTCAAGAACTTCCGCGAGAAGTGGGTCGGGTCGACCGAGGGCAACCTCGAGAAGATCCTCCAGGTCGTCGACGCGCTCGGCTACGTCCTGCTCATCCTCGACGAGGCCGACCGCTCGCTGTCGAGCGGGGGCGAGGGCGACGGCGGCACGGGCTCGCGGGTCATCGCCCGCCTCAAGGAGTTCATGTCCGACACGTCCCACCGCGGGCGCGTCGTGATCCTGATGATGACCAACCGGCCGGACAAGCTCGACACCGACCTGAAGCGGCCGGGCCGCTTCGACGTGAAGGTGCCGTTCTTCTTCCCGGAGGAGGCGGGCGAGCGCCTCGCCGTCGCCGAGGCCGTCCTGCGCAAGGCGGGCCTCAAGCTCGACGCGGGCGCGACGCTCGACCGCGTCGTGGACGCGACCGCGGGCTACTCCGCCGCGGAGATCGAGGCGGTGCTGCTCGCCGCGGCGAACTTCGCGGCCTGGGACGGCCGCGTGTCGCTGTCCGCCGACGACCTCGCGCGCGCGGCGACCGACATCATCCCCAGCCGCGACACGCGCATGCTCGAGTACATGGAGCTGCTCGCGGTGTTCGAGGCCAGCGCGCGGCGGATGCTGCCCGACCGCTATCGCCACATGACGACGCAGGAGGTCCAGGCGCGGCTGGACGTGCTGAAGATGCAGCTCGGGGCTCGCGCCGGGTGACTTGACCGTTTCGCGGGGCGCGTTAAGCGCGCCCGGCTTCAGAGAAGGGTCGTCCAGATGTACGCCGTCGTCGTGTCGGGTGGAAAGCAGTATCGGGTCTCCGAGGGAAGCACGATCGTCGTGGATCGCGTGAAGGCCGACGTCGGCGCCGCGCTGGTCCTCGATCAGGTCCTCCTCCTCGGCGGCGACGCCGTCACCGTCGGCGCGCCGACGGTCGCGGGCGCCGCGGTGCACGCCACGGTCGTGTCGCACGACAAGGGGCAGAAGACCGAGTCGATGCGGTACCTGCACCGTCAGCGCCGCCGCAAGCAGAAGAACGGCCGGGCGTCCCTGTCCGTCCTCCAGATCAACAGCATCAAGGCGTAGGAGCCTCCGATGGCGCACAAGAAGGGGCAGGGCAGCTCCCGCAACGGCCGCGACTCCAACCCGCAGTACCGCGGCGTCAAGCGCGGCGACGGGCAGTTCGTGCTCGCCGGCAACATCCTCGTCCGTCAGCTCGGCACCGTCTGGCACGCCGGGCAGAACGTCGGCATCGGCCGCGACTGGACCCTGTTCGCGCTCGCGGACGGCAAGGTCAAGTTCCATCAGCGGCTGAACCGGAAGTACATCTCCATCGTCCCCGCGGCCGCGGAGTAGCGTCCGCTTCGGCGGGCGCCTGACGAGGCCGCGTGCGCTTCGTCGACGAAGTCGAGATCGAGGTCCAGAGCGGACGCGGCGGCAAGGGCAGCTCGTCCATGCGGCGGGAGAAGTACGTCCCGCTCGGCGGCCCCGACGGCGGGGACGGGGGGCGCGGGGGGCACGTCCTGTTCCGCGCCGACGAAGGCCTCGGCACGCTGCTCGACCTGCGCAGCCGCACCCACTGGCGCGCCGGCGACGGCGAGTCCGGCGGCAAGCGGCAGATGACCGGGGCCCAGGGCGAGGACCTCGTGGTCCGCGTGCCCGTCGGCACCATCGTGCGCGACACGGAGAGCGGGGCGACGCTCTTCGAGCTCACGCAGGCGAACGAGGAGCGGATCGCGGCGCCCGGCGGAAAGGGCGGCCTCGGCAACGTGCACTTCAAGTCGAGCACCAACCGCGCGCCGCGCACCACCACGCCGGGCGAGCCGGGCAAGCGCCTGCGGCTCACGCTGGAGCTGCGGCTCATGGCCGACGTGGGCCTGCTCGGGTACCCGAACGCGGGCAAGTCCACGCTGATCTCCGCCATCTCGGCCGCGCGCCCGAAGGTCGCGGACTACCCCTTCACCACGCTCGCGCCGAACCTCGGCGTCGTGTCGATGGGCACCGAGGGGAGCTTCGTCGTCGCCGACATCCCGGGCCTCATCGAGGGCGCCGCGGAGGGCAAGGGGCTCGGCCACCAGTTCCTTCGGCACGTGCAGCGCACGCGCATGCTTCTGCACCTCGTGTCCCTGTCCGAGGACGAGCCCCAGCCGGTCGACGAGCGTTGGCGCGTGCTGCGCGACGAGCTCGCGCGGTACGATGAGGAGCTGCTCGGGAGGCCGGAGATCGTGGTGCTCACGAAGGCCGACGTCGCGGACGAGGAGGCGATCGCCCGCGCGCGCGCCTCGCTCCCCGGCGAGGTCCACGTGATCTCCGCCGTCACCGGGCGCGGCGTGCCCGAGCTCGTGAGGCGGGTGTGGACGCGCCTGCGGGAGTCGCCGTGATCGGGCTCATCGCCTGCGCGTCCGAGGAGGCGCCCGAGGCGCCGCCGCTCACCCGCGAGCAGGCGGCGGACGAGGTGGTGTTCGCGTCCACGCAGGCGCTCGGCGCCTACACGATGCACGCGACGATCCGGGTCGAGGACACGCTGCCCGAGCTGCCGCCGCAGATCGGCGAGCAGGTGGTCTCCCTGCGCTGGAAGGACGACGACCACTGGGCGTTCGCGCTCACCCGCGACGGCAGGGTCCGCGCCGAGTCGATGGTGTGGGACGGCGCCGGCTTCCGCGGCGAGGGCGGCAAGGTCGAGCGGGTCGCCGACGCCGAGCCCCTCCGGGTGCAGCTCGCGAGCTCGTGGGACCCGTGGGCGCTCGCCTTCGAGAGCGTGCGCGACCAGCTCCGGATCGTCCCGGGCGACGTCGGCACGTACGAGGGCCGGCGCGCGGTCCCGCACGCGCTCGAGGTGGTTCCGCTCGACAAGAAGGCCCGCCGCGGCTGGATCGTGGAGGCGGCGAGCGGCGAGGTGTGGCTCGACGAGCTGACCGCGCTGCGGGTCAAGGCGGAGGTCCACGTGCGCGCGACCTCCGGCCGGCACACCCGCGTCACGACACTTTCCCTCGCCGTGACCGGGATCGGGACGGATCCGGTGATCGATCCCCCCGCGCCCTGAGGCGCGTCCCGAAGGCTCTTTACAAGGGGTGACTTGTCCGGCCGTCGGGCTGGCAACTATGGTATCGTGCTTTGGAGTCCGCGATGGTTCAGGCCCTGTCCCTCGTCGTGACCCTCGTCTCGGAGGCCTCGGCCTGCCCGAACGAGGAGCTCGCCGCACGCTCCACGCAGGCGGCGTCGGTCGACGCGGGCGCCGCGTCGCACTCGGCGAAGAGCGCCGCGCTGATCGGCTCGAACTGCTCGTACACGACGGGCATGATCGCGCGGCGGGTGGTCGACGAGGGGCAGGACTGGTCGTGGCGCGGCGTGCTCGCCGACGCGAAGGGCGACCTCACGAGCCAGGTGGCCGCCCCCTTCGTCGCGAACGGCGCCCGGATCGTGGCGAACGAGCTCGTCGAGCTCATCGTGGACGGGGGCCACGGGCACGCCCGGCTCGCGTTCGTCGGGAAGTCGCTCGACATCGACGGGGTCCGTTACGTGGTGATCACGTCGTTCGAGGTGTTGAGCTCATGAAAGGGAGGTGTTTCCATCGAGCCTCGTGAACTCGCGCTCGCCATCGCGCGGGCCGCGTACTCCCGAAAGGCGGAGGACATCGTCCTCCTCGACCTCGGCGGGGTCGCATCGTACTGCGACGGCTTCGTGATCTGCAGCGGGACGAACCGGCGGCACGTCCGAGCCATCGCGGAAGGGATCGTCGAGGAGCTGCGCGGCCTGGGGCTGCGCCCGCTCGGCGTCGAGGGACTCGACGCGTCGCGCTGGGTGCTGATCGACTTCGGCGACGTGCTCGTGCACGTCTTCGACGAACCGATGCGCGGATTCTACGATCTGGAGGCCCTCTGGGCCGACGCGCCTCGGGTCCCGCTCAACCTCGCCCCCGTGGCCGCCAGCGAGGCCGTTGCTTCGCGGCCGTAGGTGAAGGTCGTCGTCCACTCGTTCCGCGGCAAGGCCGCCCCCTGGGCCGACGCCGCCTGCGACGAGTGGGCGAAGCGCATCCGCCGCCACGCCCCCTTCGAGGAGATCTTCGCGAAGCCGGGCACGGCCGCCGAGGACGCCGCGAGGCTGTTCGCGACGCTGCCGGCGCGCGCGCGCCTCGTCGCGCTGGACGAGCGCGGCGAGGACCTCACGAGCGAGCAGTTCGCCGGCCTGGTGGACGCCGCCGCGCGTGAGTCCGCTGCAAGTCTTTTTTTCGCGATCGGCGGACCCTACGGACATGACGCTTCGGTGCGGACAAAAGCCTGGCGGGTGGTCCGACTGTCGCGACTCGTTCTGGCTCACGCCGTCGCTCGCGTCGTGCTGGTCGAGCAGATCTACAGGGCGTTCGCAATTCGCTCGGGCGAACCTTATCATCACAGTTAATACGCAAAATACCAAACATTGACTCAAACGCGACGGTGATCAATGTTTGGAGCCATGCTCGAAGTCCTCACCTGCCTCGGTACCGACGCCTGCGTCGCCTGCGACCGCTCCCCCACCGTGGCCTCCGCGGGGGCCCTCAACGGGCAGCTCTGCCGAGCGTGCCTCGCCGAGGTGCCCGCACGCCTGTCCCCGTTGGGACACGCGCCGCCCGGGATCGCGGGCGGCTGGTATCTCGGGCCCTACGGCGGGCCCGTCGGCGCGATGGTCCGCGCCGGGAAGTACGGCGGCAACGAGGCCGTCCTGTGGGCGCTCGGGCGCCACTGCGCCTGGGGCGAGCAGATCGAGGACGTCGACGTGGTCGTCGCGGTGCCGTCGAGCCCGTGGCGGCGCCTGGTGCGCGGGATGAACCCGGCGGACCTCCTCGCCTGCCCCGTGGCCTCCTGCCTCGGCCTGCCGCTGATGCACCCGCTCGTGCGCCGGCGGAGCGCGCCCCAGGCCGCCCAGACGCGGTCTCGCCGTGCCGCGAACGCCCGTGGCGCCTACGCCGCCGTGGCGCCGATCGCCGGGCGCGTCCTGCTCGTCGACGACGTGCTGACCACGGGCGCGACGGCGCAGGCCTGCGCGGAAGAGCTCCTCGGCGCGGGCGCCGACGAGGTGCGCCTGCTCGTGATCGCGGCCGCCGCGAACCGCTCCATCCCAGTTTCTTGACATCGTCCGACGTCCGATGACCCGCCTCGCGCTTAGCTGAGTGCCGGGCAGCACGATGATCTGGCAGGGAGACACGCGGCGCTCCGCGAGGCCTCGTAAGTGGCACGCGAGTTGCACGTTCTCCCGGGTGAACGACTCCCTGTCCCCGCTGGAGGCAACATGACGCGCACCCACACGACGCTCGGCGACCTCATCTCCGTCTGCTACGAGGAGTTCCTCGCCATGTACGGCGACGAGGAGCTCGCCAGCATCGCCACGGCGGCGGTCATCAACGACCTCCTGACGGCGAACGAGGGCGCGCGCGCGGCCCCCGAAGAGGCCGCGTAGCTCGGGGGGAGGGGCCTTCCGATCCGGAGGGTTCTCTTGACGGGACAATAGCGATACACTTGTGTCCCGCCCTCCATGTCCCTCCCCTCCCCGGCGCCCTCGCTCGCGCCCGACCCCCTCCGCCGCCTCTGGGGACCCGTCACCGTCCGCGTGGCGTGGGATCTCGTGCGCGCAGGGGTGGCCGTCCGGCCGCAGCTGTTGCGCGCCGTCCGCGAGCACGCGCTCTGGCGCATCCCCGCGGCCGCCGGGCTCGCCGAGGCCGAGGCGATCGCGTCGCAGGCGGTCGAGGACTTCCTCGCGCGCGCCGCCGGCCGCTACGCTCCCTGGGCGCCGGACCCCGACCTCGCGATCCTTCCGGATCCGCGCTGGCGTGACGCCGTGTCCGAGCAGGCCGACCCCGTGCACGAGGCCGTGCTCCGGCTCCATTACGCCGACGGGCTGCCGCTCGAGGAGGTCGAGCGCCGCACGCGGCTCGACGCCGCGCTGCTCCGCGCCGCGCGCGAGGCCGTCCGCGAGCACGTCCGCGCCGTGGTCGCGGACGACGGGGTGTCGCTCGACGGGTGGGACGGCGCGCGCGTCGATCGGCTCGTCGCCCGAATCGCCACCGCCGCCGGCGACCTCTGTCCGGGCCCCGGCGGCCTCGCCACCGAGCCCGGCCGCGCCCACGCCGAGCGTTGTCCGCGTTGCTCGCGGGCGCTCCGGCTCCTGCGCGAGGGGCTCCTCTCCCCGAGCGACCTCTTCCACCCCGAGGACGGCCGCTGCCTACCTACGGCCACGGTGGACCTGTTGTGTCTCTTGGCACACCCGGATGCGCGGCGGCACACACGGATGCTCGCCCGCGCCTTCGGCGACGCCGCCCGGCTCGTCGGCGAGGACACCCTCTTCGTGGACGCCGGTGCGCGTCCCGATGCGGAGACGCTCCTGCGCGACGCCGCGGAGCGCAAGTCGCCGGCGAACGCGCACCTCCGCGCGGTGCGGCGCGTCGTGCCGGCCCGCTGGCACAAGCTCGCGGTGCTGGGCCCGGGGCCCGAGGCGCTGCTCGCCGAGGCGAACTCGCTCGCGTGGGGCGACACGGTCGGGTTGGAGCCGCTCCCGGACCCGCTGCCGCCGCCGCCGTCCGCCGCGCGGTGGTGGGCGGGCGCCGCCCTCGTCGCGCTCCTCGCGACCGGGGCCGCGCTCTGGACGCTCCTTCCCGGCCCCCCGGCGGCGCTCGTCCCGCTCACCGCGGCGCGCGAGCCCGGCGCCGTCGTCTTCGACACCGAGGACACCGCCTACGTCGACGTGCTCGCCCGCACGCCGTCCGGCCTCGAGGTGGTCTTCCACAGCGACGCCGCCGGCGACAAGGGCGCGCTCGGCACGGGCGACGGACGCTACCGGTTCGCGACCGACGCACCCGTGGTCCTCGTCGTCGCGTCGCCCGCGCCGCTCGACGACATGGAGCGGGTGGCGGCGGGTCTCGCCGGGGCCGAGCCGGAGACGCTCGTCGAACGACTCCGCGAGCGGTACACCGGGGCCGCCGTCGCCTCCCTCCCCTGATCACGGATAAACTCGCTCCCATGCCCCTGACACCGCTGGACGTCCTCCAGAAGCAGTTCGGGCCCGCGCGCAAGGGCGGCTACGAGGCCGAGGAGGTCCACCGCTTCCTCGACGAGGTCCGCGAGGCGTGGGAGGGCGCGCTGAAGGAGAACCACCGGCTGCGCGAGGAGATCCGCGGGCTCCAGGCGGAGCTGGCGCGCTTCCGCGGCGAGCACGACGAGATCAAGGAGACGCTGCTGCTCGCACGGCGGCTGTCCGTCGAGCTCGAGAACACCGCGCGGCGCGAGGTGGACGTGCTCCTCGGCGAGGCGCGGCTCGAGTCCGAGCGCCTGCTCGCCACCGCGCAGGACGAGCACCGCAGCCTCCAGGAGGAGGTCCTCAGGCTGAAGGCCACGCGCGTGCACACCATCGCCCAGATGCGCGCGTTCCTCGACGCGCAGCACCGGATGCTCGATGAGATCGACCCGCGCGAGTGACCTCTCCCGGGGGGCCCCGGAGCTCCCGGATCCCGGGAGGCTCGACCTCCACGTGCACACCGACCGTTCCGACGGCCGTTACGCGCCGGACGAGGTCCTGCGCCGCTGCGCGAAGGGCCGGCTCGACCTCGTCGCGGTCAGCGACCACGACCTGCCGAACGCGCTTCCCCCCGGGGTCCACGAGCTCGAGGGCCACCGCGTCCGCGTGCTCGCCGCGGCGGAGGTGTCCGGCAACCACGCCGGCCGGGAGTTCCACCTCCTCGTGTACTTCCCGGGCGAGATGCCCGAGGCCTACCGCGCGTTCCTGCGCGGGCGCGCCGCGCTGCGCGCCGACCGCTACGACGCCGCCGTCGATCGCCTCGGGTTCGCCGACGTGCCGCGCGCCGACGACGCCGCCCGCGCCGGCGATCGCTCGCTGACGCGCTACCACCTCTACCGGGCGCTGCGCGACACGGGCCACGTGAAGGACGCGCGCGAGGGCTTCCGGCTCCTCGGCGGCGACGCGATCGTGCCGCTCATCGACCTGCCGTTCGTCGAGGCCATCCGCCTCGCGCGCGCCGCGGGCGGGCTGACGTCGTGGGCGCACCCGTCGCTGGACGACGCGCAGCTGTACGCGAAGACGTTCGTGGCCGCGGGCCTGCAGGGGCTCGAGGGCGTCCGCCCCAGCCTCGACCGGCGCACGCGCAACGGCCTGAAGACCCTCGCGCAGAAGCACGGGCTCCTCCTCACCGGGGGATCCGACTGGCACGGGTGGGACGGCGGCGAGCTCGGCAGGTTCGCCGTCACGGGGGAGCGCGCGCGCGCGTTCGCCCGGACCCTGTTCGCGGCGTGAGCACGCTCGTCCTCGGGGGCGGGCTCCTCGGCGCGGCGATCGCCCGGCTGGCGGCGGCGGAGGGCGAGCGCGTGGTCGTGGCCTCGCGCACGCCGAAGGCGCACGCGGGGCTGTGGCGACGGCTCGAGCCCGATCGGCCCCTCGGCGCGCGGGACACGCGCGTGTTCGTCGCGCTGGCGCCTCGCCCGCGGGAGGACGTGGCCGTGTGGAGCGACCTCTTGCCGCGCCTCGTCACGGCCGCGTGGCGCGAGGGCGCGACGGGCGTGACCGTGTGCGGGCCCGCCGGCGAGGGCGAGAAGGGGCTCGACGCCTTCGCCCGCGGCGTCGGGCAGCTGGGCGCCGCCGCGAGGACGGTCGTGTTGCGCTTCGGGCCCCTCTACGGCACCGACGACACCTGCGTCTGGCCGATGCTGCGCGCGCTGCGCGAGTCCGGGGTGGCCCGCGTCCCGCGCGGCCTCCCGCCCGGCTGGCCCCTGCACGTCGACGACGCAGCCCGCGCCGCCCGGCGCTGCGAAGCGGGCGCCCACGTCCTCCGCGGGCCGCAGCTCCTCACCACGGAGCAGATCGGCGACGCGATGGTGCGCCGGTTCGGCGGCCGCTGGACCTGGCGGCTGTGGGGCGGCGCCTGGGCCCGCGCCCGCCTGCGTCGCCAGGCCGATCTGCCGGACGGCTGGGACGGGGGGCGGCTCGGCCCGCGGCGCACGTTCGACGCGTGGGTCGACGGGTTGCCCGGTCTGCGCCGACACAGATAAGCGGTCGCCTCCCCGGAGCGTTCCCCCATGGCCGACACCCGCGAGTTCTTCGAGAAGTACATGCCCGAGAAGATGCAGGCCAACCCCGGCCTCGCCACCTCGGTCAACTCCGTCTTCCAGTTCGACATCACCGACGCGGGCACCTGGACCCTCGACTTCACGAAGCCGGGCGGCGAGGCCCGCGAGGGCGCGGCGGAGAACCCGGGCTGCGTCATCACCGTCGCGAAGGCCGACTGGGAGAAGCTGCTCGACAACCCGGGCATCGCCATGCAGCTCTTCATGACCGGCAAGCTCAAGGCCTCCAACGTCGGCCTCGCGCTCCAGCTGCAGAAGATCCTCGGCTAACCCTCGGGCCTCGGCGAGCCGGGCTCGTCGCCCGTCGCGAGGCCGCGGTCCTCGGCCTCGTCGGGCGCCACCCACGCGATGCACGTCACCGGGCAGGCGTCGATGGCGTCCTGGATGAGGTCCATCGGGCCGTCCTGCGCGATGGGGTTGGCCTTGGCGTCGGTGGTCGACGGGAGGAAGAACACCTTGTCGGTCTGCTCCACGCAGGTACCGCAGGAGATGCACTCCCACTGGTCGATCGTGAGGACCTTCCCCTCGGCCTTCGCGACGCTGGAGTCGTTGCGGACCGGGCCCCAGTAGGGCGTCCCGTCCTCGTCGACGTTGCGTCCCTCGCCGCCCTTGACCGTGGCGGGATCGCGACCGTTGGCCTTCGCGCGCGCGACGTAGGCGGCGATGTCCGTGGAGCCGGTGTCGGCGTGGAGCAGGCGGCCCTCGGCCTTCTGCTTCGCGACCGCGGCCTTCGTCTGCTCGAGCAGCGCCTGGATCTCCTCGGCGCTGCGCTGCTTCTTGGCCTCGGTCGCGGGCGGCGCGGAGGGCACGGCGGCGGCGCGCGCGGCGGCCGCGAGCGAGCCCGCGGGCGCCGACCCTGCCGGGGCGGACGGCGCCATCGAGGGCCGGGAGGGCGGCGCCGGAGGCGCGGACGGGCGAGCGCCCGCGGGCGGCTGGTCGATCCGCTGCTTGATGTCCTTCACGCCCTCCTTGACGGCGTGGAGCTTGTTGCGCAGGCGGTCGAACACTCAGCTCTCCGGGAGGACGAGGCGGGCGACGGGGCGCCCCTCGACGAAGTGGGACTGGACGAGGCCCGCCAGGTCCGCGACCTGCACGCCGCCGTACCAGACGTTCTCCGGGTACACGACGATCGTGGGGCCGGCCCGGCAGGGGCCGAGGCAGTCGGTCTTCTGGAGCTTCACCGTCTCCCAGAGCTCGCGCCGGTCGATCTCCTCGGTCAGCGCGATCGCGACGTCGGCGCAGCCGCGGTCGGCGCAGCTGCCCTTCGGGTGACCGGGGGGACGCTTGTTCGTGCAGACGAAGACGTGGTGCTTCCAGACCGGCATGGCGCCCAGCTTACCGCCGCCCGCGCGCGCTGTCGGTAGCCGCGACCGCCGTGTGTCATGCTCGGGCCGTGCGACGCGGTCTCACGCTCAAGCTCGCGCTCCTGCTCGCGGCGCTCGTCGTCGCGGCGACCCTGTCGGCGGCGCTGCTCGTCATCCCGCCGGGCCCCGAGCGAGAATTCCGCATCGCGCTCGTGCCGGTGTTGTGGCTCGGCTGCGCGCTCGCCGTCGGCATCGCCATCGACGTGGTGGTGACACGCCCGATCACGCGCCTCGCCCGCCAGGTCCGCCGCCTCGACATCGACCGGCCCATCAAGATCCGCGGCACCGACGAGCCGCGCGAGCTCGCCGAGGCGCTCGAGCGGCTGCGCAGGCGCGTCCAGGAGGAGCGCGCGCGGCTGCACGCGCTCAACGACGAGCTCGAGCTGCGGGTGCGCGAGCGCACCGCGGCGCTCTCGACCGCGCAGAAGGAGCTCGCGCGCGCCGACAAGCTCGCCAGCGTCGGCCGCCTCGCCGGCGGCGTGGCCCACGAGATCAACAACCCGGCCGGCGTCATCCTCGGGCGGGCCAGCTTCCTGCTCGAGGACGGCACCCTGCCCGCGGACGCCGCCGAGGACGTCAAGGTGATCGCCCGGCAGGCCGAGCGCATCCGCGAGATCACGGGCCAGCTCCTCCGGTTCGCGCGGCGCACCTCGAGCGAGCGCCGGGCGGTGGACCTCGCGGAGGTCGCCCGCGACGCGCTCGCGCTCGTGCGCATCGACGCGAAGAAGAAGAACGTGGCGCTGGGCGAGGACCTCGCGCCGATGGTGCGGAAGGCGGACGCCGGCGCGATCGAGCAGGTCGCCTTCAACCTCCTGCGCAACGCCGTGCAGGCGGCGCGCGGGAAGGTCCGCGTCCGTACGGGCGACTTCGGGCTCGTCGTGGAGGACGACGGGCCGGGCATCGCCCCGGAGCACCTCCCCCGCCTCTTCGAGCCGTTCTTCACGACGAAGGCGCCGGGCGAGGGCACCGGCCTCGGGCTCGCCGTCGTGCACGGCATCGTCGCCGACCACGGGGGGACCGTGCACGTGGAGAACCGCGCCGAGGGCGGCGCGCGGTTCGTGGTGCAGCTGCCGTAGCCGCGCGTCTGGTACGCTGGCGCCATGGCCCGCCTGCTCTGCGTCGACGACGAGCCCGACCTGCTCGACACGATCAAGCGCATCCTCACGCGCGACGGCCACGAGGTCACGATCGTCGGCTCGGGCGGCGAGGCGATCACCGAGATCGAGCTCGAGCCGTACGACGCCGTCCTCACCGACCTGCTCATGCCCGACGTCGACGGCATGGCCGTCATCGAGGCCGTGCGCGAGCGCACGCCGGACGCGCCCGTCGTGCTGATGACCGCCTACGCGAGCATCGACACCGCCGTCGCCGGCATGCGCAAGGGCGCCTGGGACTTCCTCGCGAAGCCCTTCTCCGCCCAGCAGCTCCGCGCCGTCGTCGACCGCGCGCTCGAGCACCGCCGCCTCGCCGACGAGAACCGGCAGCTCCGAGCCCGCCTCGCCGCGCGGGGAGGCGCCCCCGACTTCGTGGCGCGGTCGGCCGCGATGCGCTCCGTCGAGGAGCTGGTCGCGCGCGTCGCCCCCACCGACCTCACCGTGATGATCACGGGCGAGTCCGGCACGGGGAAGGAGGTGGTCGCCCGCCTCGTCCACGAGCGGAGCAAGCGCGCGTCGCAGGCGTTCGTGCCCGTGGACTGCGCGGCGATCCCCGCGAGCCTCATGGAGAGCGAGCTCTTCGGTCACGAGCGCGGCGCGTTCACGGGCGCGACCACCACGCGTCGTGGCCTCGTCGAGGAGGCCGACGGCGGGACCTTCTTCCTCGACGAGATCGCCGAGCTCGAGCCCGGCGTACAGACCAAGCTCCTGAGGCTCCTGCAGGACCACGAGTTCCGGCGCGTCGGCGGCAACCGCCTCCTGAAGGCGGACCTGCGCGTGGTCGCCGCCACGAACCGCGACCTCGAGGTGGAGGTCGCCGCGGGGCGCTTCCGCGAGGACCTGTTCCACCGCCTCAACGTCGTCCGCGTGGGCCTCCCCGCGCTGCGCGAGCGCCCCGACGACGTACCCGCCCTGCTCGAGCACTTCCTCGCCCGCTTCCGCTCGGAGAGCGGGCGCGCCGCGCTCACGCTCTCGCCCGCCGTCGTGGAGCACCTCGCCGCGTGGCCCTGGCCCGGGAACGTGCGCGAGCTCGCCAACGTGGCGCGCTACCTCGTCGGCCTCGCGCGGGGCCCCGAGGCGGCGATGGACGACCTGCCCGCCTACCTCCGCCCCGCGCCGCAGGCCCCGCACGCCGACGCGCCCACGGACGGTCCGCCGCTCGACGTCATCCGCCCCGACCTGCCCTACAAGGTGGCGAAGCGCCTCTGGACCGACTGGTTCGACCACGCCTACCTCGGGCGCCTCATGGAGGCCCACGGCGGCAACGTCTCGGCCGCCGCGCGCGCGGCCGGCATCGACCGCAAGAGCATCCAGCGCATGGCCCGGAGGGGCACGGGCGGTGAAGACGAGATCGAGGACGAGCCGACGCATTCGTAGGCTTCGGGCTTCAGGCTTCGGGCTTCGGGTCGGGCTCCGAGCCTTCGGGGCACGTCCCGGTGGCGCGAGAGGCGGAGGTCTCGATCGCTTGTCTCGTCCGCGTCGCCGCCCGAAGGCTCGACGTTCGCCCCACCTCCGTCGACCCCCGGAGGCAGGGTGTCCGACCTGCAGCCTGAAGCCCGAAGCCCGAAGCCTGTTGTAAGCTCCCCCCCGCATGTCCGAGATCACCAGCACCATCGCCGGGGGCGGGAGCCGGCAGATCCACATCCGCCGCGCGCGGCTCCAGTGCATCGACGGCGCGAACGCCGGAGATCAGTGGCAGGTCGATCGCGACGTGATCCGCATCGGCGCGCGCCCCGACAACGACGTGGTCCTCAAGGACACGACGGTCTCGCGCCTCCACGCCGAGATCATCCGCGGACGCGAGGGCACGATCCTGCGCGATCTCGGCAGCACGAACGGCACCTTCGTGGGCAACGTGCGCGTGCGCGAGGTCTACCTCGCGCCGGAGACGCGCTTCCGCTGCGGAAAGACCGACTTCATCTACTCACCGGCCGACGAGATCATCGACGTCGTCCCGAGCGAGTCCGACCGCTTCGAGGGCCTCGTCGGGCGCGGCATCGCGATGCGCGAGGTGTTCGGCATCCTCGAGCGCGTAGCTCCCACCGATCTCACCGTCTTGGTCACGGGCGAGACCGGCACCGGCAAGGAGCTGGTCTCGCGCGCAATCCACAACCGGTCGAACCGCAAGCACAAGAACTTCGTGGTGTTCGACTGCGGCGCCGCCCCCGAGACGCTCGTGGAGAGCGAGCTCTTCGGCCACGAGCGCGGCGCGTTCACCGGCGCCATCGCCATGCGCGAGGGCCTCTTCGAGGTGGCCGACGGCGGCACCATCTTCATCGACGAGATCGGCGAGCTCCCGATCGAGCTCCAGCCGAAGCTCCTGCGGGTGCTCGAGCAGCGTGAGGTGCGCCGCGTCGGCTCCACGAAGGTGCGCCACGTCGACGTCCGGGTGGTCGCCGCCACGAACCGCAACCTCCGCGACGAGGTCGCCGCCGGGCGCTTCCGCGAGGACCTGTACTACCGGCTCGCCGTCGTCGAGGTCCGCCTCCCCCCGCTCCGCGAGCGCAAGGAGGACCTCCCGCTCCTCGTCGAGCACCTCCTCAAGCGCGCGGACCACAACCGCGGCGTGACGGGGCTCTCGCCCGAGGTGAAGTCGCTGTTCGAGGCCTACCACTGGCCCGGCAACGTGCGCGAGCTGAACAACGTGATCGAGCGCGCGCTCCCGTTCACCGATGGCAAGGTCATCACGATGCAGGCGCTCCCGGACGCGCTGCGCACGCGCCCCTCGCAGCAGCAGTGGGCCGAGCCCACGCCGGTCGCGCGCCCCATGGTGCCGGAGGCTGCCGCCGCCGCCGCGTCGATGCCGCTGAAGGAGGCGAAGGACGCGATCATCGAGGAGTTCGAGAAGCAGTACCTGATCGACCTCATCGAGCGCCACGAGGGCAACGTGTCGAAGGCCGCGCGCACCGCGGGCATGGACCGCAAGTCGATCACGCGGCTGCTCAAGAAGCACCAGATCAAGTACCGGGACGTCTGATGGATTGGCTCGGCTGGGTCGCTGCGGGCGGGGGCGCCGTCGGGGCGATCGCCGGGGCCGCGCTCGCCGCGCGCGCGTTCCAGAACGCCCGCCTCGTCGCCACGGTGCCGCCGACGCCGCTCTCCGCGATGTCCCCGGGCCTGCACGAGACCCGCGGCACCCTCGCCGGCGAGGACGCGCTCGTCGCGCCCGCGTCGCGTCGCCCGTGCCTGTACTTCCGGTTCCTCGTCGAGGAGCTGCGGGGCGGCCGGTGGGAGACGGTGGTGGACGTGCGCGAGGCCCGCGCCGCCACGCTCGAGGACGGCACGGGGCGGGCGAGCCTCGATCTCGTGGCGGCGGAGGTCGTGGTCGTGCAGCCCCACCGCGCGCGCTCCGGCGTGCTGCCCGCGCCGGGGCCCGAGCTCGCCGAGCTGTTCGCGCGCGTGGGCCCCCCCGAGCGCGCCCCCGCCGGCCCGTTCGTGCGGTGGCACGAGGAGAGCCTCGCCGCGGGCGACGCCGTCTACGTCGTCGGCTCGGCGAAGGGCGAGGGCGACGCCAGGGAGATCGGCGCCGGCGGCGGCGCTCCGTACGTCGTCTCCGATCGCGACGAGGCCGAGGTCGTCCGCCACCAGCGGCGCGCCGGACGGCGCTGGGCGGCGCTGGGGGTCGTCGGCGCCGCCGCGCTCGTCTGGGGCGCGCTGCAGCTCGCTTAGCCGCCGGTGTCGGAGGTCTGGCTGCCGCCGCCCGTGGTCGACCGCGTGCCCATGACGGGCGCGCCGGAGCAGCCGGACGCGCCGTCCGCGCAGTCGGTGCGGTCGCCCGCGTCGCTCTGACCCTCGAGGAACGCGGAGGCGCGCGTGAGGATGGCCTCGGGCACCGGCACGATGCCGGTCAGGCCGTGGAACTCCACGCGCACCTCGATGCCGAGGAGCCGCCCGCCGGCGGGGCCGGTGTAGGAGGTGGTCACGACGCAGCCGCCCGCGCCCTCGGTGCAGTCCACGCCCGCCTCCGCCATCGCGTCGGCGATCACCTCGGCGGCGACGTCGGCGCCGTTGGGATCGGATGTCTCGGCGAGCATGGCCCCCTGGCGCGCGGCCTCGCGCACCGCGTGCACCGCCATCGTCTCGGTGAAGAAGTACCAGCCGTAGTCGAGCACCGCGGCGATCAACACGACGAGCAAAGGGAGCGCCAGCGCGAACTCGATCGCGCTCGCCCCGCGGACACGGGGACGCCCGGTGACCACGCGTGCACGCACCGGGAGCGATTGTCTCACGTCAGGAGCCCGTGCTTCTTCAGGCGGTAGCGCAGCGCCGTCCGCTCCACGCCGAGGAGCCTCGCCATCTCGGACTGGTTGCCGCCCGTCTGGTCCCAGACGCGGCGCAGGATCTTCCCCTCCTCCGTGTAGAGGTAGTCGGAGAGGTTGAACTTCGCGGAGGCCGTGATCTCAGGCGGCTCGCCGCCGAGCGGCCACGCCGGCACGCTCGCGTCGTCGGGCAGGAGCGTGACGCGCCCGAGCACGACCGCCCGCTCGACGAGGTTGGCGAGCTCGCGCACGTTGCCCGGCCAGCCGTAGCGGCAGGCGGCGGCGACCGCGTCGCGCGTGAAGGCGGGCACGGGCCGCCCGAGGTCGCGCGCGTAGCGGTCCGCGATGGCCGCGATGAGGAGCGGCACGTCCTGGGGCCGTTCGCGAAGGGGCGGGATGCGCACCGGGATGACGTTCAGCCGGAAGAACAGGTCCTGCCGGAAGCGCCCGGCGGCCACCTCGGTCTCGAGGTCGCGGTGCGTTGCGGCCACGAGGCGGCAGCCGAAGCGCTTCTCCTGGTTCGCGCCCACCGGCGTGAACGCGCGCGTCTCGATGACGCGCAGGAGCTTCACCTGCAGGTCGGCGGGGAGGTCGCCGACCTCGTCGAGGAAGAGCGTGCCCGCCTCCGCGGCCTCGAAGCGGCCGACGCGGTGGTCGATCGCGCCCGAGAACGAGCCCCGCCGGTGCCCGAAGAGCTCGCTCTCCAGCAGATCGCGGGGGATCGCCGCGCAGTTGACCGCGACGAACGGATGCTCGCGCCGGAGGCCCCACTCGTGCAGCGCGCGCGCGACGAGCTCCTTGCCCGTGCCCGTCTCGCCGCGGATCAGGACCGTGGATCCCACCTGCGCGAGCGACCGGACCTGGTTGCGGAGGTCGACCATCGCCGGCGAGGCGCCGACGATCTCGACGGAGGCGGGCCGCCCCGGATCCGTGTTCTCGTCCTTCTCGGCCTGCGCGCGCTTGAGCCGCACGAAGCCGGCGAGCTCGGCGAGGCGCGCCTTCAGCGCGTCGAAGTCCACCGGCTTGAGCAGGAAGTCGTGCGCGCCGAGGCGCACGGCCTCGACGGCCGCGTGCACCGAGCCGTGCGCCGTCACCATCACGACCTCGACCGGGTTCGGGAGGCTGCGGGCGACGCGCAGCACCTGCATCCCGTCGATGGGCTCCATCTTCAGGTCCACCACGGCGACGTCCACGTTCTCGCGCCGCAGCTCCTGGATGCCGTCCCCGCCGCTTCCCACCCAGCGGGCGTCGAAGCCCTCGATCTGCAACAGCGACGCCATCGATCGCGCCGCGGAGACGTTGTCGTCGACGATCAGGACACGGAGCGTTTCAGCCAAGGGTTCCTCGCGCGGGGCTGGCAGGGAAAAAAACCTCGAATCGGGCCCCACCGCCCGAAGGGAGCAAGATGCGTGCCTCGCCCCCGTGCGCCTGCGCGGCGCGGCGGACGACGGCGAGGCCGAGGCCCGTCCCGGTGGTCCTCCCGGTGACGAAGGGCTCGAAGAGGCGGCCGGCGAGGTCCGGGGCGATCCCGGGCCCGTCGTCCTCGACGGCGAGGACGATCCCGCCGTCGCGCGCCGCGAGCTCCACCCGCACCTCGGTCCCGCGCCCCGCCCCCGAGATGGCCTGACAGGCGTTCGTGGCGAGATTCACGAGCGCGAGCTCCACGAGCTTGGGGTCGAGCCGGGCGGGGTGGGCCCCATCCCAGCCGCGCGCGAGCCGAACACCGGGCCACACCGGACGCAGACGGGTGAGCACGCCGTCCGCGATCGCGGCGACGTCGACGTCCTCGCGCCGGGCGGCGTCCATGCGCGCGAAGTCGAGGAACATGTCGACCACGCCCCGCAGCGCCGTGAGCTCGCCGCGCACGTAGTCCACGGCGGCCGCGCGCGCGGCGTCGTCCTTCGCACGCTCGAGCAGGCGCAGGTGCAGGCCGAGCGCGTGGACGGGGTTGCGCACCTCGTGGGCCACCATCGCCGCGAGCCCGCCGGTCAGCGCCTGCTCGCGCGCGGCGACGAGCTCCGTCTGTACGCGTCGCTGCTCGGTCACGTCCTCGAGGAAGAGCACGTGGCCGCCCGCGCGTCCCGGGACCTTCACCGCGCGCGTGAGGCGCTCGCCCGCGCCCCGTACCACGAGCGGCTCGCCGGGCCTCGCGCCGCGCGCCGCGGCCTCCACCGCCTCGTCGAGCCGCCCGTCGGCGACAGCCCAGGCGGCGAGCCCGTTGTGGTCGAGCACCACGCCGTCCGAGGCGAGCAGGACCACCCCGACGGGCGAGCCCGCCACGAGCGTGCGCGCCCACTCCTTCTCCCGGCGGAGGTCCGCCTCCGCGTTCCGGCGCAGCTCGTCCTCGCGCTGGCGCAAAGCGTCGCCGAGGCGGTTCAGCGTGCCGGCGAGGGCGACGAACTCGGGCAACCCCTCCTCCTCGAAGCGCCCCGGATCGCCCGCCTTCGCCGCCTCGGCCGCCCGACGGGCCATCCGGTCGACGGGCTCGAGCAGCGCGTGCACCACGATGAAGATCAGGATGCCGGCCGCGACGCCGAGGCTGACGGAGAGGATCTCCATGCGGCGCACCGCCGCGGTGGCCTCCGCCCTCGGCCCCGGCGGGTCGAGCGCCACCACGCGCCAGCCGGGGTTGCCCTCGATCGTGGCGTAGGCGACCACCTCGCCGCGGCCGAGCCCCGCGGAGAGCCGTGTGTAGGCGGGCATCGCGCCGTCCTCGCCCCCGAACGCGACGGGCACGCCCGCCGGCCCCACGATGAAGATCCCGCCGATCTCGGTCTGCTCGGCGGCGTCGGCGAGGCGGCGGCGCTCGGCGCGCGCCCAGCGGTACCACGTCCCGTCCGAGACCTCCGCGCCCGCCGGCAGGTCGACGCCCTCGGCGACGAGGCGCGCGACGTGCCCGAGGTGCTCGCGGCGCCGCTGGGTCTCCCGCGTGCGCTGATCCCGGATGACGGCGAACCCAGCGAACCAGGTGGCCCCGAGCACGAGCAGGGCGGCGAGCGCGCCCACCCGGAGCGCCAGCGCCGGCCTGCGCCGGAGCACGCGCGGAGCGGACACGCGAGGGGTCGCCGCCTCGGCGGCCACGCCCGGCAGCGCCACGGGCTCCTGGGTCATGGGGGGCATCTTGCCCCATATGGTGCCGCACCGGGGGAGAAGACTCACCCAGTTGAATGAGAAACATCTCACACCGGCGCGGAGATCCGACGACGACGCGAACGTCGCGCACGTGCGCCCTTGGGCGAAGCAAGCCCTCGTTTGGCCTGCTACGATTCCCGCGACCGGAGGAGGGCTTGTCGCGAAGGCGGCGGACCAGGCGTGGCGGCGTGGCGCTGATCGTCGCCGGCCTCCTCACGCTCGTGGTGTTCGCGCTCGCCTTCGTGGTCGACCTCTCGTACGCCTTCACCGTCAAGAGCCAGCTCCAGAACGCAGCCGACGCCGCCGGGCACGCCGCGGTCGCCGAGCTCGACGGCACTCGCGACGGCCTCGACGCCGCCCGGTCGGCCGCCGTCCGGTGGGCCGCCGCGAACGAGGCCGCCGGCGAGCGGGTGGCCGTCGACCCCCTCGACGACGTGCGCCTCGGCTACTGGGACGAAGGGTCCGACGCCTTCGTCGAGAGCGACGACCCGCTCCGCGTCGACACCGTGGTGGTCACCGCGCGGGGGCGCGCCCCCGGCTTCTTCGCCCCCATCGCCTTCGGCGTCATCGAGCTGTCCGCGGCGGCGCGCACGACCGTCCAGGGAGGCGGCGTGGGTCGCGTCGGGTGCTACCTCCCGCTCGCGGTGCCCTCGTGCCTCGTGGAGCACAACGTCGGCGGCATCTGCGACGTCACGCTCACCTTCGCGCCCGTCTCCGACAAGAACGCCGCGTGGGCGCGCATCGACGAGACCGGGCGCCCGAACGCCGCGTGGCTCCGCGAGCAGCTCGATTCCTGCGTGGACGAGGAGGCGAGCGTCGGCGACGGCATGTTCCTCGACAACGGCGTGGTCACGCCGGCGCTCCGGACCATCGCCGAGCGCATCGAGACGTCCTCGTACCAGTGGGCGCCGCGTTGGGGGACGCGCCCGGCCCAGCTCGACGGGAGCGCCGTCTCGGCCGAGGCGTACGGGCGCGTCGTCTCGGGGCCGGTCGCGGTGTTCGAGTCCGACACCTGCGCCGGGAGCCCCTTCACGCGCTCCACGACCGTGATCGGCTTCGCCCAGGCCGCGATCTACGACGTGCGCGTCGGGGCGAACCCCACGATCCGGGCGAAGATCGTCTGCGGCGAGGAGGTCGGGACCGTCGCCGGGGGAATCGCCGGCACCGGCTACCTCGCGGCGCCGAGGTTCCGTCAATGAGCCGGCGAGGCGCCGCGGCCATCGAGCTCGCGCTCGCCGTCGGGGTCATCGCGCTGATGCTGGGCGCCGTGCTCGACTACGGGCTCTACATGCGCGACCTCTCCTACGCGAGCCTCGCCGTCCGGGAGGCGGCGCGGGTCGGCGCGCAGACGGCGATGTCGGCCGGGCCGGAGGAAGCCGCCGAGGCCCGGCTCGCCGACGTGCTCGCCGAGATGGGGTTCGCGGACCGCCCGCGCACCGCCGACGCGCGCCTGCTCGGCGCCTCGCCGGACGTCGGGATCGCCGTGTCGCTCGACCTCGCCTACACGCCCATCGTGGGGCTGGTCGCGGTGCCGGACGCCGCGCGGGCGACGATCACGATGCGGATGCAGGGTCAGTGACGGGCGCCGGGCGCGCCGTCAGGACGAGGAGCGCGGGCAGGACGAGCAGGTCGCCGAACACGCCCGTGCCGAGCGCGAGCGCCACGAGCAGCCCGAAGTAGCTGACGCTGCGGATCTCCGCGAAGGCGAGCACCGAGAAGCCGAGCGCGAGCACGAGCGCCGTGACGACGAGGCTGCGGCCAAGGCCCCGCACGGTCACCGACGCCGCCTCGACCGCGTCGCCGCGCTTCTTGAGCTCGTGCTGGAACCGGTAGAGGAACTGGACCGTGTCGTCGACGACGAGCCCCAGCACGATCGCGCCGATCGTCACCGTCGCGACGTCGAGGCGGATGCCCGCGTAGCCCATGACCCCGAGCGTCACGAGGATGGGGACGAGGTTGGCGGGCACGGCGAGCGCGGCGAGCCGGACGCTGCGGAACAGCGCGGCGATGATGCCGAAGATCACCACGAACGCCAGCCCGAAGCTCGAGAGCTGGCTCTGCACGATGTACCGCATCATGCGGACGTAGAGCGGGATGTACCCGGTCACCTCCACCTTCGCGCCCTCGGGCAGTTGCGCCATCGCGACGAGCTCGTCCGTGAGCCGCCCCATCTCGCCCGCCGACACCATCGGGATGCCGACGGTGACGCGCAGCGCCGCCCAGTCGCCCTCGACCTGCTGCGAGAGATCGACCTCCGGCGACGCGGTGTAGAGCAGGAACGACTGCTCGACCGCCGCGGGGTCGCTCGGGACGACCTCCTTCCGGTCGGCGGAGAGCTCGCGGTTGAGCCGCTTGGCCACGTCGGCGACGCTCGTGGCCCAGCCCACGCGCGGGTGCTGCTCCATGCGGCGCTCCCACGCGTCGACCGCCGCGAGCAGCGCGGGATCGTCGGCGCGCCCGGCCGCCGGCCGCACGACGAGCTCGAGCGGGGTGTAGTAGCCGAGGTTCGCCTCGATCCAGTCGGAGTCCTGCCGGACGTCGTGGCTGGGGCGCAGGTAGTCGATCGAGTAGGTGTCGGCGCGGATGCGCGAGATCCCGAGCGCGCTGGCGAGCGCGATGGCCGCGGTCACGGCGAGCACCGCGAGCGGACGGGACAACGCGAGGTCCGCGCAGGCGTCGACCACCCGCTGGAGCTTGCCGCGGTTCGTCAGGAGCGGCTGCACGGCCGGGTGCATCAGCGCGATCGGGCAGAGCACCATCGCGACGAGGAACGCGCCCGAGAGCCCGATCGCCGCGAAGACGCCCATGTCGCGGAGCACCGCCATCGGCGCGGTCGCCAGCGACGCGAACCCCACCACCGTCGTGACCGTGTTGAACAGGCACGGCGCGAACACGAACCCCGCGGCCTCGACGACGAGCTCGCGCCGCGACTTCGTCCAGCCCTCTGCCAGCTCCGCGACGTGGTTCATCACGTGCACGCAGTCGCTCACCCCGATGATCAGCACCAGCGTGGGCAGGATCATCGTGACCATGTTGATGTCGCGGCCCGCGAACCCGTACGCGCCCATGAGCCACACGGCCGCGACCCCCACCGACGCCATCGCCACGAGCATGGCGCCCACGCGCCCCAAGAGGATCCAGAGCACGCCGACGATCAGCGTGTACGACAGGACCACGAAGATGGCGCTGTCCACGGTCGAGAGCTGGTTCAGCGCGTCGTACACGACGCCGATGCCGGCCGTCCGGTACTCGCCGACGAGCGGCTTCACCGCCTGCTCGAGGTCGACCAGCACCTTGTGGCGGGCCTGGTCGAAGCCCTCCATCCGCTTCATCTGCACGACGACGAGCGCGGTCTTCCCGTCCTCGCTCACCAGCCGCCCGACGAGCAGCGGGTCGGCGAGCACGCGCGCCGCGTCGACCTCGCCGTTCCGCACGAGGTTGCCGACGTCCAGCACGTCGACGCCGTCGGCGTCGGTGTAGCTGCGGACGTCGTCCACCGTCGTGAGCGAGGTCACGCGGGCGACCCCCTCGACCTTCGTGGCGGCGTCCGTCACTGCGGCCACGAGCGCGAGCCCCTCGCGGTCGAGCACGCCCGCCTCGCGGTGGACGGCGACGGCGACGACCTCGTCGTTGCCGAAGGTCTCCTGGAAGCGGTGGTAGGCGGCGAGGGTGGGGTCGTCGTCGACGAACCAGACCTCCACCGAGTTGTCGACGCCCACGCGCAGCGCGCCGACCCCGCACGCGACCGTGATCGTCGCGACGAGCGCGATGGCCGCCCACCGGAAGCGGAGCACGAGGTCGACGAAGCGCTCGCCCAGCGTCACCGGACCACCTCCAGCTGGAAGCCACCGTAGACGAACGCGCGGTCGCGGGAAAGGAGGCGGGCGGCCTCGTCCGTGCGGCGCTCGAGGCGGTCGGCGAGCGCGTCGGGGCGGAAGCGCGGGACGAGGAGGTTCCAGTAGGCCACCCGCGCGCCCGGGCGCGCGGCGCGCGCGGTGAGCTCGAGGAGGCGCGCGTGGTGCTCGGGCGGGACGTACTCGAAGAGGTCCGAGTAGTTGAACGCCGAGAAGCTGCCGGGCGGCACCGACTCGAGGTAGGCCTCGAGCGAGGCGTGCACGAAGCGGATCCGGTCGGCGGCGGCGCGCAGCCGCGCGTGGCCGTCGGACGACAGGTAGGCGTGCGCGCGCTCCAGATCGGGGAAGCGGCCCGCGAGCATCCAGTGGACGAAGTAGTTGTCGGCGACCGGCAGCTCCGTGAGCGCGTGGCGCGCGCGCTCGAGGAAGCGCTCGGAGACGGCGCCCTCGACGTGCGCGAACTGCTCGGGCGAGCGGCCGGTGCGCGACATCACCGCGCGCGAGAAGAACACGCGCACCATCGCGCGCCACCGCCAGGTGTCCCAGCGCTCGGCGAAGAAGGCCTTCTGCGCGTCGAGGGACTCGCAGGCGAGCATCCCGTCGACGGTGCCGCGGCGGTGCACCCACGGGAGGAGCTTCTCGCGGAAGGTGGCGAGGTAGCGCTCGAAGCGGCCCGCCCCGCAGATCCCCTCGCGCACGACGTCCTCGTGGGCGTCCCACCACGCGCGCGCGTCGGGGCCGAGGTCGTCGCGGACGTGGTGGTAGAACCAGACGCGCCGCCCGGGGTCGTCGAAGCCGAGCAGCGATCGCAAGCTCTGCACCGGCAGCCGCCGGGTCGCGACCAGCTTCAGCTCCGCGAGCGCGAGCTGGGGTCGCGACAGGTCGATCGCCGTCACCGATCGCGCGCCGCGGATGGCGAGGTCGAAGCTGTTGTCGCCCGCGCTGCACACGCTGAGCACGTCGTCCTCGGGGCCCACCGCGAGGGCGTCGCGGAGGACCGCGGGGTCCTCCCAGCACTGCGCGTACGAGATGCGCTGACCGAGCGCGCCGGCGACCGGGCTTTCCATCGCTGCCGTCGCTAACGCGGAAAGAGAAACCGCCAAGACGCCAAGGAGACGCCAAGAGCGCCAAGGGAGGATTTGGGGGAGACGCCCCTCGGCGCCGAAGGCGCCCTCTCCCTCCCGTGGCGTCCTTGGCGGACCTTGGCGTCTTGGCGGTTGCCTCTACAGCTTCTCTACTTCACCGCTCGATCCGTCCATCCGCACCTTCTCCCCGGTCTTCAGCGCCTGCGTCAGCCCCGGGATGCCGATGATCGTCGGCAGCCCGATCTCGCGGGCGACGACGGCGGAGTGCGACAGGAGCGAGCCGCGCTCGACGAGGAGGCCCGAGACGTTCGGGTAGAGCGGCACCCAGCCCGGGTCGGTGCGGAACGCGACGAGGATCTCGCCGTTGAGCGTGGCGCCCTCGTGCGGGTCGGCGAGCACCGCGACGGGCCCCTCGACCACGCCCGGGCAGCATCCGGTGCCCTTGAGCTCGCCCGTGACGGGGCGCGGCTTGCCGACGAACGGGTTGTGCGCGTGCACCGCCCCGCGCGTGTGGAAGCGCTCGGCGGGCACGGCCCCCTTCTGGTAGCCCTCGAACTCGCGACGACGCACGGCGATCGTCTCGCGGAACGCTAGGGAGTGCGTGGTCCCGCGCACCCACCCGAGCACCTCGGGCACCGTCAGGTAGAAGACGTCGTCGACGACGTCGATCGCCCCCGCGGCGACCATGTGCCCCGCGAGCGCCCGGAAGATGTCGCGCGCCAGCCCGAAGATGCGCGTCCGCAGGAAGCGGAGGTTCTCGCGGTCCCGCACCCGCGCGCGCGCCTGATTCATCGCGAGACGGAACCACACGCGGCGGAGCCCCTTCACGTGCGCGAACGCGCGCGCCTCCGCCTTCGAGCGGAGATCGACCGGCGCGCCGAGCTGCGGCGGGTTGCGGAGGTAGTTGCGCAGCGTCTCGTAGAGGAAGCTCGGGTCCTGCCGGAGCGACGGCGTCTCGAGCTTCAGCTCGTTCACGCAGCGGTCGCCGTACTTCGCCATCCACGTGTCCCAGGTGGGCTTGCTGCGCGGGTCGGTCGCGGCGTCCTCCGCCGCGATGCCGTGCGCCCGGAGCACGTCGGCGAGCGCGATAGCCTCGTGCATCGGCGCGGTCGACTCGAGCCCTCCCTCGCCGGAGAGGAGCTCGTTGTGGAGCTCGCCGGCGTCGGGCACCCACGCGCCGCACAGCTTCTTGAGCGTGCCGTACGCGATCATCGTGAAGAAGTCGTTCACGATGGGCACGCTCCACGCCCAGAGGAGCTCGCGCTCGAGCTCCTCCCAGGTGTCGACGAGCTGCTCCGGCGGCATCGCCGCGAGGTCCTTGCCCCGGTGCGCGTCGTAGACCCGGTCGAAGTGGTCCCGGAAGCCGGCGATGTCGGCGTCGAGCCCGCGCAGCTTCCAGATCATCCGGGCGCCCAGCCGCAACAGGCGCGGGAGCTGGCTCCAGTCCGTCGCCTGCGAGCCGCCCGCGTCCTCCTCCGCGGCCACCTCGCGGACGCCCATCATCTGCTCCATGAACCCCTTGTTGAAGCGGTACCCGGGGAGGAGCGTGATGAGGCGGTACCAAGCGTTGAGGTTGTAGTACACGCGCCCGCGGATGAGCCCGATCATGCGCGGGAAGATCGCGCTGTTCGCGCGGATGACCTCCTCCTCCACGCCCATGACGCGCAGGAAGAGCTGGTAGACGATGGTGTAGGCGTTGCTCGCGAAGCTGTACGTCAGCGGCGTCGTGACGCCGTTGTACGACTCGATGATGTTCGAGTTGTCCCAGAGCAGCCGGCGCCCGCGCGGGATGGGCGTCGTGACCGGGCGCGCCTGCAGGAGCCACAGGCGATCGCCCTCGACCGTCCACTCCACGTCCATCGGCCGGCCGAAGTCCCGCTCCACGCGCCGTCCGAGGTCGGCGAGCGCGCGCACCTGCGCCTCGGTGATCGCCGGCGCGGCGGGGTCGGCGACGGGCACCTCGCGGACGGCGCCGTCCACGAGCCGCATCGCGGTGTCCTTCTTCGCGACGTCGCCCTCCACGGTCTCGCCGACGCGCCACGTGTCGCACGCGACGGCGCCCTGCACGACGCCCTCGCCGAGCCCGACCCCCGCGGAGATCAGCACCCGCTCGGGGTCTTCGGGCGTCGCAGTGAACATGACACCGCTGGCTTCGCCCTCGATCATGCGCTGCACGACGACGGCGACCGGCGAGAGCGGCAGCCCGTGCAGGTCGCAGTAGGCGCGGACGCGCTCGCTCTCCCCGCTCGCGCGGCAGTCGGCGATCGCGCGCCGGACGGCGTCCCAGCCCTCGACCCCGAGGAAGCTCACGTACTGGCCGGCGAAGCTGTGCTTCACGCCGTCCTCGGCGATCGCGCTGGACCGCACGGCGACCCGCCCCGCGCCGAGCGCGCGCCACTTCTCCTCGAAGGCGTCGGGGTCGGCGTCGGGGGGGATCACGAAGAAGGGCGGGACCGGGTAGCCCCGCTCGGTCAGGGCGAGGAGCCCCGCGCCCTTGCCGCCGGTCACCACGCGGCCACCGCGAGGCCGGCGAACACGCCGAGGAGCGCGATCGAGCTCCCGAGCTCGACCTTCTTCGCCGGCCGCTCCGGCCCGGTGTAGAGGCGCGCGCCCATGTACGCCGCGCCGAGGGGGACGAGCGGCCAGAAGCCCGTGTCGATGGCGCGCGCGAGCACCACGGCGGAGGCCACCGCCGCGGCGACGCAGAGGTGCACCATCACCCCGGCCTGACGGCGGCCGTACACCGACGAGTAGCTGTCCACGCCGCGGATCTCCTCCCCGGGCTGCCGCGTCTTGCGCCCGATCTCGAAGGCGAGCGACCCGAACGACGCGGCCGCCACGAAGAGGAGGTAGCGCGGGTCCCAACGCGCGCCGGTCGACGCCCACGTGAACATCGCGAGGCCGGCGACCACCGGGTTGTGCGTGATCGCGTATAGCAGGAGGCTCCGGTTGAGCCACGCGCCCACGCCGAACTCGAAGCGCATCGCGACGGTGAACGCGAACATCGCGGCCCACGCGATCAGCGCGCGCGTGCCGCACGCCGCCGCGATCGCCGCGCCGGCGAGGATCGCCCCCGCCCCCCACACCCGCAGGAACGACAACGTCACCACCCCGCGCGAAAGCAGCCGCTCCGGGTGCGAGACGACGTCCTTCGCGTAGTCCTTGTGCTCGTCGAACACGCGGAGGTGGAAGAACGCGAGGAGCACGGCGAGCCCGGCCCAGAGGCGGACCTCGCCGCCGCCGAGGCGCACCGCAACGAGCGAGCCGGCGCCGTGGAACGCGATCACGAGCACCGCGTACGGCCCGATCGGGAAGCGCTCGGCGAGGTAGGCGCCGAATCGCCCGAGCGCGGTGGTGGGGTCCGACGACATCGCGGCCGCGCATATCCCCCGGGCGAGGCGCGCGCGATCGGCTACGTTCGGGGATCCGTGATCCGCGACCCGGCCGCCCTCGACGCCCTCCTCCCGCGCCTCGCGTCCGCGCGCCGGGTGGCCCTCGACACCGAGTTCCACACCGAGCGGCACTTCCACCCGCGCGTCATGCTCCTTCAGGTCCTGCCGGAGGGCGGCGAGCCCGCGCTGATCGATCCCCTCGCCGCTATCGACCTCCGCGGCCTCGGCGACGCGCTGGCGGACGTCGAGGTCCTCGTCCACGGGGGCCAGATGGACGTGCAGATCCTGCGCGACCTCACGGGCCGCGCGCCGCGCGCCGTCTTCGACACGCAGGTCGCCGCGGCCTTCGTCGGGGACGGGTGGCCCGTGCGCCTGCAGGAGCTCGCGCGCCGTCACCTCGGCCTGCACATGCCGAAGACCGAGACGCTCTCGGACTGGTCACGCCGCCCCTTGAGCGCCGCGCAGATCGCTTACGCGCGCGACGACGTGCGCGTCCTTCCGCCGCTCGCGGACGCGCTGCTGGCGCAGCTCGGGGCGCGCGGCAGCGAGGGGTTCGCCCGCGACTGCCTCGCGGAGATGTACGCGCGCGCCCTCGAGCCGCCCGACGACGACGTCGCGTGGCGGAGCGTCGCGGGCGCGCATCTCCTCGACGACACCGAGCGCGCCGTGCTTCAATCGCTGACGGCATGGCGCGATCGACGCGCCCGCCAGCTCGACGTGCCTCGCCAGAACGTGCTCTCCGACGCCCTCCTCCTCGACCTCTCGCGCCGCCGGCCGGTGACGGTCGAGGACATGCGCGCCAATCGGCGGATGCCGAGCCAGGCCACGCGCCGGGACGCCGCGGACATCCTCGAGCGGGTCGCCGTCGGGAGCGCGGCGACACCGCCGCCCCCGCTTCGCGCGCGCCCCGTGCACGTCACCGACCTGCTGCGCGCCGCGGCGCGCGTCGCCGAGCGCGCCACGGGCGTGTCCGCGGACCTCGTGCTCGACGACGACACGATGACGAAGCTCGCGAACGGCCAACCGATCGCTGCCTGGCGAAAGTGCGCGCTCGGAAGCGACTTCTTCGAGTTCCTCGAAGGAGGGACGGGCCTCGTCTGGCCCGGTGTCTTCGCCGCCCGTGACAAATTTTGAAAACTTCTTGCGCTCGTTTACCTGTGTGCTATTCTGGAATCGGAGGCGCTACTGCCTCTGAACGGATAGCCCGGAGCCCTGAGGGGGGCACCGGGTGACGTACCGATCACACCCCTCATCCTGGAGTCATCATGTTCACCCAGCTCATTCGCGACGAGTCCGGCGCCACCGCCATCGAGTACGGCCTCATCGCGGGTCTCGTCTCCGTCGCGATCATCATCGCGCTGACGACCCTGGGCTCCGAGCTGAGCAGCCTCTTCAACACCATCGCGACGACCCTGCCGTAGTCGGCTACCCGACGCAGGGTGTTTCGAGGCGGGTGCCGGGAATCCGGCATCCGCCTCGAATCTTTTTCGACCCGGCAGTTTCGCGTGGTTACCGTCGCGTTGAAACCCCCTTGAGTGCTGTTGTAGCGTGAGGCTGCGCGTCCCCTCCTCCGGATCGGACGCAGTCCCGGCGACCAGCAGGAGCATGGATGCAAAGACAGGCAACGGGTGGCGGGTCGCGGGCCCTCGTCTTTCTCGCCGGCTCCCTCGTGATGGCCCTCATCGCGGCCGCCGTGGTCTTCTCCGTCATCCGGCGGTCGCAGCAGGAGCTCCAGGAGGCGTCGAAGCCGGTCGCGAGCGCGGACGTCGTGTTCGCCGCGCGCGATCTCTACATGGGCCTGCCGCTCGCCGCGGAGGACCTGATCATCAAGCAGGTCACGCCCGAGATGGTGCCCGAGTCCACCTTCGGGGCCGTCGCCGACGTGCTCGGCCGCACCCCCCGCGAGCGCATCCTCGCCAATGAGATGATCCGCGAGGAGCGGCTCGCCCGCCCCGACGCCGGCATCGGGCTGAACGCGATCGTCACGCCCGGCAAGCGCGCGATGACCGTCGCCACCGACACCGAGACCGCGGTCGCGGGCCTCCTGCAGCCCGGCAACTACATCGACATCATCGTCACGATCGCGCCCGAAGACCCGAGCGAGGTCGGCGCGAAGTGGGTCACGGAGACGATCCTGCAGGGCATCAAGGTGCTCGCGGTCGGATCCACCCTCGGTGGCGGCTCCACCGGCGCGGAGGCGCCCGCAGGCGACGCCGCCGCCGCGAAGGCCAAGAAGAAGTCCGACGCCGCGGCCCAGCGGAAGCTCAAGCCGTCCATCACGCTCGAGGTCACGCCCGAGGAGGCCGAGAAGCTCGCGCTCGCCGGCTCCCGCGGGCAGCTCTGCGTCGTGTTGCGCAGCGACATCGACATCCTCCAGATCGACACCCACAGCCTCCAGACGGCCGGCAAGCTGATCGGGTTCTCGAAGGAGGACGCGGCCGCCGACTCCGTCGAGGCGATCAAGCCGATCGAGGGCGCCGAGAAGAAGGCCGCGCCGGTCGTGAAGCCGGCCGAGGTCATCGAGGGCGGCTCGAAGACGCGCATCGAGTTCAAGGACGGCAAGGCCACCGAAACCAACCAGAAGCGGAAGAAGTAGATGCACATCCCCGCAGCAGCAGCCCGCTCTCCCCGCTCGCGCCTCCGGCGCCTCGCCGGCGCCGCGGCCCTCGGCCTCGCGCTGGCCTCGGGCCCCGCGCACGCCGCGGACAAGGAGGCCGCCGTCATCGACGTGGGCCTCGGCGAGTCGATCATCCAGCGCGAGAGCCGCTCCATCGCCCGCGTGCTCATCTCCGATCCCGAGGTCGCCGAGCTCCGCCTCCTCGAGGAGGGCCAGTACCAGGTGCGCGGGCTCGCCACCGGGTCCACCGACCTCTGGGTCTGGTACCGTGACGACGTGCAGCACCCGCGGTCCTACCGCATCGTCGTGAGCGCCGACCTCACCGACGTCGGTCGCCGCATCGAGGGCACCGTGGGCGAGGCCGAGCCCCCGAAGATCTACGCGGTGAAGGACCGCCTCGTCGTCGAGGGGCCCGTCGCCGACGTCGAGACGCTCGAGCGCATCACCAACATCGTCCGCATCTACGACGAGGAGTTCGTCAACCTGATGACGGTGCGCGGCGACCACCAGGTCCAGCTCCGCGTCGTGTTCGCCGAGCTCTCGCGCTCCACCTTGCGCGAGCTCGGGCTCAACGTCTTCTACAACCCGCCGGGCTTCATGGGCACGATGACGGGCCCGAACCAGTCGGGCACCGCGACGGCGAAGTACCGCGACCCGAGCGCCTCCAACCCCCAGCTCAACGACGGCGTGATCGGCTCCCCCGGCGCCGCGGCCTTCAACCTCGCCGCGTACGTCTACGGCGCCGTCGACATGGCCGGCCTGCTCTCCGTGCTCGAGCAGAACTCCATCGCGCGCACGCTCGCCGAGCCCACGCTCTCGGCGCTGTCGGGCCAGCAGGCCGAGTTCCTCGCGGGCGGCGAGATCCCCATCCCCGTCGCCCAGCAGAACAACCAGATCTCGATCGAGTTCAAGGAGTACGGCGTCAAGGTCGTGTTCGTGCCGACCGTGCTCTCGGGCGACGTGATCGACATGCTCGCCTACGTCGAGGTCTCCGAGATCGACGAGGCGAACAGCACGCGCCTGTCCGGGATCGAGATCCCCGCGCTCACCTCGCGCAAGGGCTCGAGCCACCTTCGCCTCGAGAGCGGGATGACGTTCGCGCTCGCGGGCATGCTCAACGAGCACATCAACTCGGTCAACGCGCGCGTGCCCATCATCGGCGACCTGCCGATCGTCGGTACGCTCTTCCGTTACATGAAGCACGAGCGGTCGGAGACGGAGCTCGTGATCTTCGTGACGCCCCAGCTGATCCGCCCCATGGCGCCGGGGGAGGTCCCCGAGCCACCGGGCGCGACCGAGAACTTCAACCCCAACGACTTCGACCTCTTCATGCTCGGCGCGCTCACCAAACCCGGGTCCCGCACCGCGGAGCCCACGGGCCCCATCGGCATGGAGCGGTAGACTAGGAACATGCGCCTCCCCGGCAGCTCCAACAACGCAGCCAGCGTGGTGGTCATCGGCGTCGACGGCCGCCAGATGGGCCAGATCCGCGAGACCCTGGGCACCGAAGCGGTGCTCCCCGCGGCGCCCGTCTCGTTCGACGACGCCATGGTCGCCATCCGCAAGGCCCGCCCCGACGTCGTGATCACCGGCTTCGACTCCGACTACGAGGAGGCGATCCGGATCGCGCCGCAGATCGCGGGCGACAACCCGCGGATCACGCTCGTCGCGCTGTCGGGCCATGCCGATCCCGACCGCATCCGCGCCGCGATGCGCGCCGGGTACCGCGAGTTCGTCGTGCTCCCCGACGACGCCGACCTGCTCCGCCAGGCGGTCCACGAGGCCACGTTCCAGGAGTCCGAGGACGAGGACAACGGCGAGGTCATCACCATCTGGGGCAGCAAGGGCGGCTCCGGGTCCACGTTCCTCGCGGTCAACCTCGCGGCCGAGCTCTCGCCGGTCCACCGCGTGTGCGTGGTCGACCTCGACTTCTCGATGGGCGACGTGGCCGCGTTCCTCGATCTGCAGGTCACCAACTCGATCTCGGACGTGTTGCGCAACATCCAGCGCCTCGACGAGCGCATGCTCGCGGGCCACGTGCTGGTGCACCCGTCGAAGCTCCACGTGCTCGCCCAGCCGGTGGAGCTGGACCAGCGCGAGGAAGGCCGCGGCGACGTCATCATGCGCATGCTCACCGTGGTGGCGCGCTCCTACCAGTACGTCATCGTGGACTGCGGCAGCCGCCTCGACGAGGCCTCGCTCACGGCGGCGACCGTCGCCGACCGCATCCTCGTGATCGCGCCGCCCGACGTGCCCGGCATCAAGAACACCTGGCGCCGCCTCCAGCTGCTCGAGCGCCTCGGCGTCGACAAGGCGCGCATCCACCTCGTCATGAACCGGTGGGACAAGAAGGGCGGGGGCCTCAACCTCGCCGACATCGAGCAGAACCTGGGCCGCAAGGTCGACGCCTCCGTGAGCTTCGACCCGAACGCGCTGCGCGCCGTCAACGACGGCAAGCTGCTGCGCGACGTGGCGCCCAAGTCGCCCGCCGCGCTGGACCTCGAAGGGCTGGTGGGGCTCGTGACCGACGGCGAGGTCGCCCCGGTCAAGCAGGCCAGCGGCCCGTTGAGCTGGCTTTTCCGCAAGTAGGGAGGTGATCGGTGTCGTCTCGCCTGATCGACCGCGTCCGGGGGGCACAGCAGCGCTTCAAGCAGACCGCGCCGTCCACGGACACCGCCGAGTACGAGAAGATCAAGAAGCAGCTCCACGCCGAGCTGCTCGAGATGCTGGACTTCGAGCAGGTCGGGTCCACCCCGCGCGAGGAGCTGCAGGCGCGCCTGCGCGACACGCTGACCTCCGAGGTCGAGGCCCGCTCGCTCCCGCTCAACCGCATCGAGCGCGAGCGCCTCGTCGACGAGATCCTCGACGACATCCTCGGGCTCGGGCCCCTGGAGCCCCTGCTCAAGGACCCCGACATCTCCGACATCATGATCAACGGCTGCGACAAGGTGTGGGTCGAGAAGAAGGGCCTGCTCCAGCGCATCGACGTCCGGTTCAACGACAACCGGCACCTCATGCAGGTCATCGAGCGCATCGTCAGCGCCGTCGGTCGCCGCGTCGACGAGGCGAGCCCGATGGTCGACGCGCGCATGCTCGACGGCAGCCGCTTCAACGCGATCATCCCGCCGCTGGCGATCGACGGCCCCGCGGTCTCGATCCGCCGGTTCGGCACCCGCAAGATCGGCCCGGACGACCTCATCGCGTTCGGCGCGTGCCCGCGCCCCGTCATGGAGGTGCTCCGCGGCTGCGTGAAGGCCAAGCTCAACATCATCGTGTCGGGCGGCACGGGCTCCGGCAAGACCACGCTGCTCAACGTGCTCTCGAGCTTCATCCCCGACGGCGAGCGCATCATCACCATCGAGGACTCCGCCGAGCTCCAGCTCCAGCAGAGCCACATCGTCCGGCTCGAGACGCGCCCGCCGAACGTCGAAGGGCGCGGCGAGGTCAGCCAGCGCGAGCTGGTCAAGAACTGCCTCCGCATGCGGCCCGACCGCATCATCCTCGGCGAGATCCGCGGCGCCGAGGCTATCGACATGATCACGGCGATGAACACCGGTCACGAAGGCTCGCTCGCGACGGTCCACAGCAACTCCACCCGCGACGCGCTCGCCCGCTTCGAGACGATGATCGGCATGGGCGTCCCGAACCTGTCCGACCGCAACATCCGCGAGATGATCGCCCGCGCGCTCGACGTCATCATCCAGCTCGACCGCCTCTCCGACGGCAGCCGTCGCCTGCTCGCCGTGACCGAGGTCGTGGGCATGGAGGGCAACGTCGTCACCAGCCAGGACATCTTCGTGTTCGACCAGCGGACGGTCGACGACGACGGGCGCGTCCGCGGCGCCTTCCGCGCCACGGGTACCCGCCCGAAGTTCGCCAACCGGCTCGCCCGCCACGGCGTGGACCTCCCGCCCGAGCTCTTCCGCTTCGAGCAGGAGGTCTAGGCCGCCGTGGAGAACCTCGTCCTCATCGTCACCGTCGTCAGCGTCTTCGCTGCGTTCCTGCTCTTCTCGCAGTTCCTCTACTGGACGCTGCAGAGCAAGCAGGCCAACCAGCAGCGGGAGCTGGCGCGGCGGCTGGGGACCCTCGTGGAGAAGTCCGCGGGCCCCAACCTGATCAAGGGGCCTGCGAACACCGGCGCGAGGGGCATCGAGGCGCAGCTGGAGGACCTGTTGCGCCAGGCCGGCAGCCCGTTCCCGCTGCAGACCCTCTACCAGCGGATGGCCATCTTCGGGGTCGTCGGCATCGTGCTCGGCGTGGTCGCGTTCCGCGGGGCGCTCGGGCTCCTCGGGATCGCCATCGCCTACGTCCCGGTGATGCTCGTCTCCGGGCAGGCGCAGGCGCGCGCCGCGAAGCTCGCCGAGCAGCTGCCGGACGGCCTCGACCTGCTCGCGCGAAGCCTCCAGGCGGGTCACGGCATCAGCGAGGCGATGCGCAGCGTGGCCGAGGAGCTGCCGATCCCGCTCGCCCAGGAGTTCGGCCGCGTCTACGAGGAGCACAACCTCGGGCGCGACTTCCGCGAGTGCCTGCAGAACCTCTGCAAGCGCAACCCGGGCAGCTTCGACCTCCAGATCTTCGTGAGCTCCGTACTGCTGCAACGCGACACCGGCGGCAACCTCGTCGAGATCCTCAACAACATCTCGGGGACCATCCGCCAGCGCTTCGTCTTCCGCGGCAAGGTGGCGGCGCTGACCTCCGAGGCGCGGTTCACCGCGTACATCCTCGGCGGCCTGCCGTTCGCCATCGGCAGCATCATCGCGGTCATGCAGCCGAACTACCTCACGCCGCTGTTCGTGGATCCCCTCGGCAACCTGATGGTCGCCGGCGGGCTCTGCTCCTTCAGCATGGGCGTCTTCCTGATGCGCGAAGCCTCCAAGGTGGAGATCTAGGATGGACCCCACGCTCGTCGTCGCGATGGGCGTCACCTTCCTCGCCGTGCTCGGCGTGGGAGGTGCCGCCTACATGGCGTTGAGCCCGCAGCGCACCGCCGCGGACCGCATCGCCGAGTTCACCGGCGGGCCGGAGGAGGCCGCGTCGGGCAAGGGCCGCTTCGGCGAGCTCGCGCAGTCGGCCGCGCGCCTCGCCGTGTCGGACCAGGAGCAGCTCGCCGCCCTCCGCAAGCGGCTGCTGCAGGCCGGCTACCGCGAGCGCAACGCGGTGGAGATCTTCAGCGCCCTGCGGGTCATCGGCGCCATCTTCCTCGGCGTCGGCTCGTTCCTCGTCTTCCCGAACCTCATCTTCAAGACGACGAAGCTCCAGAACATGATCGGCGCCGCGCTCGCGGGCGCCGCCGCCGGCTACTACCTGCCCGCCATCTGGGTCACGAACGTTCTGCAGAAGCGGCAGTCCGACCTGATGAAGGCCTTCCCCGACGCGCTCGACCTCCTCGTGTCCAGCGTGGAGGCGGGCCTCGGCATCGACGCCGCGTTCCGGCGCGTCGCCGAGGAGATGGAGAACGCCGCGCCGGAGCTCGCGCGCGAGCTCCAGTTCGTCAGCCACGAAGTGAACGCGGGTGTGCCGCGCGTCGAGGCGCTGAAGCACCTCGCCGACCGCACGGGCCTCGAGGAGATCAGCCAGCTCGTGAACGTCCTCGTCCAGGCCGAGCGCTTCGGCACCAGCGTCGCGAAGGCGCTGCGTGTCCACTCCGACCTCGTGCGCACCAAACGCATGCAGCGCGCGGAGGAGAAGGCGGCGCAGGTCTCGCCGAAGCTCACGGTCATCATGATCCTGTTCATCCTGCCGTGCCTCGTGATCATCCTGATCGGGCCCGCGATCATCAACGTGAAGAACATCCTGCTGCCGTCGATGGCCGGGGCCGGCAAGTAGATGTTGCTGGCCGCCATCGCCCTCGCCGCCGACCCGGCGCTCTCGATGCCGGACCTCTCCGACCCGGAGGTCAAGCTCGAGATCCAGGTCGACGTGGTGACCGGGCTCGTGGAGGCGAAGCTGCACGAGGCGGCCCTGCAGGCCATCAAGGAGCTCCGCGATCAGGGCGTCACCGACGAGCGCCTCGACCTGCTCCAGGCCCGCGCGATGTACGGCCAGGGCATGCGCGCCGAGGGGCGCGGCCAGCTCGACGCCTACCTGAAGAAGCACCGCCGCGACGCCGACGCCTGGGCGCTGCTCGGCGTGATGCTCGCCGACGACAAGCAGCTCCCCGAGGCCTTCGAGGCCCTGCAGCGCGCGAACCGGCTCCAGCCGCGCGACGCCGCGGTCCTCAACAACCTCGGCTACGTGCAGATGGCGATGGGCCGGCTCGACGACGCCGTCGCCACCTACAGGGCCGCGCTCGCCGCCGATCCCACCTCGGTGCGCGCCCGCAACAACCTCGGCTTCGCCCTCGCCCGCCAGGAGAAGGACGACGAGGCCCTCGCCGCCTTCCGCGCCGCCGGCGACGAGGCCGACGCCCTCTACAACCTCGGCCTCGCCTGCGAGCTGCGCGACGATCGCGCCTCCGCCATCACGCACTACAAGAACGCCATCGCCGCCCGTCCGACGCACCTCGAAGCACGCGCGGCGCTCGGTCGGCTCGTCTCGGAGACCCCGCCATGACCCTGCTGATGCTCCTCGTCTCCTGCGCCCAGCCCGTCCACCTGCAGTACGACTACGGTCGCGCCCTGCTCACCGCGCAGAAGGTGCAGGCCGACCTCACGCGCCCGAGCGTGAAGGACTTCCAGCCGGTCCTGTCCGGCCCCGAGGCCGAGGCGCTGCGTCTGAACGCCGCCGAGAAGCTCAAGGAGGTCAAGTCGGGCGAGCAGGAGATGATCAACGAATGATCCCCCTCCTCGCGATGATGGCGTGCAACGGCATGCCGGGCTCCATCCCTCGGACGCCGGGGGCCATCGACGCGGAGATCGCCCCCGATCTCCTCGCCGTCGCCTCCCCCGACGCGCCCTACCTGTTCTGGGCGGTGGCCTCGCGGCTCGTCGGCGAGCAGTACCGCTCGTGCCCGAAGATCTACATCGAGACCGACGGCTACGTGATGACGGCCAAGGACTGCTTCGACTCCGCCGGGCTCCTGTGGGACGGCGGCATCGCCTGGAGCATCGACGGCACGTTCAACACGATCTCCTACAACAACTTCCGCGTGGAGGGCATGCGCGGCGCCTGGGTGGTCGACGGCATCACCACGCTGGATCAGGCCGTCCATGCCAACGGTCCCGCCTACGCGATGACGAACAAGCTCGCCGTCACGAGCTTCGACGACCCCGACCGCACCTTCTGGATCGACACCGTCGGCTCCGTCTCCCTGTGGCCCGGCACCGCCGGCTTCTACATCGGGTACGACGAGTACGACGGCACCGTCGGGATCAGCGGCTGGGGCACCGCCGAGATCGAGGGCGACCGCATCGTGAGCGGGCAGGCGAACGGCTGCATGTACGCCGACCACTGGGCCGGACAGATCGAGATCAACGGCGCCAACACGGGCCTGATCGACTTCTCGCTCGTCGACGTGACGGTCGATCCCGCGCTCGGCGAGGGCGAGGGCGGCGAGCGCCCCGCGCTCGACTCCGGCCACGGCGGCGAGACCGGCGAGACCGGCGAGACCGGCGACAGCGCGGTCGACACGGGCGAGGCCGACACCGGCGACGACGGCCCCTCCGGCACCTTCCCCGTCTGGCCGGACGAGGAGGCCATCCGCGCGTGTGGCCAGTGCAGCGCGTTGTCGGTCGACGGAAACCGCGTGGAAGGCTGCTTCGACGTCGAGCGCAGCTTCGAGTACCCGTTCTTCGAAGAGTTCCCGACTGACTAGGCGCCTGCTGACCGGACGCGCGAGGCGTATACTGAGGGGGAGCCCGGCCTTCGCCGGGTCCACCGAGCCGACAGGAGGACGCATGAAGACGATGCGACATCAGCGCCGAGGCGGCGCGGCCATCGAATTCGCCCTCGTGCTCATCCCGCTGCTCTACATCCTCTTCGGGATCATCGAGTACGGTTGGGTCTTCTTCCAGCAGTCGAACATCCTCGCCGCCGCGCGCGAGGGCGCCCGCTACGGCGTCACCTTCTCGCAGACCGACACGCCGACGCCCGGCTCCGCCGCCACCACACGGGTCCAGGACGTGCTCGCCACCTACAACATCGACTCCGGCACCGCGTCCATCACCGCGGTCCAGAGCGGGACGACGCCGTCCGAGGTGCTGACGGTGACGGTCGTGGTCCCCTACCAGCCGCTCATCGGGTTCCCCGGCGTCGTGACGCCGGACAACCTCACGGGCACCATGACGATGCTGCTGGAGCTCCAGGACTAGCCCCCGCTGCAGCGCGCGACCCCCCACCTCGGTAGCGCCGCCCGGCGAGGCGTACGCACGGCGCTCGTGGCGCTGGGCGTGCTCGCGCTCCTGCTCCTCGCGGCCTCCTCGAGCCAGCTCACCGCCGGCGCCGTCCGCGACGTGCTCGCCCGCGCCCAGCCCGCCGTGCTCGTGGCCGCGGTGACGTCGATGACGACGGGGCTCGTGTTCCTCGCGCTGCGCTGGCGCGCGATGATGCCGGACCCGCGCGGCGTCACCGTGCTTCCGCTCACGGGCATCTTCACGATCGGCACGTTGCTCAACTACGCGCTGCCGGGGCCCGTGGGCGAGGTCGTCGCCGCGGCGATGGCGGGGAAGCGCTGGGGCATGCCCGCGGAGACCGCGCTCGCGGCGAGCGTCCACGCGCGCTTCATCGGCCTCGCCGTCGCCGGGACGGTCGCCGGCGTCCTGTTCCTCACCACCGAGATGCCCGTGCCGGAGGGGATGTCCCGGTGGGTGGGGGCCGCGACGTTCGCCATCGCGGGCGGGGCGATCGCGCTCGGCGCCCTCGCCGCCTTCCCGCGCGCGCTGCGCGGGCTCTTCGGGGTGTTGTTCGCG
>JBMOQZ010000400.1:0-44793 GCA_049322475.1 Myxococcota bacterium | reverse complement strand
GTCCGTCAGGTGGCGACTTTCCGGTCGCCACGGCCGGAAAGTCGGGGACCTGTCCGTCAGGTGGCGACTTTCCGGTCGCCACGGCCGGAAAGTCGGGGACCTGTCCGTCAGGTGGCGACTTTCCGGTGGGCGAAACTCCGGTCGCCACGGTCACCGCGCCGGCTCCAGCACCCTCCCCATCATCGCCACGCACCTCGCCACGTCCGCGCAGATCTCCTCGTTCAGGCGAGACCGGCACGCCTCCGCGAGGTCCGAGAGCACCGCCCGGATGCGGCTGTTCGCGGCGGCGAAGTCGCCCGGGCCGGGCGCGACGGCGACCTCGATCGCGCGGGCGAACGCGTGCTCGCCGAGGTCGTCGAGCCGCCGCGCGATGCTCGCGAGGAGCGCGTGAAGCTCGTCGGAGCCCTCTGGTTGCACGGGCGTGCCGCGCGCGGGCCCCTGTTGCAGGTCGGATGGATCCTCGGGGTGCTCGTTCCCCGTCGGCGGCAAGTTCGGCACTCGAAGAACCTGGGCGCGACCGGCCGGACGCGTCGCCACCGTTTGTCACCGGGCCGGGATGGGCCTCGGCTCGCCCTGCGGCATCTCGAGGAGCTCCACCACCGCGAACACGCGCGGCGGCTCGACGATCACGCCCACCGACGCGTGCGTGCACGGCTCGCACAGCAGGTTCAGCCGGTGGCCGGGCGAGTCGAGGAGGCGCTCCCAGGCCTCCGCCGCCGTGTCGGCGACGGCGACGTCCTCGTGGTGCTTCGCCGGCGGGTGGTGGGTGCGCTGGGCGAGCGCGGGGACGCCCGGGCACCTGCTCGTGGCGTGGGCGACCACGCCGGCCTGGACGAGGCACGCGGCGTGCGCGCGCGCGTGAGGCTCGAAGGCGCCGAAGCGGGCGACCGGGGCGAGCCCCGCACGCGCACGCAGCGCGGCGAGCCACCCGAAGATCGCGGCCTCCGCCTCCGCGGCGACCGGGCGCTCGGCGGGCCCGGGCAAGGGCGACGGCGGCGGCGGCGGGCCGTCGACGAACAGCGAGAACAGGAGCGCGACGCGGTCGCCGTCGAGGACCTCGACGCGGTACTCGCCCGGGAACGGGAAGCGGTCGATCCATCGGGCCTGCCCGTCGCGGATCGACAGCTCGTCGACCGTCCCGTCGGGGCGCCCGAGCAGCAGCCGGGGCTCAGCCGCGCCGTCGACCCGCAGCGACGTGGCGCCGTCGAGCGGGAGATCGCGCCGGATCGGGTCCATCGCGAGCGGGCGGCGCGCCCAGCCGAGCACCCACAGGCGCGTCCCGTCGGGCTGGTCCCGCCACGCCCAACCCAGGTCGAGGGGCCCGCCGCGGGGCAGGCCGTCGAGCAGCGCGGCGGGCAGCGCCGTGCCGGGCGAGACGACGCGCACGAACCGCGCGTCGCCGGGGTAGCCGGCGCGGGCGAGCGCGAGGCGCGTCGCCGAGGGGGTGAGCCGGGCGTCCGGGCGCGTGGCCGAGGCCGCCAGCTCCTCCGCCGCCGCGCGCAGCCCACGGTCCACCCGCGCGTCCGGCCCGAGGTTCGCGAGCGGATCGCCCGGACGGTAGGCGACGCGGACCTCCTGCGCGAAGTCGCCCGCGGCCTCGGGCGGCGCACACGCCGCGAGCCCGACGATCATCCGGCGGCGACCAGCGCGAGCACCACCTGCCCATCCGCCTCGTGCGCGGCGACGCCCATCGCGTCGAACGCGCCGACGAGCACGCCGCGCCGGAACGGGTCCCACCAGATGGCGTCGAGGCAGTCCACCACCGTGGGCGCGCGGCACTCCGCGCCGGCGACCGGCACGCCGACGTAGCCGGCGGCGCGCAGCTGGGCCTCGGCGGGCGGCGCGGACCCCGCCTCCATCACCGCTCGGAGGCGGGCGCGCGCGACCGAGTCGAGCCCCGGCTCGTCTCCGAGCGCCCCCAGCCCGACGCGCGCACGCGCGGCGTCGGCGATGGCGCGGGCTTCCTCCTCCCAGCTGCCGGCGGGCGAGGCGAGCGCGCGCACCGGGGGGGTCTCGGGCGTGGCGGTCGCGACGTACACGGGGAAGGTCGCGACGGCGACCCCGCTCGCCTCGAGCCGGAAGAGCCACTCGCCCACCTCGTCGAGCACCACGGATCCGTCGGGGCGGCGGACGTCGCCGTCGGCGTCGGACACGACCCACGCGCCCGGGCCGAGCGCGACGACCTCGCGGATGCGCGCCTCGCGGGCGACCGCCGGCACCGGACCGCGCCGCCGCCCCACCAGCAGCACCCAGAGGTCCCCGTCCTCGCCGCGCGCGCGCACCAGCCCGACGTCGTCGCCGCCGGTGCGGCGCGCCTCCTCCACGAGGCCCGTGGGGATCTCGCCGAGGCGCGCCTTCGCCATCGCCCGCCCCACCACCGGCCACGGGTACCCGGCGACGATCGCGCGCCAGCGCACCTCGCGGACGTCGGAGGCCTCGCCGGCGAGCGCCTCGAGCGCCAGCGCCGTGGCCGCGCCCGAGAGGACCTCGTCCCACGGCAACCCGCGCGCCGCCTCGGCGACCTTCGGGTCGCGCGGCGTGGCCGGCACGTTCCCGTAGACCTCGCCCCGGGGGCTCGGCAGGGTCGGCACGACGTCCGACGCCGGCGCGGGCGTCGGCTTCGGGCACGCGAGCAGCATGGCGAGCAGCACGCGGCCGACTATCCGGGCGCGCGCGGCGGCGGCGGTCACGATCGGTTAGAGCGCGCGGCCGGAGGAGACATGGCCGACGTGGAAGTCCTCGCCGCCGACGTCGCGGACGGGCGCGTTCGCTCGCTGCGCGTCCGCATCAAGAACGCTTCCGAGCGCACCATCGACCGCGACACGGCGCTGCGCTGGCTGTCCGACGGGCACTCCCTGATCACCTACGCCGGCCACGGCCACCACGGCGTGCGCGGCTACGCGCTCCAGAAGGTGGAGGTGGGCGAGGACGCGTTCATCCGCACGGACACGACGCCGGAGTCGACCGATCACGTCGCGTTCCCGCACGGGCACTGACCGACCTCAGATGACCCAGCCGGCCAGCGTCGCGACGACGACCTTCGTCACCTTCGTCGTGAACCCGATGTGGAGGGTCTCCGAGGTGTCGCTCGTCCGGTGGTAGTGCGGCGTGTCCTCGTCGTCGCCCACGCCGTTGTGGGCCTCGACGCAGTCCATCGGCGTGATCGCCGGGAAGCCCGCCTCCTGGAAGTACGTGTGGTCGTCGCCGTAGCAGTAGCCGTGGTCGATCCACACCTTGTTGGCGACGCCCATGCGGTCGGCGACGTCCGCCATGTCCGTCGCGAGCGCCTCGGACTCCTCGTCGCCGAGGATGTCGAAGGCGTCGCCGTCGCCCAGCGGCCAGTACCCGATCATGTCGGGCGCCACCACGCCGCGGATGTCCTCGCCCGCCCACGGGTCGACGAGCTCGCGCGCGCCGCGCGCCCCCTGCTCCTCCGCGCCGGTGAGCACGAACCACACGCTGTAGCGGGTGCGGACGGGCGCGAGGACCCGCGCGGCCTCCAGCACCGCGGCGACGCCGGAGGCGTTGTCGTCCGCGCCGGGCGCGCTGGTGGTCGGGTCCTCGGACGTGCTGTCCCAGTGGGCCGAGAACACGTAGACGACCTCGGGCTCCTCGACGCCGTCCTTGCGCGCGATCACGTTCGCGCTGTCCATGCCGCGGGCGTCGAACGCGAGGGTCTCGGCGACGAGCCCCGCGCCCTCGAGCTCGCCGGCGAGCCAGCCCGGCACCTCGCGCGCGGACTCCGTGCCCGTGTAGCGCGTGCCGAACGACTCGAGCGACTCGATGCTCGCCGCGAGGTTGTCGCCCGAGACCTCCTCCGCGAGCGCGAAGGGATCGGCGGGGACGTGGGGCTCGCCCGTGTCGTCGCCGCCCGCGGGGGTCTTCACGTCGTGGGAGGGGGCGCCGCAGGCGACGAGCAGGAACAGCATGGTCACTCCTCCCGACTCCACACACGGACGAACGCGACGCCGCCGAACAACGCGCAGAAGCCCACCAGCGCCGCGCAAAGGGCGACCAGCGACAGGCCCATGTCGGAGGCGTCGGCCCCCTTCAGCCCGAGCTCGTACAGGGGACCGGTGATGGTCTGGGTGGTCCACTCGCCCGGCACGCGCGTGGCCTTCTCCAGCTTCGCGCCCACCTTCAGCGTGGCGTCGAACGCGTAGCGCTGCGGATCGATCCAGGTGAACAGGCGCGCGAAGCCGGACATGTCGCGGATGCCGACGAGCAGCGACGAGAAGGTGATCTGCGGGATGAGGAGCAGCGGCAGCGTGCCGACGGCGGCCTCGGACGACGTGAAGATCGACGAGACGGCGAGCCCGAGCGTCATGCCCACGAGCCCGGTCAGCGCGCACACGGCGGACAGGGCGACCGGGTTGAACCCGTAGTCCCAGAGTCGGAACATGAGCCAGTCCAGCGAGGACAGGAACGCGCACTGCGCCACCACCAGCGTGCCGAGCACGGCGAGCTTGCTGCCGACGTACGGCAACACCCCGACGCCCACGCGCCGCTCGCGCCGCCACACGACGCGGTCGTTGATGAGCTCGCGTACGGAGAGGCTCATGCCGAACCACAGGCACGACAGCGACAGCATGAAGATCATCTGCGTCGTCGGCCGCGGGAACACCACCGCCATGACCAGCGCGAGGAAGGGCGGCTGGGCGGCGAGCACCCAGAGGCCCGTGCGATCGCGCACCTTCACGCGCCAGTAGCGCCGCACGAGCGTGTGGAGCTGCTGGAGCGTGGACGTCGCGACCGGCGTGACCTTCCCGGCGTCGCTCGCCGGCTTGATCGGGAGCTTGAGCAGCTCCTCCCGGACGGCGACGTACTTCTGCCACGCCGGGCTCGCGCGGAAGGCGGCGCCCCACTCGGCCGGGGCCTTGTCGCCGAAGCGGTTGAAGATGGCGTCCGGCGTCTGGACGTTGAAGTAGCCGCACGCCTCCGCGGGCGGGCCGAAGAACGCGACGCGGCCGCCCGGGGCGAGCACGAGGAGGTGGTCGACCTGCGCCATGACCTGCGGCGTGAGGTCGTGGGTGACGAGGAACACGATGCGCCCGCGATCCGCGAGCTGGCGCACCAGCCGCACGATGTCCTGCGCGGCGCGCGGGTCGAGGCCGCTCGTCGGCTCGTCGAGGAAGAGCACGCGCGTGGTCGGCGTGAGCATCTCCTGGCCGAGGTTCACGCGCTTGCGTTGCCCGCCGGAGATGCCGCGCCGGAGCGCGTCGCCGATCCGCGAGCCGCGGATGTGCTCGATGCCGAGCTCGCCGAGCACCCGGCGGACCTCGTCCTTCACGGCGGAGTCGGGCGCGCGCGGGGGGAGCCGCAGGCGCCCGCTGAAGTACAGGCTCTCCGCGACGGTGAGCTCGGGCAACACGATGTCGTCCTGCGGCACGACGCCCACGCGCGCGCGGTCGATCCCGAGGATCTCGTGGAAGTCGCGCCCGTCCATGCGGACGGTGCCCGTGTCCGCGGGCGTGATGCCGGCGATGGCGTTGAGGAGCGTGGTCTTGCCGGCGCCCGACGGCCCCACCATCGCGACGACCTCGCCCGCGAACACCGTGAAGCGGACGTCGTCGAGGAGGAAGGTCTCGCCGATCTTCCGCGTCAGCCCCCCGACCTCCAGCGCCGCGAAGCTCCGCTCGTTGCGGGCCACGAGGCGGTCGCCGTCGAGCCGCAGCGCGAAGGGCCCGACGCGCAGCAGGTCGTTCTGGTGCAGGGGCGCGGACGTGATGGGCCGGCCGTTGACGACGGTGGGTCGCCCGCTGTCGGCGTCGACCACGCGCCAGGTGTCCTCGACCCGCTGGAGCGTGCAGTGCCAGGGCGCGACCTGCGGGTCGTGCAGCACGACGTCGCACCCCGGCGACCGCCCGACACGGAGGCGCTGGCCGGCGAGCGGGAACGCCACCTCCGCGCCGGAGAGCACGGGGTCGTGGCGGCGCTGGAGCGCGGCGAGCACGACGCCGTCCAGCCCCAGCTCCGAGGCGGCCGTCTCGATCCGGCGCAGCTCGGAGGTGTCGATGCGCCCGTCGTCCGCGGCGATGACGCCGAAGATGGCGTCGAGCAGGAGCAGCGCCATGCCCGACCCGTAGGTCCTCGCGAAGCCGGGCAGGTCGAGGTCGGCCGCGTCCTCGTCGAGCAGCGCGCGGCAGGCCGGCTCGCCGAACCGGGCGCCGAACGCGTCGATCTCGCGCACGTCGACGATGGCGCGGAACTCCGGCGCTTCGGCGATCCCCACGAGGATCTCGACCTCGGCCGGCGAGAGCTCGGTGCGCTGGGCGACCGCCGCCTTGATCGGCTCGCGCCGGCGCTCGAGCTCGTCCGGGTTGCCCACGCACACGCGCACCAGCAGGCGCGCGAGGTCGGTGGCGTACCGGACGCCGGCGGCCGACGCGACCGTCCCGCGGAAGGCGAGGGCCTCCCGGAAGCGCGCCTCGAGCCCGGAAGGCCCCACCTACTTGTAGGTCACCGCGGTCGCGATGCCGCCCTTCTGCGTCGTGTTGTTGAGCTTGCTCGCGTGCACGGCGACGTAGAACGTGGCGGTGTTCTTCGGCGTGAACACGAGCGTCGGCTCGCGGTCGTTCGACGTGTCGGTGACGACCTGGTTGCCCTGGTCGTCGTAGAGCACCAGATCGATGTTCGAGACGTTCTCGTCGCCGCAGGCGAGCACCTTGTACTCGTTCCCGGCGTAGAGCGTCACGAGGTAGACGCGGTGCTCTCCGTTCCCGAGCGACGTGTTCGTCGCGGTGCGGACGGCCCAACCCTGGGCGTAGCCGTCCCAGATCTTGGTGCGGAGGCAGGTCTCGGCGGCCTCTTCGTCGGCGGAAGCGGTCGCGACGAGGAGGCAGGCGGCGGTGAGCAGGGTGTCCATCGTCGTCTCCTACAGAAGGCCGAGCACGGTGTCGGTCTGCGACTTGACTTCCTTCGCGTCGTCGAGCGTGAGCTCGGGCTTCGACGCGATCTCCTTGAGCTTCGCCAGCGTCGTGTTGAGCTGGGCGATCACCTCGTCGGGGGCCTTGCCGCCGCCCTCGACCTGGACGTACTTGACGAAGTAGTCGACCACCTGCGGCTGGCGGAGCAACGAGCTCGCCGCCTCCGGCTTGTTCGCGGTGATGATGGCGTTGCTGACGAGGTTGGAGCCCTCGAGCCAGGACCCCGCCTGGATCAGCGGCACCACCTTCTCGCCGGCCTCGTACTCGATCTCCGGGATGATGGCGCCGTGGAGCTCGTCGAGCTCCTTCACGAGGTCGTCGCGGGACACCGCGTCGTTGTTGATGCGGTTGACGATGTCGTCGATCGTGGCGCCCATGTCCGCGCCGCTGCCGAGCGCGGTGAGGCCGGCCTTCACCATGGTCATCCGCTCGGTCAGCTTCTCCTTCGGCGCGTCCTTGACGGTGAGGAGCGCGTCGGCGAGCACGACGCCGGTGCGGACGGCGATCACGTCCTTGTTCTCGACGTCCATCTTGAGCTTCCGCTCGGGCACGAGCGCCGAGAGCCCCTGGGCGATCCCGGCCTTGTCCAGCGCCTTCTGCATCTCGGCCGGCGACGGCACGAGCGTGATGTTCTGCGCGGCGGCCTGCAGCTCGGCCACCTGGAGCTTCGCGGGCGGCGCGGCCGCCTCCGTGACGGGCGGCTCGCCCGTCTTCGGGGGCTCGGCGGGCTTCTCCCCCTCGCCGCTGCACGCGGACAGGACGAGCACGAGGAGCAAGGATCGGACGAGCATTCGGGAGCCTCCTTCTTGGGTCGGCGTGCGCACGACCCGTCGAGCGGCGGAAGGCTACGCCACTAACGCACCGCCTTCAAGGGCGGCGCCGCATCCCGCGCGCGGGCGGGCGTTCGCCCGGTCGCCACGATCCCGGCGCTCCCGGCGTCGTAGGCCCGCACCTCGTCGAGCCCCACGCCGGCGAGCAGGCCGGCGAGCGCGCTCTTCCCTCGCCGCACCAGCGGCCACCCGAGCAGGTGCCGGAAGACCGCGTCGTCGTCCGCGGGGGCGAGGGCGCCGACCACGAGCGCGCCCCCCGGCGCGACGAGGCCTGCCGCCCAGCGGAGGAGCGCCACCGCGCAGCGCTCGGGCAGGTACTCCAGCAGGCTGTCGATCACGACGAAGTGCTGGGGCGCGAACTTCATCCGGGAGCGGCCGAGGCAGAGCGACGCGAGGTCGTCCACCACGAGCTTGAGCTTCAGGTCGCGCGGCCGCCCGGGCAGGCCCGCGTCGACGAAGGCGAGGTTCTCGCGCGAGCCGTCCACCACGGTGAGCTCGCCCCGCACCCGCGCGAGGAGCCCGATCAGCTCGGCCACGAGGGCGCCGCTGCCCGCGTTGATCACGAGCCCGCGGACCGGCGAGTCCGTGGGCAACGCCTCCACCACGAGCTCCGCGGTCTGCGCGCGCCGCTCGCGGAACGCCCGCGCCGTCGGAAGCGACAGCATCCACTCGTCGAGGATCTCGCCGAGCGCGCCGTCGCCCTCGGGGCGCCCGGTCATGACGTGCGCGACGGCGAGCGCGTCGCCGACGTGCCCCGCGGGCCGGTCGAGCGCGAGCTCGCCGAGGTGCGACCGCATCAGGTACGGGTGCAGCTCGCGGGCGAGCACCTTGCCGGCGTCGAGCGCGTCCTCCTCCGACATGCGCGCGAGCGTGTCGGTCATCGAGACGTTGAAGTTGTGGAGGGTCGTGAGCAGCTGCTGGCGGCCCGCCTGCCGGTCGCGCCGGAGCAGCGGCTCCACCTGCATGAGCTGCGTGCGGAGGCCCTCGGCGAGCGCCTGCCCTTCGGCGACGGCCGACTCGTTCCCGGGACGGCGCGGCCCGTGGCTCGTGAGCGAGCCGGTCATCGCGTTGCTGACCGTGTTGCGTGCGCGCTCCGCGATGAGCTCGGCGACGACGCGGTAGAAGCTGGCCGCGAGCGTGGGCTCCTTCTCGAGGATGCGCAACAGCGACGCGCGCTCCCAGCGCTGGCACACGGCGCCGTCGGCGGCGCGTACGTCGGCGCTGCGCCGGCTCTCGTCGAGGAACGCCATCTCGCCGACCACCTGCCCCTTCCCGAACACGTCGAGCACGACCGCCGGCTGCGAGCGGGTGTCGATGACCTCGAGCTCGCCCTCCGCCACGCGGAAGATGTCGCCCCCGCGGTCCCCTCGGCGCAGGAGCAGCTCCCCCCGTCCGAGTCGCAGGGTGCTCGCGGCGGCGAGGAGGCGGTCGCGCTCGCGCTCGCCGAAGCGGTCGAGGAAGTCCATGGGGCGGGAGCGTATCAGGGAGGCTCGCGGGCCGTGAACGCGCCCGTGCGTCCGGGTTAGATCCGCGCATCGGAGAGGAACATGCAGGAGGTCGACGCGCTGGTGAGCCGGCTCAGGAAGGCCGGCTACAACGAGCGGGAGCCCGTCAAGCAGGAGCTGCTCGCGCTCGCCCGCGGGCCGGAGGGCGCGAAGGTGCGCGAGCACCTCGAGTCCGTGAAGCGGGGCGAGCTGCTCGAGATCCAGTGGGAGATCGAGGAGGTGATCGACGCCACCGCGCCGAAGAAGCCCGAGGCGCCGAAGAAGCAGGAGGCCGCGCCGCCGCCGCCCCCGCCCGAGGACCCGAACCGCCCCCTCACCGCGAAGGACCTCGTGCTCGTCTACGACGATCCGCGCGGGCTCATGCTGCACAAGGCGAAGGTCGGCGAGCGCTGGTTCGCCACGCAGTTCGACCCGCGCAGCGGCCAGCCCCAGACCTTCGAGCTGCATCCCCAGGAGATCGCCCAGCTCAAGGCCCAGCTCCAGGGCAGCCCCTACTGGGTCATCGGCGCCGCCGGGGCCGCCCCGCCCGCCGCCGCCCCGCCGGGCAAGGCGCCGGCGCGTTGACCGACCGCGCGAGCTACGCGCGGTCCGCCCGCGAGCGTGCCGACGCGCTCTACGCGGGCGCGCGCACGCCCCACCGCTCCTGCGGCATCGCCCTCGCCGAGACCTTCGGCCTCCCGACGCCCGCCTACCAGTCGCTGCGCAAGGGCGGCATCACCGGCGAGGGCCCGTGCGGCGCCGTCGCCGCCGGCACGCTGGTGTTGGGCGAGCTCCTCGGCGACCCCGACCCCACCGGCGCCGTCACGCCCGCGCTCCGCGAGGCGATCCCCCGCTACCGGACGGCGGTCGCCGCGAAGATCGACGGCGCGCTCGAGACGGCGTGCAACACGCGCACCGCCCCGCTCGGCGAGTTCGCGGGCGAACGCCGGAAGGCGTACTGCACCCGGCTCGCCGCGATCGTCGCCGAGTCGGTCGCGGAGGTGCTCTGGGACCTCGGCCGGCCCGTGCCGATCCCGCCGGCGCCCTGGGTCGATTAGCATCGCCCGGATGTCCTCCACCGGCCTCCCCCCCACGCCCGGCTCGCGGCCGCCCACGTCCTTGCTCGGGCGCTGGCTGCGGCACGGCAGCGAGCAGGGGGCCGAGCACGCCCACCCGACGTTCCCCTGGTACAAGGTCCTCTGGCTCACGGGCGTCGACTACTTCTCGACCCTCGGCTACCAGCCCGGCATCGCGCTCCTCGCGGCCGGGGCCCTCGCCCCGCTCGCCACCGCGGTGCTCGTGATCGTCACGCTGCTGGGCGCCGTCCCGATGTACCGGGAGGTCGCCCGGCGCAGCTACCAGGGCCACGGCTCGATCTCCATGCTCGAGCGGCTCATGCCGGGGTGGTCCGGGAAGCTCCTCATGCTCGGGCTCGTCGGCTTCGCCGCCACCGCCTTCGTCATCACCATGACGCTCTCCGCGGCCGACGCCGCGCAGCACGCGGTCGAGAACCCCTACCTCGAGCCGTTGCTGCACGGGCAGCGCACGCCGCTCACCATCGCGCTCCTCTGCCTGCTCGCCGTCGTGTTCCTGAAGGGCTTCGGCGAGGCCATCGGCATCGCGTGGATCATCTGCGTTCCGTACCTCGCGCTGAACGTGGTGGTGATCGGCCGCGGCCTCTGGGAGATCGCCCAGCACCCCGACGCGTTCGAGGGTTGGAAGCAGGCGCTCACGCTCAAGGGCGACCCCGCCTCGCTCGCGCTCCTCGCGCTGCTCACGTTCCCGAAGCTCGCGCTCGGGCTCTCCGGCTTCGAGACCGGCGTGACCGTCCTCCCGCTCGTGAAGGGCGACCCCTCCGACCCGCCCGACGGCGTGCCGCACGGCCGCATCCGCAACGGCAGCAAGCTCCTGCTCGCCGCCGCGTTGATCATGAGCGGGCTCCTGATCGGGTCGAGCCTCGTCACCACCATCCTCATCCCGCCGGAGGCCTGGGGCGAGGGCGGCGACGCGAGCGGCCGCGCGCTCGCCTGGATGGCGCACCACTATCTGGGGAGCGTGTTCGGGACGGTCTACGACGCCTCGACGATCCTCATCCTGTGGTTCGCCGGCGCCTCCGCGATGGCCGCGCTGCTCGCCCTCATCCCGAAGTACCTGCCGCGCTTCGGCATGGCGCCGCACTGGGTCAGCTTCGTCCGGCCGCTGATCCTCGTCATCCTCGCCATCGACATCCTCGTGACCGTCGCCTTCGACAGCGACGTCGAGTCGCAGGGCGGCGCCTACGCGACGGGGGTGCTCGCCCTCTTCCTGTCGGCGGCGATCGCCGTGACGCTCGCGATCCGCAACGAGGCGAAGGCCGAGCGGAAGTCCACCTGGCGCGCGGCCCCGTTCGCGCTCATCTCGGCGATCTTCGCGTTCACGCTCTTCGACAACATCCTCGACCGGCCCGACGGGCTCGTGATCTCCAGCATCTTCATCGCGGCGATCCTCATCCTCGGCGCCTTCTCGCGCTACAAGCGCGCCACCGAGTTCCGCGTCGAGAAGATCGCCTTCGAGAACCCGGAGTCGCAGGCGCTCTTCGAGACCATGCGCGGCCGCAAGGTCCACCTGGTCACGGTCAAGCACTCCGACGCGATCCTGCACCGCCATCGCGAGCGCATCCGCGCCCACTACAAGGTGGAGGGGCCCTTCTGCTTCGTCCACGTCGACCTCGCGAAGGACCGGAGCCTCTTCGACAGCACCGTGTACCTGCGCGTCGCCCGCCTCGGCGACGACTACCGCGTGTACGTCAGCAACGCCGTCGCCGTCGCCAACACCGTCGCGTTCGTCAGCGAGATGCTCGACCCGAAGGCCATCTTCCTCGGGCTCACGCGCGAGAACCCCATGGCGCAGGCCTTCCGCTACCTGCTCTGGGGCGAAGGCGAGACCGGCATCCTCGTGTACCAGATCCTCCTGCGCTACTGGAACTGGACGCCGGAGGACGACGTGCGGCCGAACATCTTCCTGATGAGCGACTAGCCGCCCACCACGAACCGGAACGGCGCCGTGTAGACGTGCGACGGGTCGCCCGCGCGGGTGAACTGCAGCCACATGCCGTGCAGGCCCGGGGTGGGGAACACGGTCTTGAAGAGCACGTCCGGCCCGTCGTAGGCGTGCGGCATCTCCATCGTGGGCGTCATCGTCTCCATGCCCTGCACGTACGCGTGCGTGTGGCCGGCCCACGCGAAGTCCGCGCTCACGGCGGCCGCGTGGGCGTCGGCGCCGAGGTACTGGACGAGGTCGGTCACGTCGGCCCCGCCTGAGGTGAGGTGCACCTGCCAGGAGGCCTCGTAGCCGGCGACGGGCTCGGCGATCCACGTCAGCGCCACCTCGACGTCGTCGGCGGTGACGACGGTGGAGAAGTCCTCCTCGGGGGCGTCGCGCTGGGCGGGCTCGCCGGCGACCGTCAGCACCTCGGTGGCCTGGAGCCACCGGTTGCGGTGCGCGTAGTCGAGCACGACGAGGTAGTCGCCCGAGGTCGGGACCGTGAGCGGCAGGTGGTAGGTCGAGCTCCGCAGATCGTCGGCGGTCAGCTCGGCGTAGTCCTCGTGGTGGACGTGCTGGAACGAGTCGAGGTCGGCGCTCACCACGAGCACGTGCCCGATGCGCTCGTGCGACTGCTGCAGGTCCTCGATCGCGCAGCCGTCCTCGTCGAGGACGCGCCACTGGAGCGTCCCCTCCTCGCCGGCGACGAGCGGATCGGGCTCGGTCCCGAACGGGACCTCGTACGCTTCCGGCTCGCCGGCGACGCAGCCTTCCTCCTTCGGCGAGGCGGTGTCCTCGCCGCCCGCGCAGGCGATCAGGAGCCACATGTCTGGTTGTCCACCGTGACGTAGATGTAGTGGCCGGCGTAGGGCTCGATCGCCGTGTGGTCGGCCTTCGAGAGCTCGACCTTCAGCTGCACCACCCCGTCCCCGACGTCGACGATGTCGAACTCTTCCGTCCCCGACATCGTGGCGTCCTGGCCGTTGACGTAGGAGTCGACGTGGCCGGTCCCCTCCGCGGGGTCGCCGCCTTCCTCGTAGGGGTCGACGAGCTCGAGGCCCTCGACCTCGGTGACGACGTGCAGCGGCGCGCCGCAGACGACGTCGTCCTCTTCCGGCGACACGATGCGGATCGTGGCGACCGCGCCCGTCTCCTCTCCGTCGCCGCCGGTGCAGGCCAGCAAGAGCGCAAGCAACATCGCCCCCCGTGATACCCGATCGCGGGTCCGACCGCATGGTGTTGCTGGCCGTCTCCATCGCCTCGGCGCACGGGACCTCGTTCGGGACCGTGGCCGTGTCCGTCGCCGGCGACGAGGCGTGGGCGGTCGTCGACGGGTGGGGCCTCGTCCACAGCGCCGACGGCGGCGAGACGTGGGCCTGGCACTGCGAGGAGGCGCTCGGCGGCGACGTCGTCTACGACGTGCTCGCCCTCGGCGAAGGGCGGGCGGCCGTCGCGTCGCGGCTCGGGGTCCTGCTCGTCGACGCGGCGTGCGGCTGGACGGCGATGCCGGGTTTGCCCGAGGGCACGTACGCGACCACGCTGGCCGAGCACGGCGAGGTCGTGCTCGCCGGCGCGATCGGGCCGGATGACGCCGGCGTCCTGGCCTGCGACGGCGACACCTGCGGGCCCACCGACCTCTGGGGCCCCGGCCTCTTCCCCAAGTCGCTCGTCGTCGACGGCGACCGCGCGTGGGCGACCACCGTGGAGGAGGGCACGCTCGCCGCGGCGCTCTGGACGCGGACGGACGGCGACTGGTCGCGGGTCTACGGCTGGCCCGACGGCGACGTCGACCCCCACGTGCTCGACGCCGACGGCGACGCCGTCTGGGTGTGGGCCCGGGCGCGCGACGACGCGCACACCCCCGCCATGCTGGTGAGCGACGACGGCGGCGCCGCCTTCACGCGGACGCTCGAGGCCGGGTACTACACCGACGCCGCGCCGGGCTTCGTCCGTCTCGGCGACACCGTGCTCGTCGGCAGCATCTACGGCGCGCGCACCTGGCGCTCGGACGATCGCGGCCGCACTTGGACCGAGGTGAGCCTCGACACCCCCTCCGTGCGCTGCGGCGCCCGCGCCGGCGACGTCGCGTGGGTGTGCGCCGACCACGTCAACGACGGCTTCGACCTCGCCGTCACGGGCGACGGCACCGCCTTCACGCCCGTCGCCTGCCTCGAGGAGGCGCGCCCCGCGGCCTGCGCGGCGGACACGTGCAGCGAGTCCGCGTGGGTCGAGGCCTCGGCGCTCGGCGGGGGCGAGTGCGACGTCGCCGCCGCGGAGCCTCCGCCCGACGACGAATCGCGCTGCGGTTGCGCCGGCGGCGCGCACGCGGGCATGCTGCTGCCCCTTCTGTGGAGGCGGAGACGATGCTCTGGCTGATGCTGGCGTGTACGGGCGGCGAGGGCGACGACACCGCGGTCGAGGCGCCCACGGTCGCGTGGCTCACCCCCTCCGAGGGCGCCGACACCGCGGTGGGCGACCTCGCCTGCTCGCTCGTCGTCGAGAACTTCCTGCTCGAGTCGCCGGCCAAGCACGGCGCGGAGGGCGAGACCCCCGAGGGCTACCTCGCGATCCGCCTCGACGGCGCCGACGTGCTCGAGACCGCCGACACCCAATTCACCGTGACCGTGGACGCGGGCGAGCACACGCTGGAGGCGGAGCTCCTCTACGCCGACGGCGACCCGCTGGACCCGGCGGTGACGGCGAGCGTGGGGTTCGTGGCCCTCGAATAGGCGTCAATCGTCGCGGACGACACGGTAGTTGGCGGTGGAGCCGTCCGCAGCGACGTCGGGCCTGCTGCACCGTGAGGTACCCCAATGAGCGTAGCGGCGCGCGACCCACGTCGGTCTCCGCGCCGTGCCCCGACGCGCGCGACCCACGACGATGCTCGTAAGGGCGGTGGGGCCCGCCCGCGGCCGTGTGACCCAGGACGTGGGTCGTGAGGGGCGGGCGGGACGCCCGCCCCCACGGGAGCCCGAAGCCCGAAGCCCCTCCTTCAGTCCGCCCACTTCACGTACGCCTGCCCCCCGAACGCCCCTCCCCGGTCGCTGTAGTGGGCGCCGATCAGCAGGTCGGCGAGCCCGTCGCCGTTCACGTCGCCGAAGGCGAGCGCGCGGCCGGCCTCGTCGGCGTCCTCCTCGCCGAAGAACGTGCGGGCGGCGAGGTCGTCGATGCCGGACGTGCCGGCGGGCACGGGGCCGAGGATCAGCGAGACCGCGCCGCCGTCGAGCGCGCAGCCGTCGCGCTGGAAGGCCCCGATCGCGAGGTCCGCGGCGCCGTCGCCGTCCCAGTCGGCGTCGGCTGCCATCGCCGCGCCGGTCTGATCGTACTCGGTCGCGCCCGCGATCGTCGCCCACGCCTCGCTCACGGGCACCACCCCCTCCGTCCCGGGCCCGGCGAGCACCCAGACGGTGCCGGCGTCGTTGGTGTCGCCCGAGATCACGACGTCGTCGAGGCCGTCGCCGGTGAGGTCGCCGCCCGTCTCGACGTTGTCGCCGGCGTACTGGCCCTCGGCGTCGCCCACCCAGAGGCGGTCGGCCTCCGCGAGGGTGCGCACGCCGTCGGCGACGGGCCCGAAGAAGACGGCGGCCGCGCCCTGGTTCTCGAGCGTCTCGTCGCGCCCCACCGCCGCGACCAGCACGTCGGCGAGCCCGTCGCCGTCGAAGTCGCCGGCGGAGGCCAGCGTCTGGCCCAGCGCGTCGCCCTCCGCGGGGATGCCGTGGGGTGGCGGCGCCGGCCCGAAGTTGAGCCCGGTGATGCTGGCGGGGGCCTCCGCGAGGCTCGCCGTGCCGCCCTCGAAGGGCCCGCGCAAGAGGTACGCCTTGCCCGCGCCGGAGCCGCCCTCGGCGTTGGACGGGGCGCCCACGAGCAAGTCCGCGGTGCCGTCGCCGTCGACGTCGCCGGCGCCCGACACGCTGGTGCCCGCCTGATCGCCCTGCACCTCGCCGAGCCACGCCGTCTCCGCGTCGGCGAGCGAGACCGTCCCGGCGGGCTGCGGGCCGTACAGCAGGTAGACCTGCCCGGCGAGGCTCGCCGCCTCGTTGGAGAGCGCCGCGCCCACGATCAGGTCGTCGGCGCCGTCCATGTCGGTGTCGCCGGCGTTGGCGACGGCGATGCCCGCGTAGTCGTTGACCGCCTCCTGGGTCCAGCAGGTGGTCGCGTCGCGCAGCGCGTGCTCGCCCGCGGGGAGCCCGGCGTCGAACACGCACACCATCCCGTGGAAGCTCGCGGCGACCACGATCTGCCCGCCGTCGCCGACGGCGACCGCGTTGCCGGCGCCGTCGCTGTCGGAGCCCACGACGCGCACCTCGTCGTCGGACACGCGCTCGCCGCACTCGTCGGGCGTCGGGTCGGTGGCCGTGTCGTCGGTGGCCGCCTGGGTGTCGTCGGGCTTCTCGCCGTCGCAGCCGAAGAGGAGGAGGAGCATGCGCGCGCCTGTATCAGAATCCCATCTCCTCCGGTCGCCGGTACCCCCAGAGCTTCTGCAGCGCCTTCAGCTCCCAGGGCCGCGTGTACAGGCCGAAGCGCCAGCGGGGCTCGGCGAGGAGCCGCAAGAGCGCGCGCTGCCAGGCCTTGAGCCGCAGGTCGCTCGCCGTGGGGTGCCGCGCGTGCAGGACGGCCTCGAAGTCGTGCACGCTCCGCACGAGCCGCGGCGTGAGCCAGGGCGTCCGCGGGTCGCGACGCGCCTCGTACCGGTCCCACGGCGGGGCGAGCCACTCGTCCAGCGTCTCCGGGAAGGCGAAACCGGACTTCTCCCACGGGCCGGGCAGCGGCACGGGCGTGTAGAGGTAGAGGATGATCTCGCAGTCGGGGTTGTCGCGCTTGAGCTCGCGGACCAGCGCGAGGCTCTTGGCGACGTCGCCCTCGGGGTCGGCCGGGTGCCCGAGGACGAAGGAGAACTCGGGGCGGACGCCGTGGCGACGCGCGAGCCGGTTCAGCTCCCGCGTGTGGTCGACCGTGAGGCCGCCCTTGTCCATCGCGTCGAGCGCGCCCTGATCGCCGCTCTCGGCGCCGAAGAACACCATCCGCAGCCCCGAGCGCGCCATCGCCTCCCAGGTCTCGCCCGAGAACCCGAGCATCGTGTCGACCCGACCCTCGCCCCACCACGAGAGCCCCAGCCCGGCGATGCCGTCGGCGACCTCGCGGCAGCGCTTCTCCCACGCGAAGAAGTTGTTGTCGTGGAACTCCAGCGCGTCGGCGCCGTGGTCGCGGGCGAGCCGGCGGGCGATCCGCACGACGGACTCGGCGGGATCGGGGATCCAGCGCCCGTCGAACATGTTCACGACCGCGCAGAAGTTGCAGAAGTAGGGGCAGCCGGCGCTGGTGTGGTGGTTGAAGGTGCGCCGCCCGAGGAAGGTCCGCGCGGCGTAGCGCTCCATGTCGAGCCGCTCGTAGGGCGGATCGCCGAAGTCCGCGGGGCGGAGGTACCCGCGCGAGGGCGCCTTCGCGAGCGCGCCGTCGCGCCAGCCCGCGACCCCCGGGACGGCGAGCGGGTCGCCGCCCCGCTCGATCGCGTCGAGCAGCTCGGGGAGCGTGCGCTCGCCCTGCCCGATCACCACCCAGTCCACGCCGGCGTCGCGCGCGCAGGCGGCCGGGTGCACCGTCGGGAAGTAGCCGCCCCACACGACCACGAGGCCGGGGAAGCGCGCCTTGAGCCGCCGGCAGAGCGGCGCGGCGACGCGCAGCTGCGGGCCCGGCATCACCGTCACCAGCAGCACCGTGCCCGGCCGCGCGCACAACCCCTCGAGGCGGGCGATCGCGTCGGGCTCGACGTTGCCGTCGACCAGCTCCCAGGGCTGGCGGACGACGCGCGCGAGCATGAGCACCGACAGCGGAAGCCGCCGGTGCGCCGTCTGGGCGCGCGGGTTGAACAGGACGACGTTCATCGCCGGCGCGCCACGACGAGCGTGTGGTCGCCGGCCGCGCGCACGAGCGGCCACCGCGCCACGAAGGGCTCGATCCGCGCGCGCAGCCCGGGACGCCCGCCGAGGTCGGGCGGCGGCATCAGCGCCCCGAGGGCCTCGACCCGCGCGATCTCGAAGGCGGGGCCGAGCTCGCCGGCGACCCGCGCGGCGGAAAGGTAGCGCACCGGCACCACGCCGCCCCCCACCTCGACGGGGCCGTCCCGCCGGCGGGGGCGCCGCCCGCGCAGGAGCAGCGCGGCGTCCTCCGCGAGGCACCGCGGCCCCATCACCACGAGGACGGCGAACGCGCCCGGCCGGAGACGGCCGGCGATCGCCTCGCCGAACGGCCCCAGAGACGGCAGGCAGTTCAGCGCCCCGAAGTCCGACAGGACCCCGTCGAGGGGTCCGTCGAGGGGCGGATCGGCGAGGTCGCCCACGCGGGCGTCGACGCCGCGGGCCCGCGCCGCCGCCACCATCGCCGGCGAGGCGTCCACGCCGATCACCTCGTACCCGAGCGCGCGCAGCACCTCCGCGTCGAGCCCGGGACCGCACCCGAGATCGGCGATCCGCCCCCCCTCCGAGAAGTGCTCGGCGCAAGCCGCGAGCACGCGCGCGCGGAGGAGACGCGCGAGCGGATGGGAGCCCCAACGGGCGACATACCCCGGCGCGGCCTCGTCGAACGGGTGCGGTGTGCCCGGTAGCGCGTCCGTCAGCGTGTTTTCCTCGTTGACACCGCTCGGAGGCGTTCCATACCATACGCCCGACTTCCGGCCCGGAGCCCATCCGATGCGTTCCCTTCGAATCGTATCCCGCCTCGCCCTCGGGCTCCTCGCCGGGGGGGCATTCGTCGCGAGCCCCGTCGCGATCGAGTCCGCCTGGGCCCAGTCCGCGCCCGCGTTCGAGGGGCAGGGCATCATCGAGCTCGTCCCGCCCACGGGCCTCGTCGGCGACGGCACCACGTCGGCCGACCTGTTCGTGCTCGCGATCGGGCCCGACGGCAAGCCGATCCCCGGGCTCAAGACGAAGCCGACGGCGTCCGGCGGCACGGTCTCCGAGATGACCGAGGTGGGCGGCGGCGTGTACCGCTTCGCGTTCACGCCCCCGAAGGTCGACGGGCCCCAGCAGATCACGCTCTCCGTCAAGGGCAAGCTGCCGTCGAAGGAGGCGTACGCGCGCACCTGGATGGTCAGCGTCGCGCCCGCCCGGAGCCGCCAGCTCTCCGTCGCCTCCAACCCCGGCACGCTCACGCTGGGACAGGACCGCACCGCGTCCATCGCGCTCAACCTCGCGGGCGGCGACCGGCAGGCCCTCGCCGGCGTCAACCTCAAGGTGAAGTCCTCGTCGGGCACCGTCGAGAACGTCACGAACCTCGGCGGCGGCCAGTTCAGCGCGCTCTTCAACGTGCCGGCCGTGAATTACCCCCACGTCGCGCTGGTCACCGCGGCGGACAGCCGCGACCCCTCGCACACCTACGGCTCGCTCGCGGTGCCGCTGGTCGGCAAGGCCGACTACCCGGTGACCGTCGCGCCGAACGCGCGCGTCATCCTCCGCATCGGCGGGCGCGACTTCGGTCCCGTCCAGGCCGACGCGATGGGCCGCGCGAAGGTGCCCATCATCGTGCCCCCGGGCAACGCGGCGGCCACCATCGTGCAGATCGCGGGCGACGGGAAGGTCACCGAGGCGCCGCTCGACCTCAAGATCCCCGAGGCCAAGCGCATCGCGCTCTTCCCCACGGCCAACGCGATCCCGTCGGACGCGCGCGTCCAGGTCCCGGTGCGGGTCCTCGTCGTGACGCCGGAAGGCAAGCCGGACATGAGCGCCAACGTCGTGTTCACGACCACCGCCGGCGTCATCACGCCCGCGCGGCTCGAGGCCGGCGGCGTCTACGTGGCGCTCTGGACCCCGCCCACCGGCAACGCCGCCACGCAGGCGACGATCGCCGTCAACCTCGCCGACAAGCCCGCCGTCCAGGCGGACGCGATGACGGTCAACCTCGTGCCCGCGCGCGCCACGAAGGTCACGCTCTCGACCGAGCCCACCACGCTCGCGCAGGGCGCCGACGGCTTCAAGGTGTTCGCGAAGGTCGCCGGGCCCGACGGCGCCGGCATGGGCGGGCGCGAGCTGCGCTTCACCACCAGCGGCGCGAAGCTCAAGGGCGACGTCAAGGACCTCCGCAACGGCGACTACCAGGCCGCCTTCTCCACCACGGGCAGCGGCCCGGTGGAGCTCGCCGGCAGCCTCGCCGCCACCGCGACGGGCAACCCGCTCGCTCGCGTGCTGGTCATCCCCGGCCGCGAGCGCGTCCCCGCCGACGGCGTCTCCAGCGCGTTGCTGACCATCGCGACCGTGGACGAGTACGGCTACCCCGTGGCGAACGTCCCGGTCACGCTGAAGGTGACCCGCGGCGACGGCACGGTCCCCGCCACCGCCACCACCGACGAGCACGGCGTGGCGCAGATCTACTACACGGCGGGCCGCAAGAACGGGTTCGTCGCCATCGAGGCGGCCGCCGCCGAGGTGGTCGCCGGCGCGGCGATCGTCCAGGCGCCCGCGGATCTCGCCCTCCCGGACCTGCCCACCTCCGGAACGAAGGCCGCCGTCGGCCTCATCGACGAGTGGGCGGGCGCGATCGCGCTCGTGCGGCTCGATCGCGAGGGCATGGCCGGGGCCGTGGCCGCCGCCCCGCAGGACTCGTGGGCGGGGGGCGCCGCCCTGAAGCCCTCGAAGATCGCGCTCACCTCCGAGCCCGCGACCGCGAGCGCCGGCGGCACCGTGTTGCTCCGCGTGAAGGTGACCGACGCCGACGGGCGCGGCGTCGGGGGGCAGTCCCTCGAGTTCCTGTCCTCCGGCGGCACCGTCGGGTCGGTCACCGACCTCGGCGGAGGCCTCTACCAGGCCTCGTTCTCCGTCCCCCCGACCGCCAGCGGCGAAGTGAAGATCTCGGTGGCGAGCGCGGACGGGAGCGTCTCCTCGTTCATGAAGCTGCCGATCGGCGGCGCCGAGTCGGCGTGGGGGTCGAGCCCGTTCGCGGCGAGCCAGCCGGAGCCGAGCCCGTTCGCCGCCCAGCCCGAGCCGTCGCCGTTCGCGGCCTCGACGCAGCCCGCGCAGCCCGCGGCCGCGCCGCCGCCGCCCGCGCCCACGTTCTCGGCGCCCCCCGCGCCCGCGACGTCCACCACCACGGTCACGAAGACGCCGTCGGCCCCGAGCGAGCGTCCCTGGCTGCGCATCCGCGGCGGCTACGCCCTCGCCAGCTACAACTACTCGCAGGAGCCGCTGACGGCGGAGACGGCGCTCTTCCCCACGGCGATCAGCTTCGAGGAGCCCATCCCCGCCCAGGGGTTCTCGGGCAGCGCGCGCGTGTGGGTCCCTACGTTCCGCTACGTGGGCGCCGACGTCGGCGTGTCGTTCGCGCGCTACTCGCTCGACCCCGCGCCGCTGTGCGCGAAGCTCGGCCGCCCGTGCGAGGACGCCGGCCTGCAGGAGGACTGGATCGGGCAGGCCCGCGTGCTCGCCGCCGCGCGCTACCCGTTCGAGGTCGGCGCCAGCGAGTTCTCCGTCGGCGCCCGCGTCGGCTGGTCGATGAGCGACGTGCAGGCCTACCTGAAGGAGAAGGACAGCATCAAGCTCGAGCAGATCTGGATCAACTCGCTCGCCCTCGGCCCCGAGGTGCACGCGGAGATCGGCGAGAGCCTGTTCTTCCAGACCTACTTCCTCGAGCACCTCGCCGGCGGCAGCTCGCCGTTCGACACGCAGTTCGGCGTCACCGCCGGCTACGCGTTCGTCGACAACGTCTACGCCGCCGTCGCGTACGACCTGTCGATCCGCAAGGTCTCCGTCGCCAACGCGTCCGAGGAGCCCATCGGCGAGATCGCCGACCGGCTCCACGGTGCCACGCTGTCGGTGGGCTTCCAGTACTGACCGGGCGGCCTACGCGGGCCGCCTCGACGCCCGGGCGGCCTCCCCGCTCGGCGCGGCCTCGTCCAGCGCCGCCCACATGTCGGAGGCGGAGGCCCACCGGTCCGCGGGGTCCTTCTCGAGCGCGCGCGCGAGCACGGCGGCGACCTCGCGCGGCAGCACCTGCGGAGACGGCACCGGGTGCGACAGGTTGCCGCGCACGGCCTCGGGGATGCTGGGCCCGAAGGGGGACGAGCCCTCGCCGAGCGTCCACAGCGCGCCGGCGAGCGCGTAGAGGTCGGCCCCCGGGGAGTACGCCGCGGCGGTGATCACCTCGGGGGCGGCGTAGCGCGCGGCCCGGTCCACGAGGCCGCGCCCGTCGAGGTCGAGGTAGGCCAGCGCGGCGAGGCCGAGGCCCTGCACCTTCCAGAGCCGGCCGTCGCACAGGATCAGCGACGCGGGGCGCAGCCCCCCGTGGACCGCCCCCACACGATGCGCCGCGTCGAGCGCGGACAACGCGGCGAGCCCGACCTCGACGACCTCGCCGACGAAGAAGCGCCCACCCCGGCGATTGGCGCGGAGCGCGCGCGCGTCGTGGCCCTCCACGGCCTCCTCGACCACGTACTCCCACGCCATGTCCGAGCCCCGCCCGAGGAGGCGGACCACGTTCGGGTGGTCGACGGCGAGGGCGCGATCCGCGTGATCGTGGAGCAGGAGCGTCGCGGCGAACGCGAGCCCGGCGGGATCTTCGAGCACCGGGCGCACGACGCGCACGAGCGCGCGCCGGCCGTTGCGGTCGCGGGCCTTGTAGGTCACCGTCGCGCGGGTGCGGGCGGTCCGCTCCTCGAGCGTCCACCGCCCCTCCAGCACGGTGCCCTCCTCGGGCTCGGGGCCGAACGCCTCGGCGCCGTCGACGGGATCGTGGCCGCCGCGTCGCAAGAGCAGCGCCCTCGCGGAGGGGACGGCGCTGCGGTGGCGGGAGAAGATCATCCTGAACCCTCGGTCCCTGCATCGGCAAGCCGCGTGCCATCCTGAGGCCGAGCGGCCACCGGATCGTAGGCGTGTCGCGCGGGGCGTTCTACCGGTCGTCGGGGGGACACCCTGGGTCTACGCACCCAACCCGCCGGGGGAAGTGGCCCACTCAGGGCGGCGAGGTCGCCCGTACCCACGCCGCGCGCCAGGTGTCCTTCGTGGCGTCGTCGCGCACGAAGAAGCCGGCGAACCACTCGGCGACGACGTAGTCGCCGGGGGGCAGCTCGAGCGTGACCCACGCGCGGCCTTCGCCGACGGGCTCGCTCGCGGCGGGCTCCACGCGCTCGGCCGTGAACGACCAGTGGTCGCCCGCGCCCGGGCGCATCCGGTACGCACACCCCTCCGCGTCGAGGCGGAACACGCGCCACTCGGCCTCGTGGACGTCGAGCAGCCGCACCTTGCCGGCGGGCACCTCCACCGGCGCGGCGGCCCGATCCACGCACCAGCGCTGCTCGACCTTCTCCTCGACGCTCCGCACGAGCGGCGCGCGCGGGAGCGTCCGGAAGCGCCCGTCCACGAGCACGTGCTGGCCCCCCTCGACGGGGATCCGCGCCAGCTCGACCTTCCCGACGTCGTGCTCCCCGCGCTCGACCGTCACGGTCCAGTCGCCCGGCAGGTAGTCGGGGTGGCGCACCTCGAAGGTCCAGGAGCCGGGCGGACAACGCGTGCGGAAGCGGCCGTCGGGGCCCGTCACCGCGTCGCAGTCCGCCTCGAGCCCGTCGGCGTGCAGCACGGCGCCGGGCACGGCGCCGCCGTCGTCGCCCGTCACCACCCCCCCGATCGTCGCCTCGCAGCCGAAGAGCCCGAGGAGGATCACCCCTCGATCCAGACGTGATCGATCTTCGCGGCCGGCACGATCAGCGTGCGCGCGCCCCCCTGGAGCGGGCGCCCCTTCTCGTCCTTGAAGGTGTCCGCCTTGACCGTGACTCCGAGCGGGCCCTGCTCCACCAGCGTCCCCACGAGGATCGCGGCGTTGGCGGGGATGTGGCCGGCGTCGCCGGGGAGGACGAAGAGGCTCTGGCGCAGGTAGACGTGGACGCGCATCGTCCCCCTCTAACGTGATAGGCGGGCCGGCCGGAGGGACCGATGCTTCTCCTCGCCGTACTCGTCGGGTGCAAGGACGCTGAGCTGGAGGAAGAGAACGCCCGCCTCAAGCAGCGCGTGACCGATCTCGAGCGCGCGCGGGACAGGCTGGAGCGCGACAACGAGGCGCTCAAGGCCCAGGCCAGCCGCGCCGCGAAGGAGGCCGAGGCCTCGCGCCGCACCGAGCTCTTCTCGTCGCTCGGGCTCGGCGAGGGGAAGTCGCTCCACGCCACGCTCGTCACGTCGATGGGCGACATCCGCTGCACGCTTCGTCCCGAGCAGGCGCCGAACTCGGTGCTCAACTTCGTGCAGCTCGCGCGCGGCGAGAAGGAGTGGACCGACCCGAACACGGGCGAGAAGACGAAGCGCCCTCTCTACGACGGCACGATCTTCCACCGCGTCATCCCCGACTTCATGATCCAGGGCGGCGACCCCCTCGGCAACGGCACCGGCGGCCCCGGCTACGAGTTCGAGGACGAGGTCGGCGAGTTCACGACCTTCGACCACCCCGGCATCCTCGCGATGGCGAACGCGGGCCCCGACACGCAGGGCTCGCAGTTCTTCGTCACCGAGGGCACGCCCACCCACCTCAACGGCAAGCACACCATCCTCGGCGACTGCGAGAACCTCGACGTCGTCGCGAAGATCGCGCGCGTGCCGCGCAGCCGCCCGGGCGATCGCCCGGAGACGGACGTGGTGCTCAAGACGGTGAAGGTCGAGGTGAAGTAGCGGTCCCGCCCACCGCCGGCTCCACCGGGAACGGCGGCACGACCGGCAGGAAGGGCTGGATCGGCGGGAGCCGCGAGGCCCGGACCTCCGCCTCGCGGCGGTTCTCGTCGCAGTCGCGCCGCAGCGCCTCGAGGCGGTCGTCCACGGCGGCGAGCCAGGTCGGGAGGATGGTCTCGTGCATCCACCGGCGCCGCTCGTCGAGGTCGCCGGGGTCGCGGCCCGGGAACCGGATCACCGGCGAGGCCGTGTCCCATCCTAGGCGGAAGTGGTAGAAGACGCCGAGGTAGCGGCGCTTCCAGCGAGGGAGGCGGTCGTAGATCGGCTGGCAGACCACCGCCTGCTCGATCTCCGCGAGCCCCAGCAACGCCTCCTTCGCCAGCGCGCGGCGGCGGGCGGGGTCGCGCGCGTCGCGAGCGCGCGCCAACTGCTCGAACGAGGGGCCGAGCGCGTCGCCGTCGGGCTGCGGACCGCCGTCCCGGAAGCGCAGGAGCGCCGGCATGTACGAGCGGTAGATGGCCACGTTCCCCGTCGCGAAGAAGCGGTCGAACGGGCGCGTGAAGATCGAGTCGTCCTCGAGCGCGAAGTAGATCTCGCGCGCGACGAAGCTCGCGAGCCCGCACCAGGAGTAGAGGAGCGAGTCCTCGAGGAAGAAGGTCGCGTACAAGGCGCAGATGCGACGCGATCTCGCCGCGGGGTCGTCGACGACGTCGGCGATGAGGCGCTCGGCCTCGCGCTGATAGGGATCCATGCGCCTCCCCTATGCCGACACGTGCAGCTCGGGCAGGCTCCCGCGTCCGGACGCCGGGTCCGGCGGATAGCCGCCCTTCAGGCCCACCCGCGCCGCCAGCGCGGCCGCGCGCTCGAACGCGGCGTCCTCGCGCAGCGCCATCCCGCGCATGCGCAGGCTCCACCACGCGTCGTGGGGGAGCTGCCGGGCGAGGGCCTCGCGCTCGGCGTCGTCGAAGTGCTGCCGGGCGCCCGCCGTGTCCCCGTCGGCCGCCGCCTGCCACCCGAGCGCGACCCGCATGCGCGGCCCCCAGCGCGGTGACCGCCGCACGAGCGCCCGCGCCCGCCTCGCGAGAGCGGCTCGCCCGGCGTCGCCGGCCTCGCCCGCGCGCCGGGCCATGCCGTCGGCGACGAGGGCGGACAACACGTACGCCTCGGTGAAGTCCATCTGCAGGTGGTGCTGGGCCACGAGCCGCGCCGCCGACTCGAGCTCCACGCGCGCGCCTCTCCAGTCGCCCGCCTCGAGCAAGAGCTCGCTCAGGTAGCGTCGCGCGACCGCCTCGGTGGAGTCGTCGCGCGCGGCCGACTCGTCCGCCCACCGGCGCACGTGCTCCAGCGCGTCCTGGCTCTGGCCCGCCAGCCACGCGACGAGGCCCGCGACGCCGTGGAGCCAGGCGCTCCCGCGCGCGTCGCCGGTCAGCGAGACGAGCGCCCGCATCTCCCGCGCGTTGCGCGCCATCGCCGGGGCCTCGGCGAGGTGGAAGCCCGCCGTCCACATGATCGAGCTCGCCAGCATCGCGAGGTAGGGGTCGCCCGCGCGCATGAGCCGCTGCGAGGCCTCCGTGCCGTCGGCGAAGGCCTCGACCACCTCGCCCTGCCAAAGCCGCGCGATCGCGCGGTGGAACACCACCACGCCGGCCCCCACGGGGTCGGTGTCCTCGCGCAGCTCCTCGAGGAGCTGCCGCTCGAGCTGCCGCGCGCTCTCCACGCGCCCGAGGGCCACCCGCCAGATGAGCTCCATCGCGCGCGCGCGCGGGTTGTCGGGGGCGGCGGCGAGCCACATCGAGTGCAGGCGCAACAGCGGCGCCTGGTCGTTGCAGAAGTGGAGGTCGTACAGGTGCTCGAGCACGTTGGCGAGGCGCGGGTGGGGCCGCGGACGGGGTGGCCGGCCGCTGGCGACGCGCACGAGCGTGAGGACGTCCTGGACGGCGCCCCAGAAGCCGTGGCGGACGGGTCTCCCCAGCGCGGCGGCGACCTTCCCGTAGGCCGCGCGGGCGTCGCGGTCGAGCCCCATGCGGAACGCGACGGCGCCCTCCGCCTCCCAGCGATCGACCTCGGGCACGTCGGGATCGGCGAGGATCCGCGCGAGGAGCGTGCGCGCGAGCGGCATGTCGCGGGCGACGAGCGCGAGCCGGAGGTGCCGCATCCGCCGCTCGGGCGTGGGGGCGCGCGGATCGTCGGCGAGGAGCTCCAGCGCCGCGGCGGGATCGAGGATCTCCACGCGGGCGACCGCGGCGTCCAGCACCTCGGCGAGACGGCGGCCGTCCCCCCCGCGTCTCGCGAAGCGGGCGACGAGCACCGGGTCGTCCAGCCGCGCGGCGGCCTCGCGGAACCACGCCTCCACGGCCTCGTCCCCCGGCGCCGGGCCGGGGCGGGCGACCACCTCGTGGCCCGTCCAGCGCGCGACGCCCGCGGCCTCGGCCTCCAGCGCGGCGTCCTCGACCTCCTCGGGCGAGCGCCCCGTCGCGCGGGCGAGCGTCTCGCCGAACGGCAGGCCCAGCACGCGCGCGTGCGCGAGCACCTCCGCGTGGACCGGCGAGAGCGCCGGCTCCACCGGCGGGGCGTCTTCGCCGAGCGCGTCCAGCGCGAGCTCGTCGCCGAGGCCGTGCGCGCTCCCCGGCGCCGCCGACGCCACCACCACGCCTGCGCGGGCGAGCGCGAGGTGCCCGAGGAACCGGCGGCTCGATCCGTCGATCCGGTCGAGCCCGTCGGTGAGCACCAGCAGGGGCGGGGGCACCGCCGCGAGCAGGCGCCGCAGCGCGATGCCGAGCTGCTCGGACGCCGGCCGCCCCGAGGGCGCCGCCCCGCCGGGCACCCACGCACGGACGGAGGGGAGCACCGCGGCGAGCGGGGCGCCGAGCGGGCCGAGCGCCTCCGCCACCGCGTGCAGCGCGTTCGTGTCGAGCGCGTCGGCCGCGTGGCCCGCGAGCGCGAGGGCCGCCGAGAGCGGCGCCTCCTGCGACCGCGCCTCCGCCCGCACCCACAACACCGTCCCCTTCCCCTGCGGCCAGCGGCGGTGGAGCGCCTCGAGGCACGCCCGCGTCGCGTCGGGCGCCCCCGTGATCGCGAACGACCGCCCGGCCGCGACCCGCGCGAGGGCGGTGCCGAGCACGTCCTCGGGCGGCTCGGGGCAGGGCGGCGCCGCGCGCGGGAGGTCTTCCCGGCCGCGCAGCCAGCGCGCCAGCGCCAGCCAGGCGCTCCGGGCGTCGGGGATGCGGCCCGCGAGCCCCGCGTCCACGATCGCGTCGAGCGCGGGGTCCGGCAACGCCGCGCGCGCGGGGAGCGCGCCCTCGTCGGCCCACCGGAGGGCCCCGGAGGTGTAGGGGCGCTGCCCCGTCACGAGCTCCCACGTCGTGATCCACGCGGCGAAGCAGTCCGTCCGGGGCGACGGTCCGCCCGCCGAGAACAGCCGCGGGTGCATGTACGCGGGCGTGCCGGCGAACATGCCGTCGCCGTCGATGACGTGGGCGAGCCGGGCCCGCCCGAAGTCGACCACCCGCGCGACCTCCCCCTGCAGGCGCACGTTCTCGGGCTTGATGTCGCCGTGCACGAGCCCCCGCTGGTGGAGCGCGTCGAGCGCGGCGAACACCTGCGCGCCGATGCCGGCCGCCTCGCGCGGCGTGAGCGCCGTGCGGTCGAGGCGCTCGCGCGCGTCGATGCCCGGCACGTACTCGAGGATCAGCACCGGGCGCTGCTCGTGCGCCCCGGCGTCGAGGAGCGCCACGAGGTTCGGGTGGCGTGTCCGCATCGCCACCGCCGCCTCGCGGCGGAACTCCTCGACGGACGAGCGCGACCTGGGGAAGACCTTGACCGCGACCTCGGCGCCGTCGCGGGCCTCGTCGCCGGCGAGCCAGACGGACCCGACGCCGCCCTCCCCGAGCGGCGCGCGGATCCGGTAGCGGCCCAGGACGAGCGCGCCGATCAGGGGGTCGTTCGCTTCCACGGGTCGACGCCATCGTACCAGCAGGCGTCGGGGACCACCTGCTTCGGCGCCGGCGAAGCCGGCGGCGGGCCCCCCGCGGCGAGCACGAAGGCGCCGCGCGCGGCCCGCATGCCGGAGAGGCACGCGGCTTCCATGCAGACGATGTCGAGCCCGTTGCGGGTCCACTCGCCGGCCGGGAAGAGCCGCGCCGTTCCTCGGAGCGGGGCGCCGCTCACGGGGCGCTTCGACCAGTCGCCGACCCCCGGGTTCCAGAAGCGGTTGCGGGGCGTCGTGTTCCGCATCACGACGTATCGGACGTCCTTCTCGAGCGCGGCGTGGTGTGCGGGGTCGAGCGGATCGTTCTCGCGAGGGTCGAGGCGGGCGGCGAGGTCGCGGAGCGCGCGGGTCGCGTCGAGCCCGAGCGACTGCACCAGCGACAGCTGCCGCAGGTACCCCCAGACGAGCCAGCGCGACGCGACGATCCAGTTGTCGAAGAAGCGCTGGGCGTGCGCGTGCTCGTCCTTCCAGGTGCCGTCGGCGCGCTTCTCCCGCCACTTCCCCTCGTCGCCGGGCCACGGGCGATCGTCGGTCCGCGCGAAGTAGGCCTTGTCCGAGAGGAGCTCGCGGAGCTTCTCCTTGACCCCGAGGGGCCAGCCGTAGGCGTCGTCGCGCGTGGCGCACGCGAACACGTCCGAGTACCCGCCGCACGCCTCGATCATCGACCCCGCGAAGGGCGCGCCGTCGCCGAACGGGTCCTCGGCGGCGAAGGTCTCGGGCGCCCACAGGCCGCAGCTGTAGTCCGCGACCATGCAGAAGGGTCCCTCGAGCCCGCCGATGGCGCCCTTCGACAGCGCCTCGCGCGCGACCTTCCCCCACGGGATGGGCTCGCGGATCCAGAGCAGGAGCTCGAGCGTCTCGTTGCCGGCGTTGGCGATGCCCCGGAGGTCCTCGCGCGCCTCGGCGTGGCCGGGATCGATCACCTCCGCCATCAGCAGCGCGGAGAACGTCGGCAGGATCGCGTCGAGCCGCTCGACGCGGATCTCGCCCGCCGGCGGCGGGAACGTGGGCCCGACGTTGGGGATGTGGGGCATCCAGAGGTCGGTCAGCGGCCCGCCGAGCGGGGCGCCGCCGTGCCCGAGCACGCCGCCCCAGGTGAGCCACGCGCCCGTGTCGTCCTCGCCGAACGCGTGGACGCGGCCGCCGTGCGGCACGAGCGTGACGAGGTCGCCGTCGCAGAGCCGCTGGAGCCTTCGCCAGAAGAGGATCCAGAGCTGCTGGAAACGCTGGCCGTCGACGCTCCACATCCGCGCGCTGCGCGGGTTCCAGTAGCAGAACGCCAGCGAGCGCAACGCGGTGGCCGCGTCGAACGAGTACGGCGACGCGAACGTCGCGTCGGGGGCGAACCGGAAGTGGACGGAGCGCCAGGCGGGGTACTTCCCGCCGAGCAGGCGCGCGATGGCGTCGGGCATCGCGCGCACCACCCGCTCGGTCTCGTGGTAGACGAGGCGCAGGTCGCGGAGCACGGGGAAGGCGCGGCCGAGGCCGCCGGGGCCGTCGTTCGACTCGAGCCAGCCCTCGGCGAGCGCGAAGAGCGCCCGGAGCTTCCGCCACCGCCGCCACAACGCGGCCCACCCGGTGAGGCGGCCCTTGCGCACGCCGAGCTTGTCGGCCCACTCCTTCATCATCCACTCGGCCCAGACGTCGTACTCGACGTCGGTGAGCTTCCGCTCGACGCCGTCGACCTTCACCGTGGCCGTCTCGGGGTTGAGCACGCGGGCCTGCAGCGTGGCGGCGATGAGCGTGAGGCGCATCTCCACGTCGAACTCGCGGGTGTAGAACATGTCCGCGAACTCCAGCGGGTCGGCCACGTCGTCGAAGAGCTCGCGGAAGAGCCCGCGCAGCGCCCGGACGACGACGCCCACGACGGGGTGGGCGTCGAGCCGCAGGAGCGCCTGCGCCGCCTCCGTGCGCGCCTCGCGCCGCTCGACGTCCACGAGCCCGAGGCACGCGACGCCGGGCCCCCCGGGCGCGGGATCGTCGAGCAGGCCCTGGAAGGCGCCGAGGAACTGGGCGCCGCCGGGCGGCCGCAGGACCTGCCGGAGGGGCTTGTCGGGGTCGCCGTCGGCGGGGAGCATGCCGTCGCCCGTGTCGCCGAGCATGCGGCGGAGGTTCGGGTACTCCCAGAGGATGTGGTAGCCGTGGGGGATGCAGCCGGCCTCGGGCATCATCGGGCCGTAGAACATCTGCCGGTCGTAGCCGGAGCTCGGGTCGGTCCGACCCGCGAACGATCGGCTCATCGCCTTGCCGGCGAGCCCGCTGCCGACGCTGCCCTCGTGGGGCACCAGCTGTCCGATCAAGGTGATCTCGAGGTTCGGCGCGTCCGCTCGGCCCGCGTGCCGCGCCTTCCACAACTCGGCGAGGTGCCATGCCGCCGACAACCCCGCGACCCCCGCGCCCACGACCGCGACGCGCTTCGTCTCTGCCATCCGTGCCTCCGAACGGGCTGGACTAATCAGGCTTCGGGTTGCAGGCCTACCGGCTGGAGGCCACCCGCACCCACGCGCTCACCGGCGCGTGATCGGACAGGTCGGCCTCGCGCTCGATCACCACCTTCTCGACGACCACGCCGGGCGTCGCCCAGATGTGGTCGATGCGCCAGCCGACGTCATGTTCGCGCGCCTGCCCGCGGTTGGACCACCAGGAGTAGGCCTCGAGCGTGGGGTTGGCCTCGCGGAAGAGGTCGCGCCAGCCCATCGCCACGAGCTTGTCGAGCCACGCGCGCTCGTCCGGCAGGAACCCCGAGTTCTTCTCGTTGGACCGGGCGTTCCGGATGTCCTTCGGCGTGTGCGCGATGTTGACGTCCCCGCACACCAGCGTGGGTCGGCCGCTGGCGATCACCCGCGCGAGCCACGGGTACACGTGCTCCATGTACTCGTACTTCCAGGCCTGCCGCTCCGGGCCCGAGGAGCCCGACGGCATGTAGAGGCTCCACACGTCGATGCCCTCGAGGTGCGCGCCGACGAGCCGCCCCTCCTCCTGCCCGCGCGGGTGCCCACACCCGACCGTGAAGCGCGCGCCCTTGTCCCGTGCCCACACCGCAGTGCCCGCGTAGCCCTTCTTCTGCGCGGGGTGCCACGCCACCCGCCACCCGCGCGGCTTCCAGAGCGCCGGCTCGACGCAGCTCTCGTCCGCACGCACCTCCTGCAGGCACAACACGTCGGGCTTCGACCGCGCGAGCCACTTGCGGAAACCGCGGCGCTCGGCCGATCGCAGGCCGTTCACGTTGAGGGTGGTGACCTTCATCGGCTCGCGCCTATCCCGTGGGGTCTCCTCCGCCCTTCGCAGGATAGGAGGCGACGCGGAGTCCCCACGATGGACCAGGACAGCCACCTCTCCGGCGAGAACGCCGCCTACCTCGAAGAGCTCCTGCTCAACGGCGAGGCGCCCGCCGGCCCCAGCTTCGTCGCGCCGAGCATCTTCCACCCTCGCGGGGGCGCCGCCGCCGCCGATCTCGCCGCCGCCGAGCGGCAGGCGAAGGTCGCCCGGCTCATCAACGCCTACCGCGTGCACGGCCACTGGGCCGCGGACGTCGATCCCCTCGACACGAAGGAGATCGCCCGCCACCCAGAGCTCGACCCCGCCTTCTACGGCCTGACCGAGGCCGACATGGACGTCGTCGTCTCGACGAGCCCGCTCTACGGCATGCCCCCGCACGCGACGGTCCGCGAGATCCTCGCGCGGCTCCAGCAGGCGTACTGCGGCACCGTCGGCGTCGAGTTCATGAACATCCTCGACCCCGACGCCAAGCGCTGGGTGCAGCAGCGCTTCGAGAACCTCGCGCTCGCGCCGCCGATGCCCCGCGAGATGCAGCTCCGCGCGCTGGACATGCTCACGCGGGCCGACGGGTTCGAGCGCTTCCTCGGGCTGAAGTACCAGGGCAAGAAGCGTTTTTCGCTCGAGGGCGCCGAGTCGCTCATCCCGCTGCTCGACCAGCTGCTCGACGAAGCCGGCAAGCGCGGGGTGCGCGAGGTCGTCATCGGCATGGCGCACCGCGGTCGGCTCAACGTGCTCGCCAACATCCTGCGCAAGCCGCCGCCCGACCTGCTCGCCGGCTTCGAGGACCACGTCGAGCCCCACGACAACGGCTCGGGCGACGTGAAGTACCACCTCGGGTACTCCAACGAGTACACGACCGCGAGCGGCCACACCCTCCACCTCGCGCTCGCGTTCAATCCGTCGCACCTCGAGGCGGTCAACCCCGTCGTCGAGGGCCGCGTGCGCGCCAAGCTCGACCGCGCGGGCGACCCCGCCGGCCACATCGCGATGCCGCTGCTCATCCACGGCGACGCCGCCTTCGCCGGCCAGGGGCTCAACCAGGAGGTGCTGCAGCTCTCCGCCCTCCGCGGCTACCGCACCGGCGGCACCATCCACGTGGTCGTCAACAACCAGATTGGCTTCACGACGGTCCCCGGCGACGCCCGGTCGACGCCCTACTGCACCGACGTCGCCCGCATGCTCGGGGTGCCGATCTTCCACGTCAACGGCGAGGACCCGGAGACGGTCGCGCGCATCGTCCACCTCGCGATGGAGTGGCGCCAGACCTTCCACCGCGACGCCGTCATCGACATGTACTGCTTCCGCGAGCACGGCCACAACGAGCAGGACGAGCCCGCCTTCACCCAGCCGCTCATGGTGAAGAAGATCAAGGCCCACCCGGGCGTGCGCGAGGTTTACCTCCGCTCGCTCGAGCAGCGCGGCGTGGTCACGCGCGCCGAGGCCGACGCGATGGCCGAGCGCTACACGAAGGAGCTCGAGGACGCGCGCAAGCTCGTCGGGCAGGCCCCCACGAAGAAGAAAGAGAGCGCGCTGCGCGGGCTCTGGGGCCACTACCACTCCGGCCGCGCCGAGGAGGTCGACACCACGGTCCCCGAGGACCGCCTCCGCGCGCTGCTGCTCGAGCTCAACCGCGTCCCGGACGGTTTTTCCGTCCACCCGAAGATCCGCCGCGGGATCTTCTCCCCGCGCGAGGAGATGGCCGCCGGCACCCGCAAGATCGACTGGTCGGCCGCCGAGCAGCTCGCCTACGCCTCGCTCGTCACTCAGGGTCACCGTGTGCGCCTGTCCGGTCAGGACGTCATGCGCGGCACCTTCTCGCACCGCCACTGCGTGCTCGTGGACATCGAGACCGGTCGCGAGCACGCCCCGCTGGCGGCGATCGCGCCCGACCAGGCGCCGTTCGAGGCCTACAATTCGCTCCTGTCCGAGTCCGCGGTGCTCGGCTTCGACTACGGGTACAGCCTCGACTACCCGGAGGCCCTCGTCATCTGGGAGGCCCAGTTCGGCGACTTCGCCAACGGCGCCCAGATCATCATCGACAACTTCATCGTGTCCGGGGAGACGAAGTGGAACCGCCTCTCGGGCCTGACCCTCTTCCTCCCCCACGGCTACGAGGGGCAGGGCCCCGAGCACTCCAGCGCCCGCATCGAGCGCTTCCTGTCGATGTGCGCCCAGGACAACATCCAGGTCTGCAACGTCACGACCGCGGCGCAGCTCTTCCACCTGCTCCGCCGGCAGGTGCTGCGCAGCGTGCGCGACCCCCTCGTGCTCCTCACGCCGAAGAGCATCCTGCGCGAGCCGCGCGTGGAGTCGCCGCTGTCCGACCTCGCGAACGGATCGTTCCAGCACGTGATCCCCGACGGCGCGGACAAGAAGCGCCTCGTCTTCTGCAGCGGCAAGGTCTACTACGACCTCCACGGTGCCCGCGGCGACCGCGAGGACGTGGCGCTCGTGCGCGTGGAGCAGCTCTACCCCTTCCCGGTCGAGCGCATCCGCGAGGAGATGGCCAAACACCCGCGCGCGCAGGTGGTGTGGTGCCAGGAGGAGCCGAAGAACATGGGCCCGTGGCCCTTCGTCGCGCTCCAGCTCCTCGAGGCCGGCATCGTGATCCAGTACGCGGGCCGGCCGGCGAGCGCCTCGCCCGCGACCGGCTACCCCACGCGCCACGCGCGCGAGCAGGACGCGCTGGTCGTCCAGGCCCTCGGCGGCTGACCTACTCGACGAGCCGCGGCTGGGCCGTCACGCCGAACCAGCCGCCACCGCCCGGGTCGCTGCTCGTGTCGCACGTGATCCGGACGGAGAGCCCGCGGCTCGCCGGATCGCCGCCCGTCGTCACGTCGTAGACGACGGCCTCGGCGAAGCCGGCGATCGACAGGCCCGCGCCGGTGTACTTGGTGTCGACGCAGGCGCCGGGGTCGTCGAACACGATGAGGCGCCGCTGCAGCACGTGCGCGCCGTACCCCACGATCGCGCTGCCCTCGCGCTGCGGAGGAAGGACGCCCCACGCCTCGGCGTCCCACGCGGTGGTCGACGCCTCGACCTCGTCGGCGAGCGCCCTGAGCGCCGCGGCGACCGCCCCGTTGTTCAGGTTGACCTCGTTCGACGCGCTCGCGATGGAACAGTGCGACAAAGCGTTTCGCACCGCGGACGCGGACGCGCGCTCCGGCGCGAGCATCGCCCACGCGCCCGAGTCGTTCGTGTCCGGGCTCATGTGGATGTCGAGCCCGCACGCGCCCGGCCCCACCGGCAGCGAGCACGACGGCACGGCGACCGGGAGCGGGCAGTCGTCCTCGAACGGCCCGCCCGACACGGCGACGGACACCGCATCCGCGGCGAGGTGCTCGATCCCGAACGCGACGGGCGCGAGCCAGGCGTCGAGGTCCCCGCGCGCCGCCCGGACGCGCACCGCCGTGACGCGCTCGGGCGGCGAGGACCCGGCGACGAACGCGCCGTCGACGAGGTGCCCCAGCTCGACGTCGGCCGGCGCCAGCGCGTGGACCCGGCCGTCCACGGCGTTCTGCCCCGCGACGGCGATCGCGGCGTCGCGCGCGGCGTCGAGGCCCGCGGCGGTGCCGTCGAGCCGGGCGGCCCCGGCGAGGCTCGCCGCGTCGGACACGTTGCGCAGCTGCTGCTGGTTCAGCCGGAGCTTCCCCACGTCGATCGCCATGGCGGCGAACGCGAGGATCGCGACGAGGCCGACCGCGAGGACGATCGCGACGTTGCCGGGGCGGCCGGCGCCTTCGTGCGTCGGTTCCATGCCCCTCTCCGAAGCAATCGACGTGCCCGGCCGTGGCACGTCGCTTGCTCGCTCCCGGACCCTCCCCGGAGGTTCCGTGGACCTCGCCCCCGTCGTCACCGCGCTCCGCACGCGCCTCACCCGCGATCTGTCGCAGCTCGACCCCGGGCAGATGGACGCCGACGCCATCGAGCAGCTGGTGGCGCGCTTCTTCGGCGAGCTCGAGCGCCAGGGGGTCGACGTGCCGCCCGCGGATCGCCACCGCGCCGCGGACGCGGCCTGGGACGCGGTGCTCGGCGTGGGCCCCCTCGCGGAGCCGATGCACGACCCGACCGTCTCCGAGATCATGGTGAACGGCCCCCACCGGGTGTTCGTCGAGCGCGAGGGCGTCACGTCGCTGACGCCCCTGCGCTTCCGGGACGAGGACGAGCTGCGGCTGTTCGTCCAGCGCATGCTCGTGCTGGCGCCGGGCAAGCGCCTCGACACGTCGACGCCGTGGGTGGACCTGTCCCTTCCGGGCGGCACCCGCGTGAACGTGTGCATCCCGCCGATCGTGGCGGGGGGCCCGCACGTCACGGTGCGCAAGTACCTGCGGTCGCTCGACACGCTCGAGGAGGTCGTCGCGAAGGGCACGATGGACGCGCGGATGGCACGGCTGCTCGCGTCGGCGGTGCGCGCCCGCGCGGGCATCCTCTTCTCCGGGGCCGCGGGCACGGGCAAGACCACGCTCCTCGAGGTGGCCGCGAAGCACGTCCCCGCGCGCGAGCGCATCGTGGTGATCGAGGACACGCTGGAGCTGCACTTCTACCAGCCCGACGTGGTGCGGCTCCTCACCCGCATCTCCAACGTGGAGGGCCGCGGCGAGGTCACCATCGGCGACCTCTTCCGCAACAGCCTGCGCATGCGCCCCGACCGGATCGTGCTCGGCGAGATCCGCGGCAAGGAGGCGCTCGACTACCTCCAGGCGCTCAACAGCGGGCACCGCGGCACGCTCGCCGTCATCCACGCGGCGAGCCCGGAAGAGGCGGTGGTACGGCTCGAGAACCTCGTCCCGCTCGCGGGCCTCGGGGTCCCGTTCCAGGTCACGCGCCAGCAGATCGCCCAGGGCCTCGACCTGGTCGTTCAGCTCTCCCGCTGGCCGGACGGCGTCCGCCGCGTCGACCGCGTGGCCGAGGTCTCGGGCCTCGCGCACGACGGCACCGTCGCCCTGCGCGACCTCTTCGTGTTCCGCGCCGAGGGCGCCGACGAGGACGGACGGGTGCGGGGGCGCTTCGTGTCCACGGGCGTCGCCCCGAAGCTGTGGCGCGCCTGCGCGCTCGCCGGCGTGCCGCTGTCCGAGGCCGACTACCGCGACGAGTGAGCCCGCATCCGGCGAACGCCGTGAGCAGGCGCCCGTCCGGCGGTTAGCGTCAGAGCATGTCGAACACGCTTCCTCCCTGCATCGTGGGCTTCGACGGGTCTCGCCAGGCGCTCGCCGCGAGCGCGCTCGCCCGGGCGCTCTCCGCGCGTACGGGCGCGACGACGATCCTCGCGCACGCGCTCGTGCCGGGCGAGGACCGCGCGGCGGCCGAAGCCCTGCTCGCCGGCGAGCAGACGCGCTACGGCACCCCGTCGCGGTCGGTCCTCCTCGAGGGCAAGCCCGCGACGGCCCTGTCCGAGCTCGCCGCGCGCGAGGGCGCGGGCCTCGTCGCCATCGGCACGCTGGGGCGCGGCGCCGTCGGCCGGGCCCTCTTCGGGAGCGTCGCGCACGCGCTCCTCCGCGACGCCCCCTTCCCCGTCCTCGTCGCGCACGACGCCCCGGTCGAGGCCGTCCGCGTGGTGTTCGCCGCGGTGGACGAGAGCGAGTCCGCGGCGCGGGTGGTCGCCGAGGCCCGCCGTATCGCCGAGGCCTGCGGGGCGAGCCTCGCGATGGCCCACGTGCTCGCCGCCGACCTCGACCTCGTCGCCCACCCCGAGGCCTACGGGATCGCCCGCGAGGCCTGGGAAGAGACGCTCGCCGGCGTGCGGGACCGCGTGTTCGGGCCGCACCGCGCGGGCGCCGTGACCGGCGAGCACGAGCGCCTGCTGTTCGGCTGGCCGGCCGACGCGCTGCGGGACGTCGCGACCGCGGCGGGCGCCGAGATCGTCGTCACCGGCCGGCGGGGCGGGTCCGGCCGCGGGGTGGAGCACGTCTGGAGCGTGGCTTCCCGCCTCGCCTCGCGGGGGCCGTTCGCCACGCTCGTGGTCTAACCGAACCCCAGCACCTTCCCGCCCTGGTACACCACGAGGCTCGCGACCCACGCGAGCCCCGTCATGTACGCGAACAGGAACGCCGGCCACGCCCAGCTGCGGCTCTCCCGGCGCACCACCGCGAGCGTGCTCATGCACTGCGCGGACAGGGCGAAGAACACCATCAGCGACAGGCCCGTGAGCGGCGTGTACCCGGCCGCGCGCATCCGGTCGCGCAACGGCTCGCTCGCCTCGTCGGTGTCGGCGCCCATCCCGTAGACGACGCCCATCGTGCTCACGAAGACCTCGCGCGCGGCGAACGCCCCGACGAGGCCCACGCCGATCTTCCAGTCGAAGCCGAGCGGCGCGATGACCGGCTCGACCGCGCGGCCGAGGCGGCCGCCGTAGCTCTGCTCGAGCTGGACGGCCGCGGCCTCCTCCGCGGGCACGTCGGGCAGCTCCACGCGGGGGAACGACAAGAGCCCCCACAACACGACCGTGCACGCGAGGATGACGGTGCCCGCCTCGGTGAGGAACGTCTTCGCCCGCAGCCACATCTGCCGCACCACCGTGGACAGCCGTGGCAGGCGGTAGGGCGGAAGCTCCATGAGCAGCGGCACCTTCGGCCCGCGGAGCAGCGTCTTCCCGAGCACCCCCGCGGCGACGAGCGCGGTCGCCGTGCTGAAGACGTACATGAACACCATCATCCCGGCGGGGACCCACCCCTCGCGCGGGAACAGGGCGGCGATGACCAGCGTGTAGACCGGCAGGCGCGCCGAGCAGCTCATGAGCGGCACGACCATCATCGTCAGCAGGCGATCGCGCCGCCGCTCCAGCGTACGGGTCGCCATGATCGCGGGGACCGCGCACGCGTAGCCCGACAGCATCGGCACGAACGCGCGCCCGTGCAGGCCCACCGCCTTCATGCCGCGGTCCACGAGGTAGGCGACGCGGGCCATGTAGCCGGAGTCCTCGAGGAACCCGAGCAGGAAGAAGAGCAGCAGGATCTGCGGCAGGAACACGAGCACCGAGCCCACGCCCCCGATCACGCCGTCCACGAGGAAGTCGGTGGCGATCCCCGCTCCGAGCACGGACGTCGCGATCCCGCCGAGCCACGCGAACGCGTCCTCGATGGCGCCGATGAAGGGCTCGCTCCACGAGAACAGCGACTGGAACAGGACGCCCATGACGACGAGGAACGCGAGCCCGCCCCAGATCGGGTGCAGGAGCACGCCGTCGACGCGCTCGGTGAGCGTGCGGCCGCCGGCGACGGCGGCGTCGGCGAAGCCCTGGGCGTCGAGCCAGGCGTAGCGCGCGCCCACGATCTCGGCGTCGACGTCGCGCCCGGCGGCCCGCACCTCGGCCACGGCGCGCCGGACGCTGTCGGGGACCTCCACCAGCTCGTCCTCGTCGTCGACCGAGAGCAGGGCCCAGAGCGCGAGCGCGCGGGCCTCGCCCGGCGACCCGGTCTTCACGAGCGGGACGAGCTTCGCGAGGTCGGCCTCGAGCGCGGGCGGGTAGGTCCAGCGGGCCGGGGCGCGGCCCTTCGCCGGGTCGCGCAGCACCGCGTCCACCGCCGCGCGGAGCTCGGCGAGCCCCTCGCCCGTGTTCGCGCTGACGCCCACGGCGGGCACGCCGAGGAGCGCCGAAACCCGCGCGGGATCGGGCGGGTTGCCCTGGGCGCGCGCCGCGTCCATCAGGTTGAGCGCGAGGACGAGGGGGACCTCCGCCTCGACGAGCTGCACCGCGAAGTAGAGGTTGCGGACGAGCTGCGTGGCGTCGACGACCAGCACCACGCAGGAGGGGCGCACGTCGCCGTCGAGCCCGAAGATCGCCCGCATGGCGACCTGCTCCTCCGCGGAGCGCGCCGCGAGCGAGTACGCGCCCGGGACGTCCATGACCTCCACGTCGCCGAGCGGGAGGCGCCACGTGCCGAGCTCGCGCTCGACCGTGACGCCCGGGTAGTTCCCGACCCGCGCGTTGGCGCCCGTGAGGCGGTTGAAGAGGCTGGTCTTGCCGACGTTCGGCTGGCCCGCCAGCGCGATGCGGGGGGCGGCGTGCACGCGGCCCTACTTGGCCGCGGCGAGCTGGGGCGCGGCGTCGACCTCGATGGCGTCGGCCTCGGCGCGACGGAGCGAGAAGCGGCACCCGCGGACCTCGACGTCGAGCGGATCGCCCATCGGCGCGACGCCGAGCAGCCGGACCTCCACGCCCGGGAGGAACCCGAGCTCGAGCAGGCGCCGGCGGTACCCGCGAGGGCCGCCCACCGAGCGGATCACGGCGGCCTGACGCAGGGAGAGCCGGGCGAGGGTGTCCATGCCGCCATGATAATGAAATTGAAAGTCGATGTCAATATGGAAGCACCCTCCCCTTCCGAGAGGTGCGTAGATTCCGTAGAGACACGGGGGGAGGGTCTCCATCGGATGTCGATGCCGCGCGCGTCGGTGCTCCTCGTGGACGACGACCCGCTCGTGCGGGACAGCGTGGCGCGGATCCTCGACTGGGAGGGCTACGAAGTCGCGTGCGCGGCGGACGGCGCCGCCGCCGTGGCGCTCGCCCGGGGGCGTCGCTTCGACGTGGCCATCACCGACCTCGTGATGCCCGGGATGACGGGCATGGAGACGCTCGCCGCGCTGAAGGGGCTCGACGGCGACCTCGTCGTCATCGTGGTGACCGGGCACGCGACGCTGGAGACCGCCATCGGGTGCCTCCGGCAGGGCGCGTGGGACTACCTCCAGAAGCCGTACCACCCGGAAGAGCTGAAGGTGCTCCTCGAGCGCGCGCTCGAGCACCGCGAGCTGCAGGGCGCCGTCTCGTTGTACGAGGCGAGCCAGGTGCTGCTCACCTCGTTCTCGACGGAGGAGCTCCGCGAGCGCGTGCTGGAGATGGCGGCGCGGGTCCTGCGCGCGCCCACCACGGTGCTGCTGCTCGATCGCGGGGAGGACGACGGGTACGAGGTCCACGCGCGGGGGCCGTCGCGGGAGCTCGCGGGTGGGCTCGCCCGGCGGCTGTTCCTCCCCGGGCTCGCCGACCACGACGCGCACGCGGGCCTCGTCCAGAGCGACGCCGAGCCGGTGTTCGAGCAGTACGTCGGCTACCCGCTCGCCGTGCGCCAGCGGAGCCTCGGCGTGCTCGTGGGGCTGCGGCCGCCCCGACACCCGCGCTTCACGTGGGTGGAGCAGCGGCGGGGCGCCATCTTCGCGGCGCAGTCGGCGCTCGCGCTCGACAACGCGCGCATCTACGCGACGCTCGAGGCGCTCTCCGTCATCGACGAGCTGACGGGCCTGCACAGCCGGCGCTACCTGTTCGACACGGTCCGTCGCACCGCGCACCAGCGCCACGACGACTGGACGAGCTTCCTGATGATCGACGTCGACCACTTCAAGCGCGTCAACGACCGTTTCGGCCACGTCGTCGGCGACCGCGTGCTGCGGCGGGTCGCCGAGCTCTTGCTGACCGCGACGCGCGACACCGACGTGGTCGCCCGCGTGGGGGGCGAGGAGTTCGCCGTGCTCCTCCCCGGGACCGACGCCGCCACCGCGAAGGACGTGGCCGAGCGCGTGCGCGCGACCATCGCCCAGCACACCTCGGACCCGCCGGTCACGGTCAGCGTGGGCGTCGCCAGCATCGTCGGCACGCTCGTGAGCGACACCGACGACCCGCTCGCCCGCGCCGTGTTGCTCATGGAGCGGGCGGACCTCGCGCTCTACCGCGCGAAGGCGAGCGGGCGGAACAAGGTGTGCGCGTGGACGGGAAAGGAGCGGACGACCCCGGACGTGCAGGTCTAGACCACCCAGGGGTCGTCGGGGTCGTCGACCACGCCGGACAGCTCGGTGGCCCGAAGCATCGGGACCTCGTGGACGTGGGGGGCGATCTCCTCGTCGGCGAGACCGTCGGCGTGGACGGTCCAGACCGTGCCGCCGTCGACGTCGCGGACGCGGACGCCGCCGTGGGGGCCCTCCTCGATGGCGAGCCCCTCGACGGGGAGGACGCGGTGGAGGAAATCGTACGCGACGCCGAGCGCCGCGAGCCAGTTCGGCGCGCGCACCCGGACGGCCGGACCGTCCGCGGGGGTGACACGCCAGGCGGGGAGCGGGGTCTCGGGCAATTGCGCGGGTGCCATGAACACCTCCCGTGGGTCCCGTTCCGTTGCAAACCCGATGCCAACCGCGACGCGCTAAGGGGGCGCATGCCGCGGCCGCCCGTGCAGGTCCACGTCGACGCCCTGGGTCCCGACGGGCTCGCCGTCGGGCGCGACGCGCGCGGGCGACGGTGGGTGGTCCGGGGCGCCCCGCTCGACGCCGACGTGCTCGTCGGGGGGCGTCCGAAGTCCGGGTACCTGCTCGGCGTGTCCGGCTCGCCCGCGGCCGACCCCCGCTGCGCGGTGTTCGGGCGCTGCGGCGGGTGCACCCTCCAGCACGTGCCCCTCGCGCGCCAGCGGGCGGCGAAACATCAGATGCTCGCGACGCTCCTCGCCCCGCTGGGTGGCGAGGACCGCGGCCTCGTGGCGGCGCCCGGCGACGGGTACGGCTACCGCAACAAGCTCGAGCTCACCTGGGGGACGCGCCGCTGGCTCACGACCGCGGAGCTGGAGGGGGGCGTGCCGATGGAGGGGCGGTGGCTCGGGATGCACGCGCCCGGCCGCTTCGACCGCATCGTGGACACGGCGCGCTGCGAGCTGGTCTGCGACGCGACGAACGCGGTGATCGCCCGCGTCCGCGCCGACACGCTCGCGTCGGACTGGGCGGTGTGGGATCCCGTCGCGCGGGTGGGGGTGTTGCGGCACCTCGTGCTCCGCGAGGGCGAAGACGGCGTCGTCGCCGCGGTGTACACGAGCGCGGGGGTCGAGGGGCTCGCGGAGTGGCTCCGCGCGCGCGCCCCCGCGTGGGGCGCGCGGGGGGTCGCGTGGTACGAGAACCCGCGCACCTCCGACGCCGCGGTGGGGACGTTGCGCGAGGTGCTCGCCGGCGAGGCCGTGATCACCGAGACGCTGGGGCCGGCGCGCTTCCGGCTCTCGCCCACGGCGTTCTTCCAGGTCAACCCCGCGGGCGCGCGGGTGCTGCGCGAGGTCGTGGCCGAGGCGGCGGGTTCGTCGGGCGCGCTCGTGGACCTGTACTGCGGGACCGGGGCGATCGGGCTGTCGCTCGCGGACCGGTTCTCGCCGATCCTCGGGGTGGACGTGAACGCCGACGCGGTCGCCGACGCGCGCGAGAACGCGCAGCGCAACGGGATCGACGCCACCTTCGTCGCCGGGGAGGTGGAGGCCGTCGCGCGCTCGCTCGCGTGGCCGCCGAGCCCGGTGGTGGTGGTCGACCCGCCCCGCGGCGGCCTCCACCCGGCGGCGCTCGCCTTCCTCGCCGGCGTGGACGCGCGCGCGCTCGTGTACGTCGCGTGCCGGCCCACGTCGTTGCTTCGGGACGGGCAGGCCCTCGGCGAGGCGGGGTGGCGCTGCGCGTGGTGGCGCGCCGTGGACCTGTTCCCGCACACGGGGCACGTGGAGGTCGTGGCGCGGTTCGAGCGGTGACGGCGGTGCGCGCCGGTCGCCGCGGCATGCTCCCGGGCCCGCGGGGCGCTCACCGCGCGCAAAAACTCGGAGGGTGAGGCGGCACCCCGCGAGTTGTTGCGCTCGCGGGGGCCGCCGGGGCGTGCTCCCGGGCCCGTCGGTCGGGGCCGGCACGCAACAACTCGGAGGGTGAGGCGGCACCCCGCGAGTTGTTGCGTGTTGGGGGGCCTCTCTCGGGTGTCCCCCGGCTTCCGCAATCGATGCGAGCGACCTGGCGCCTCCTCCGTACCGCGGCGTGATCGTGGGCGGGGTCCCGAGGTGCCTCGCGATCCGCGCGGACGGGCGCCGGGCCGCGCGCGCCGGAGGGCTCCGCGATCCCACGGCGCCGTGGCTCCGGCGAGGGCCCCGGGCTCGCGCGCGTGTGGATGCGATACGCTCGCGGTCGTGCCGAGCGCTCCGACCGCCCCCGATGCCGAGCGGCTGATCCGCGCCGTCCTCGACGTCGCCGCGCCCATCGCGGCCAGCGGCAGCGCCGCGGACGCGTCGGACCCCGCGGCCGCCCGGGAGTTCGCCTCGCGCCTCGACGGGGGCGACGCGTTCGTCAACGTCGCGATCTCCACCCGCATGGCCCTGTCGCTCTGGGACGCCCACCAGGACTGGGCCGTGGGCATCTCGGACCTCGAAGCCGACCACGGCCGCGACGTCGCCGTCCGCGCGCTCGCGGTCGGGGCGCTCGCCCAGAAGCTCGGCGGCGAGCGAGCCATCCTCGCGACCGGGGCCGGCCGCGATCTGTTGCGCTGGCTCGCGGCGGTGGAGCTTGCGCTCGCGCGGACACCCGTGGACGAGCCGCTCGGCGGGCGCGCGCTCTCCGACGTGCTCGACACCTTCGGCGACGACGCGGCGGACGCGCTCGCGACGACGTTCGGTGCGGACGCGCACGCGGCGCGACGCCTGATCGGCACGCTCGCGCCAAGTGTCGACGCATGCGCCGCCGCCTGCGACGCCGCACGTGTGGCGGACGCCGTCCGTGGCGCCCTCCCGCCGCTGCCGGGCAACGACCGCGACGCCCTCGCGGGCGAGGCCGCGCGCCTCCCGGTCTACGCCGTCCTGTTGGGCCGCCTCATCGAAGAGGTGGCCGGCGGTGGCGCCGACGCGACCGCCCACGCGGAGGCCGAGCGCCTCG
>JBMOQZ010000399.1:0-4793 GCA_049322475.1 Myxococcota bacterium | reverse complement strand
GGAGGCCGGGTGAGGGGTTCGCGAGGTCGCGCCCGTCCTCGAACCCTCCACCGGTTACCTGCCGCTCCCGATGCGCTGGCTCTGGCCCTCCTTCCGCCCGCGCCTCCGTCTCCTCGTCGGGGCGCAGGTCCTCGCGCTGATCGGGACGGCGCTCTCGTTGTGGAGCTCCACGCTCGTCGCCCGCGCGATCGACGTCGACGTCGCCGCCGGCGACCGCGCCGGGCTCGCCCGCACCGCCGCCACCTACGCCGCCGCGGTGCTCCTGTCCGGCGGGCTCGCCTGGGTCGCCCGCCTCGCCATCGAGCACGTCGCGCAGGACGCGATGCGGAGGCTGAAGGAGCGCCTCTTCGGCCACCTCGTCGATCACGACCTCGCGCTCCACGACGAGCACCCGCCCGGCCGGCTCGCCGCCCGCGTCACCGGCGACGTCGAGGCGCTCCGCACCCTCGCGAGCGAGATGGTCCTGCAGCTCCCCGCCGACCTCGCGCTCTTCGTCGGGCTCTTCGGCGTGCTGGCGACGCGCTCGCCGCGGATGACCCTCGTGCTCGCGGCGACGGTGCCCCTCTACGTCGCGCTGATCGTCGCCTTCCGCAGGGTGGGCCCAACGCGCTTCGCCGCCTCGCGCGAGGTCGCCGCGCGGGTCGCCGGCTTCGTCGCCGAGCACGTCCGCGCGCTCGCGCTCCTGCGCGCTTACGGGCGCCTCGACTGGCTGCGGGCGCGCGCCGACGCGCTCACCGAGGAGAAGCGCGCGGTCGACGTGGCCGTCGGCATGGCGAGCGTGTGGTTCTTCAACGGGCTCTTCGCCGTCCGCGCGGTCGGGTGCGCCGCGATCCTCTGGGTGGGCGCGAGCGATCCGACGCTCACGACGGGCGGTCTCCTTCTCGCGCTGGACTACGCCCGCAAGATGTTCGAGCCGGCGATCCGGCTGCAGTTCCACCTCGTCACGCTCGAGCGAGCCCGGGCCGGCGGCGAGCGCATCCGCGCGCTGCTCGACCGCGCGCCCACGCTGCGCACGGGCGACGCCCCCTGGCCCGGCGGCGAGATCCGGCTCGAGGGGGTCGGCTTCCACTACGTCGCCGGCGAGCCCGTGCTCCGCGACGTCGACCTCGTCGTCCCGCCGGGGCGCCACGTCGCGATCGTCGGCCCGACCGGCTCGGGCAAGTCCACGATCGTCCAGCTCCTGTTCCGCTTCCGCGATCCCGTGGCGGGCCGCGTCACCGTCGGGGGCGTGGACGTCCGCGACCTCGACCTCGCCGCGCTGCGCGCGCGCGTCGGGCTCGTGCAGCAGGCCGTGCACCTGTTGCCCGGCACGCTCGCCGAGAACCTCGGCGTGCCCCGCGAGCGCGCCGCGGCGCTCCTCCGCGAGGTGGGCCTCCCCCTCGACCCGGACCTCCGCGTCGGCGAGGGCGGCGCCGCGCTCTCCCGCGGCGAGGCCCAGCTCGTCTGCCTCGCCCGCGCGCTCGCCGGCAACCCCGAGATCCTCGTGCTCGACGAGGCCACCGCCGCGCTCGACCCCGCCACGGAGGCCCGCGTCCGGGTGGTGGTCGCCGGCCGCACGCGGGTCACGGTGGCGCACCGCCTCCACACCGTCGCCGACGCCGACCACACCTACGTGCTCGACGCCGGCCGGGTGGTGGAGGCGGGTACCCACGCCGAGCTGCTCGCCCGCGGCGGGGTGTACGCGCGGCTCTGGCGCGAGGGCACCGACGCCGAGCCCGACACGCTCGACCCGCGCGTGGGGGCCGCGCCCGAGGCGCCGCCGCCCCCCGTCGTCGACCGTGCGCTGACCTGGCGCTGGTTCCGCGACGTCTGGCGCGGCCACGGGCTCGCGATGAGCTGGCTCGCCGTCGGCAGCGCGATCGTGGGCGCGCTGCACGCCGGCTTCGCGTGGACGTGGAAGCTCGTGGTCGACGCCGCGGGCGACGCGAGGGCCGGCGCGCTCTGCCTCGCGATCGGCGTGGGCCAGTCGCTGCTCTACGTGGGCGTGCAGGGGACGCGCTCGACCATGAACGAGCGCATCCAGGCCACGGCGCGCACGCGCGTGTTCGGGCACCTCGTCGGCCTCGACCCGCGCACGCTCGCGCGCTGGCGCACGGGCGACCTCGTCGCGCGCCTCACCGACGACGTCTCCACCGAGAAGCTCGCCTGGTTCCTCTGCAGCGGCGTCTTCCGCGCGTGGGAGGCCGCGCTGGTCGTGATCTGCTGCGCGGCGGCGATGTTCTGGGCGGAGCCGGTGCTCGCCGCGCAGGCGCTCGCGCCGTTGCCGGTCCTGATCGCGCTCATGATCGTCAGCGGGGCGCCGCAGCGGGCGCGCGCCGACGACGTGCAGCGGGCGATCGCCCGCGTCACCACGGTGCTGCAGGACGTCTTCGAGGGCGTGCGCGTCGTGCAGGCGCGCGGGCTCGGCCCGCTGGCGAGGCGCGCGTTCGGCGAGGCCGCCGCGGCGCAGGCGGACGCGGAGGTGCGCAACCAGCGGCTGATGCAGGCCCAGACGATCCTGTTCGGCTACGGCTGGCAGATCGCGCTCGGCGCGCTCGTGTGGGCCGGCGGCGTCGCCGTGCTCGACGGCCGGCTCACCGCGAGCGGGCTCGTCGCGTTCAACGGGCTCGTGATGACGCTCGTGTTCCCGATGTTCGACTTCGGAGCGTTCGTCGTGCGCTGGCGGCAGGCCGCGGCGTCGCTGGCGCGGCTCGAGGAGCTGCTGGCGACCCCCTCGCGCCCGGCCTCGCCGGATCTTCCGCTCGCGGCCCCGCTCGACCTCGCCCCGGGCCGCCTCGTCGCGGTCACCGGGCCGGTCGGGGCCGGGAAGTCCACGCTCGTGCGCGCGCTCGCGGAGACGACGCCCGACTGCGCCTGGGTGCCCCAGGATCCCGTCGTGCTGTCGCTCACCGTCGGCGAGAACATCACGCTCGGCGCCGGCGACGCCCCCACGGACGCCGTCGAGGCCGCCTGCCTCGCCCCGGACGTCGCCCGCTGGCCGCGCGGGCTCGACACCCCCGTCGGCGAGCGCGGCGTCACGCTCTCGGGTGGCCAGCAGCAGCGGGTGCAGCTCGCCCGCGCGCTCGCGTCGCGCCGCCGCCTGCTCCTGCTCGACGACGCCACGAGCGCGCTCGACGCCGACACCGAGGCGCGCTTCTGGGAGGGGCTCGCCCGCGACCGCGCCGTGCTCGCCGTGACACACCGGCCCGCGACGCTCGCCCGCGCGGACCTCGTCGTGTACCTGCGCGGCGGCCGGGAGGCGGCGCGCGGCACTCACGCGGAGCTCCTCGCGACCCAGCCCGCGTACCGGGCGGCGTACGGCTGACGGTAGACTGCCGGCGTGACGCTCGGGATCGCGATCCTCGCCCCCCTCCTCGGGTGCTCCGGCGGCGGCTGCGGATCCAAGACCATCTCGATCGCTCCCGACCCGACGGACAGCGCCGCGACCACGGAGCAGATCGCGGGCACGGGCGACCCCTGGCTACGCGACGAGGTCGCCTCGCCCGGCTCGATCACGTTCTCCGAGATCCACTACCACCCGGCCTCCGGCGACGACGCCGAGTGGATCGAGCTCCACAACCCGATGGCGCTCGACGTGGACCTCTCGGGCTGGTCGCTCGCGGAGGGCGTCGCCTACACGTTCCCCGAGGGGACCGTGATCGCCGCCGGGGATCTGCTCGTCGTCTCCGGCCCCTGGGACGGCGATCTCGCCGACGACGGCGAGACGATCGAGCTCCGGAACAACGGCGGCCGGCGCATCGACGCCGTCACCTACGGCGACGACGACCCCTGGCCGGTCGCCCCCGACGGCTCCGGGCTGTCGCTCGCCAAGATGGACGCCGGCGCCGCCAGCGACCACGCCGAGAGCTGGACCGCCAGCGCGCAGCTCGGCGGGACGCCGGGCGAGCCCAACCTGCTGGACCCGCTCGCGCCCGCCACCACGGTCGAGCTGGTCCCGCTCGGGGCCACGTGGCGCTACGACGTCTCGGGCGCCTACCCCGCGAGCGACTGGGCGAGCCCCGATCACGACGACGGCGCCTGGCTCGAGGGGGCGGCGGTCTTCTACGCGGGCGAGGCCGTCGGCGCGGTGGCGGCGACCGCGTGGGTGACCGCCGACAACTTCTACGCCATCTACCTCGGCGGCGCCGACGGGAGCGATCTCCGCGCGGTGGGGGAGGACGTGGACGGCAACTGGTGGACCGTCGACGCGATCGAGCTCGAGGTCTCGCCGAGCGACCACCTGTACCTCGCGGCCTGGGAGGCGCCCGGCGACGCCGGCGGCCCGCAGATGACGATCGCGGAGGTCGAGCTGCCCGACGACGTCGTCGGCACCGACGCGACCGCGTTCGAGTGGGTCCTCGGGCCGACCGACGGGTGCCCCGGCACGATGCCCGGCGTCGAGCCGCCCGCCGACGAGGAGATCGCCGCCCTCGTCGCGAGCGCCGCGTGGGCCGCCCCGGCCGTCGAGGCCGACCGCGCGTCCGACCCCTGGGGCTGGGCCCTCGCCGGCTCGTTCGACGCCGGCACGACGTACGTCTGGGGCGACACCTTCGGCGACAGCTCGGTCACCAACACCGAGAACACCTACGCGCTCTTCCGGTCGGTCGAGCCGCTGCTCGGACCCCGCGGCGCGACCGAGCTGACCGACCTCCCGACGACGACCACCTTCCGAACGAGCTTCACGCTCGACGCCGACCCCGCCGCCGCCGAGCTGTTCCTCGCCTGCCTCGTCGACGACGGCGCCGTCGTCTACCTCAACGGCGTCGAGGTGCTCCGCGAGAACGTGCCCGACGGCGTGGTGGACGCGGGCACGC
>JBMOQZ010000398.1:0-45147 GCA_049322475.1 Myxococcota bacterium | reverse complement strand
CGTGAGCAAGCTCTCGGTTCCAGCCGCCAGCACCCCGATCGCCACCATGCCCGCCACCGCGATGTCCGGGCGCGCGAGGTTGCGGGCGTCGAGGATCATCTGCCCGAGGCCGCCGTCGGCGCCCACGAGCTCGGCGGCGACGACGCTCATCCACGCGAGCGTCCAGCCGAGGCGCAGCCCCGTGCGCGTCAGCGGCATCGCCGCGGGGATCTGCACCGTGAAGAAGAGCCGGGGGCCGCGCGCGCCGAGGTTGCGCGCCGCGACGAGCAGGGCGGGCGGCGCCTGCGCGACCCCCTCGCGGGCGAGCCGCAGGATCGGGAACAGCGCGCCGGCGAACACCACCGTCGCGGCGCTGGCGTCGCCGATGCCCACCCACAGGAGCAACAGCGGGATCCAGACGAACGGCGGGATCGGGCGCAGCAGCGCGAGGAGCCGCGCGAGCTCCCGGTCGAGCGCGGGGATCGCCCCGCACCCCCACCCGATCGGCAACGCGACCGCCACCGCGGCGAGGTAGCCCGCGACGACGCGCCCGAGGGATCGCAGCGCGTGGTGCGCGATCTCGCCGCGCATCTCCGCCAGCGTGAGCGCCACGCTCGCCGGCCCGGGGAGCACGTGCGGCTTGCCGACGGCGGCGGCGACGCCCGCCCACGCGGCGACGAACCCCGCGATCCCCAGGATTCTCACGGCCAGGGGATCGGCGGATCGCCGGCGTGGACGTAGGGCGGGTACGGCGGCTGCCCCACCGTGCCGGACCAGCCCGCGGGCAGGAACACCGGCCGCTCCGGCACCGCCCACCCGAGGCGCTTCAACGTGTCGGCGAGGTAGCCCGGCGCGAAGTCCTTCTTCAGGTCCTCCGCGTCCCGCGCGCGCGTGAGCCGGCCCGCCGCGTGCTGCGCGGCCACGACGCGGGCGTCCTCCGCCGCCCAGAAGTCGGCGTGCAGGTACTTGTAGGTGGGCGGGTACACGGTCAGGTAGCGGTCGATCTGCGCCCGCACCTGCTCCTTCGTCCACGCCTTGCCCCGCGGGTCGCTCGCGTAGATGGCGGCGGCGCGGTCGGGGTCGGCGCGGACCGCAAGCACCGCCTCGAGCGTGGCGTCGGCGATGGCCTGGACGACGTCGGGCGCGTGCTCGTGGATCTCGCGCCGCACGAACTCGTAGCCGGTCGCGAAGTAGTACGGGGCGTGGTCGCCGACCTTCCGCCCGAGCCCCTTCTCCACCGCGAAGGTGGCGTGGGGGTCCCAGACGGCGACGGCGTCCACCCCCTTCGGCACGAGCTGCGCCTCGCGCATGCTCATCCCGGCGACGCGGTACCGGAGCCCGGGCACGGAGAGCAGGAAGAACTCCGCGTAGCTCCCGAGCGTGGTGCCGATCACGACCTCGCGCCCCTTCAGGTCGTCGATCGTCCTCGCGGGCGAGTCCGGCGGCACGATCAGCGCCACCTCGTTGTTCACGCCCGTCACCGCGAAGGCGACGGCGCCCACGCCCTTGTCGACGGTGTTCCAGAACGGGAAGTCGCCGTAGTGCGTCACCTGCGTCTGGCCGGCGAGGAACGCCTCGAGGATGGGCGGCCCCGACAGGAACGTCGTGTACATCACCGTGACGCCGCGCTTCTCGAGGAGCTTGTCCTCGCGCATCACCGCCCAGTGCGCCGAGAAGCCGGGCACGTCGGCGAAGTACCCCACCTGCAGCGGCCACCACCCCTGCTCGGTCAGCCACGCCACCGACCGCGGCGACACCGCCGCGCGCGCGATGGGCCACGACGACGGTGTCGCCTCGGCGGGGGGCGCGGCGGGCTCGGTGGAGCAGGCGAGGGCGAGGGCGAGCAGCACGGCGCGCGTGTCTAACGCGGTTAGACGGGGCCGATGCAGACCGTCGGCGAGGTCGCCGCCTCCCTCCTCGAAGCACTGAACGCGCAGCTGCCCGCCTCGGGCTTCGCGCTCGAGGGCATCGAGGTCCGCCTCGGCGCGATGCTCGACCTCGACGGCGAGGCCCTTCGCGCCGCGCTCTGCGCGATGCTCCCCGGCGTGGACGTCCAGCTCGTGCCGGTCGACGGGCTGTTGCGCTGCAAGGACTGCGGCGCGGAGTACCCGGCGGACGAGTCGCCGTGCCCGGTGTGCGGCTCGCCGCACGCGGAGCTGGTGGCGGGGGGCGACCTCCAGATCGTCCGCGCGTGGGGCAGCCAGCTGAGCGGCGGTTAAGCCGCCGGCTCCCACCGGAGCACCCCCATGAGCCTCAAGAAGGACGCGCTCGACTACCACGCGGAAGGTCGCCCGGGGAAGCTGGAGATCATCCCCACGAAGGCGCTGCTCACCCAGCGCGATCTCTCGCTCGCCTACACCCCCGGGGTCGCCGAGCCCTGCCTCGCCATCCACCGCAACCCCGACGACGCCTACCTCTACACGGCGAAGGGCAACCTCGTCGCCGTCGTGACGAACGGCACCGCGGTGCTCGGCCTCGGCAACATCGGCCCCCTCGCGGGCAAGCCGGTCATGGAAGGGAAGTCCAACCTCTTCAAGAAGTTCGCCGACATCGACTCGATCGACATCGAGCTCGACGCGCGGGACCCCGACGCGGTCATCGCCGCCGTCAAGGCCATCGCGCCCACGTTCGGCGGCATCAACCTCGAGGACATCAAGTCGCCCGACTGCTTCTACATCGAGCGGAAGCTGCAGGAGACGCTCGACATCCCCGTCTTCCACGACGACCAGCACGGCACCGCGATCATCGCCGCTGCCGCGTTGATCAACGCCCTCGCGCTGACGAACCGGACGATGGAGGGCCTCAAGATCGTGTTCTCCGGCGCGGGCGCCGCCGCCATCGCCACCGCGAACATGTTCGTCTCGATGGGCGTGCCGCGGGGGTCCATCTGGATGTGCGACTCCGAAGGCCTCGTCTACCCGGGCCGCACCGAGCACACCTTCCCGGAGAAGATGGCGTACGCGAAGGGCGACGGCCCCGCGAAGCTGGCGGAGGTGCTGGTCGACGCCGACGTGTTCGTGGGGCTCTCGGTCGGCGGGCTGCTCAAGCCGGACATGGTCAAGAAGATGAAGCCCAACCCCATCATCTTCGCGATGGCCAACCCGGACCCGGAGATCAGCTACCACGACGCGAAGGCGGCGGTCCCCGAGTCGGTCGTGGCCACCGGCCGCAGCGACTACCCCAACCAGATCAACAACGTGCTCGGGTTCCCGTTCCTCTTCCGCGGCGCGCTCGACTGCCGCGCGCGGGCGATCAACGAGGCGATGAAGGTCGCCGCGGTCAAGGCGCTCGCCGCGCTCGCCCGCGAGGACGTCCCGGACGAGGTGCTCGCCGCCTACGACCTCTCCTCGCTCCAGTTCGGCCCCGACTACATCATCCCCAAGCCGTTCGACCCGCGCGTGCTCCTGTACGTCGCGCCCGCGGTCGCCCAGGCGGCGGCGGAGTCGGGCGTCGCCCGCGTGCCCATCGCGGACATCGGCGCGTACCGCGAGCGCCTCGAGCGCATGCTCGAACGCAGCAAGGAGATCCTCCGGCCGGTCATGAACCGCGCGCGCCTCAACCCGCGCCGCGTCGTGTTCCCCGACGGCTCCAACCCGAAGGTGCTCCGCGCCGCGCAGATCCTCGTCGACGAGGGCATCTGCAAGCCCTTGCTCGTGGGCGAGGAGTGGAAGATCCTCAACCGCGCCGAGCGCCACAACATCGACGTCTCCCGCATGGAGATCGTCGAGCCGCGCGAGGACGATCGCTTCGAGCGTTACACCGACGCGCTCTGGAAGTTGCGTCAGCGCAAGGGCATGACGCGCGACGCCGCCCGCGCCGCGCTGCGCCGCAACGTCATCTTCTCGGCGATGATGGTCCGCCAGGGCGACGCCGACGGGCTGCTGGGCGGGCTCCTGCACAGCTACGCGGAGACGATCCGGCCGGCGCTGCAGGTGGTGGGCAAGGACCCCACGGTGCGCGCGGTGAGCGGCGCCTACATGATGCTCTTCAAGAACCGGCGCCTCTTCTTCGGCGACTGCACCGTCAACGTCAACCCCGACGCCGAGACGCTCGCGCAGATCGCCATCAACACCGCGCGCCTCGCCCAGTCCTTCGGTTACACCCCGCGGGTCGCCATGTTGTCCTACTCGGACTTCGGCGAGCACCGCGAGAGCGACGCCGTCCACAAGATCCCCGAGGCCATCGAGATCGTCCGGCGCAAGTGGCCGTCGCTCGTCATCGACGGCGAGATGCAGGCCGACACCGCGGTCAACGCCGACCTCGCCGCCCAGGACTTCCCCTTCTCGGCGATCCAGGGCGACGCGAACGTGCTGATCTTCCCGACGCTCGAGTCGGGCAACATCGCCTACAAGCTCCTGCGCGAGCTGGGCGGCGCCACAGCCGTCGGGCCCGTGCTCGTCGGCACGAGCAAGCCCGTCAACGTGCTCGCGCTCGGCGCCACCGTCTCCGACGTCGTGCACATGGCCGCCATCACCGTGAACCAGGCCCTCGAGTCCGAGACCTCGCGCCGCCCCTCCAGCATCGAGACCCCCCATGGCTGATCCCCTGAAGTCCGTCCTCGACCGCACCGCCGACGCCCCCACCGTGACCTGGGCCCACGAAGGGAAGGGCGACGTCTCGCGCCTCCCCGATCCGCTGCTCGCGATCGCCGCCGCCGCCGCGCTCGGCAACACGAAGGCGCTCCAGTCCGTACAGGGCCCCAAGGAGCTCCGCAAGGCGGCCGCCGCCGCGTTGCACAAGCTCCGCTCGCAGGGCGTGAAGGTCGAGGCGCCGGTCGCGCCGAAGAGCGTGGGGCTCGGCAAGGAGGTCGTGGACGTCCCGTCGCGCGCATTCCTGTCCTTGCCCGACAACCAGGGCGACATCGAGCTCCTGCTCTCCTCCACCGACCGCGAAGGCACCTGCCTCCTCGGGGTGGTGCTCGGCGCGTCGGGCACCGTCCGCGAGGCCCAGCACGCCCACCTCTCGCGCGGGGAGCTGCGCGACGTGTGGAAGCAGGCCGAGGGCCGCGCCGACATCCGCGAGGTCCCGTTCACGACGGGGCTCCACTTCGCGGACCTGTGGCTGCAGAAGCACCACGCGTTCACCCACTTCTGCGAGCACGTCCCGCCCGCCACGCTCGCCTCCGCGCGCCTGCTCGACCCGATGACGCGCGCGCCCGCCCCCGCCGCGGACGAGGACCCGGAGAAGATCCAGCCCTGGGTCGCGCCCCTCGGCATGCTCGACGAGGCGTCGCTCCACGAGGGGGTCCACCGCGCGATCGACCAGATGAACTCGGAGATCGCGACGGACGACGACCAGCGCAAGGCCCTCGTCGACGCCGCCATCGACGAGGCCGCGGACGCCGTGCTCCACGCGCGCAACCGCGCCCCCCTCGCCCGCGCCGCCGAGCTCGCCGCGGTCGCCTACCGCTTCCACGGCTACGCGAAGGTGGCCGCGGAGCTCCGCGACACCGCGCGCAAGCTGGAGGCGGGCGACCCCGGCCGCACGATGCCGCCGGTGGTGCTCGCGGTGAGGCTGTCGATCATGTCGCACCTGCTGGGGGAGGCGCATCCGGAGTAGTCGGGACATCCACGTCGCGACCACGGTGGGGCCCGCCATCCGGTGTTCGTTGTCGGACCCCGGCACGGAAGGTGCGACGGTCACGTTCTCATGTACCTCCTCGGAGGATTGCTGCTACACCCAAGACGCAGGGACGGACTGCGAAGATCCCGCCAATCCCGGTACCTCCGCGACGAGCTGAGGCCGTCACCAGCCCGGGGAATACCGGAGGAACGCGTCACCGGTGTTCGAGTAAAGCCCCACACCGACAAGGAGGTCGTCGAGGCTGTCTCCGTCGGCGTCACCCGCTGCCACACTCGTACCCACGAGCTCGCCGGCCTCGCCTACGAGCGCGAGATCTGCGTCCGCAGTGGTCACTTCGCCAGACCATGGCCCCCGGAAGAGGAAGGCGCCCCCCGAGTTGGTACCGTTCAGGTCTGCGTACCAGGCGGTGACCGCCAAGTCCGCGGCGCCGTCGCCGTCAAAGTCGCCGGCTGCAACGTCGCGCCCCGCCTCGTCGGCCCAGTCGTCCCCCCGCACCACCCAGTCCGCGGTGGAGACATTTACCGTGCCGGACCTCGGCGATAGTGTCATGTAAACTGCGCCGGTCTCGTAGACGCCCCTCCCCACCACAGGTCCTCCAGCCGCGATGTCGGCGAGACCGTCCGCGTCAAAGTCGGCGCAGGCCAGCACGCCCCCGAAAAAGTCTGACGATTCTTCGCCAAGCAGTGCGAGGTCGGCAGTCGATACATCGACGACCCCGGATGGCGGGCCCGCGAGCGCGTACACCGCACCGGCATCCGTCGCCGTTGTGTCATCTGAATAGCTGCTCGTGATGAAGTCTTGGATCCCGTCCCCATCCAAGTCGCACGAGGCGAAGTCCCAACCCACGCTGTGTCCGGTCGCTGAACCCGTGACTGCGTAGTCAGCATCGGCATACGCGAAGGAGCGTGCTGGGAGCCACTGGTATCCGAAAAGGGCCCCGCTTCCCGAGGCTGGACTGTCGTATCCTGAAACACCAACGAGAATGTCCGTTACCCCGTCCATGTCCCAATCCGTGGCGAAGACCCCGTCAGCGAACCCGTCCGAGTAGGACTCCCCGGCGAGTTGCAGGGCGGCGGAGTCCGTGCCTGCCACCCCGCTGTGGGGCCCCGCAATCACGTATACGTAGGACGTCAGGAATGCCGGGTGGCTACCTCCGGTTACGACGAGATCCTGCTCGCCATCCCCATCCACGTCACCGGCCGCGTACGCCCCCGGCAGCCAGTCGTCCTCCTCTGTACCGGTGAGCTTGGCGTCCGCGTCCGCCAAGTTGACTTCCGCCGCGCTCGGTGCGAGAAGAATCGCGATTGCACCGGCATCGTTCGCCCCGTCATCATCCTTGTAGGCGTCGATTAGCGCGTCCGCGAGCCCGTCTCCGTTCATGTCGTGAAGAAGCACGTCCAAGCCCGCATAGTCCCCTCGGCTCTCGCCCGCGAAGTGCACGTCGTAGTCCGACGTGACCACCACCATGCCCTCGGCCACGCAGGCGTTCGTGCTCCCGTCGCAGTCGTCGTCGATTCCGTTCTCGCAGATTTCCGTGGCCGAAGGATTCACTGCGGCGTCGGCGTCGTCGCAGTCGTCCGTGAGCTCGTACCCGTCGGCGTCCTGGTCGTAGTCGTCCGCGCCGTCGCAGTTCGCGTCCACGCCGTCGTACCACTCGTCGCCGGCCCCGGGATGCGTCGTTGAGACCGTGTCGTCGCAGTCGTCCGTGAGCTCGTACCCGTCGGCGTCCTGGTCGTAGTCGTCCGCCCCGTCGCAGTTCGCGTCCACGCCGTCGTACCAGTCGTCGCCAGCGCCCGGATGCGTCGTTGCGGCGATGTCGTCGCAGTCGTCCGTGAGCTCGTACCCGTCGGCGTCCTGGTCGTAGTCGTCCGCGCCGTCGCAGTTCGCGTCCACGCCGTCGTACCAGTCGTCGCCGGCCCCGGGATGCGTCGTTGCGACGGTGTCGTCGCAGTCGTCCGTGAGCTCGTACCCGTCGGCGTCCTGGTCGTAATCGTCCGCCCCGTCGCAGTTCGCGTCCACGCCGTCGTACCAGTCGTCGCCGGCCCCGGGATGGGTCGTTGCGACCGTGTCGTCGCAGTCGTCCGTGAGCTCGTACCCGTCGGCGTCCTGGTCGTAGTCGTCCGCGCCGTCGCAGTCCTGGTCCACACCGTCGTACCAGACCTCCTGCGCGTCGGGGTTCACCGCGGCGTCGGTGTCGTCGCAGTCGCCGTCCACGGTGAAGCCGTCGCCGTCCTGATCGAAGTCGTCGGCTCCGTCGCAGTTCGTGTCCTCGCCGTCGTACCAGACGTCCTCCGCGTCCGGATGTCTGGACACGTCGGTGTCGTCGCAGTCGACGTCCACGTCGTAGCCGTCGGCGTCCTGGTCGAAGTCGTCCGCGTCGTCGCAGTTCGCGTCGACGCCGTCGTACCAGGCGTCGTCGGCCCCGGGATACGTCGTCCCCACCGCGTCGTCGCAGTCGTCCTGGACGGCGTAGCCATCGCCGTCCTGGTCGCGGTCGTTGCCGTCGCAGTCCTGATCGGTGAAGTCGTACCAGACCTCCGTCGCATCAGGGTTCACCGACGCGTCGTGATCGTCGCAGTCCTCGGGCGCGTCGAAGCCGTCGCCGTCGAGGTCGTCGAGGGTCGACGCCTCGTCGCAAGCGAGCAGCGCGAGCAAAAGAGCCTTCATCGCGACGCTCCTGCGCTATCGTGCCGGACGTGGTGCACGCGATTGACGACGATATCGAGACCGCCGTTGCGGAGATCAACCGCCTCGCCGACCGCGGCGCGCTCGCCGCCGCGCTCGCGGTGGGGCGCTACGTCCTCGACCGTTTCTTCGACGGAGACGTGGCCCGCTACCGAAGCCGCCGGAAGCGATCCGTGTCGCTGCGGAAGCTCGCAGCCCACCCGGATCTGCGCATGAGCCGCACGGCGCTGTGGCAGGCGATTGGCGTATACGCGAGCGCTCGCGAGCTGCCGAAAGCCCTGGTCCCGCGCCTGTCGCTTTCCCACCACGTCGTGCTGATGCAGCTCCAGGACCCTGAGACACGCCGCGCTTTCGCGCGGGAGGCCGCACGGAGCGGCCTCTCCGTACGGGCCCTCTCCGAGGCGGCCCGCCCCGCGCTCGTGGCGCAGGCCAATGGACGCACCGGGCGCCCCCCTCAGGACCCCCGCGAAGGTCTGCTCCGGCAAGTGCTTCGAACGCTGCGTGCGCGTTCCTTCTCCGGCCCCGGCAATCCCCGCCTCCACTTGCTCACAGAGGAGGTGGACGCCGCATGGCGCGCGTGTCGCGACATGCTTCGTGGGGGGGGGGGGTCGAGCAACACCCCGAAACCGTACCATGAAGGCGCGCGTTCCACCGCGCCCGCGATCGGTCAGGAGCCGTTCGTCCCCTCGAGGATCACGATCTCCGCCGCCCCCTTCAGCTCCGCGTCGAGCTCGGCGCGGCGAGCGTCGACCCGCTCCTTCTTCAGCGCCTCGACGATGCCGGCCTTCTCGTCCTCGAAGGTGGTCTCGGCCGCGCGGCGGTCGACCAGCTGGAGGATCCAGAACCGCCCGTTCGGGCCCTCGATCACCGGGCTCACGGCGCCCGGCGTCAACGACGCGAGCGGGGCGCGCCAGGCCTCCTGGACCCGCGTCCAGCGGAGGTAACCGAGGTCCCACGGCGCCTTGTTCCCCGCGCCCGGAAAACGCTCCGCGGCCACGTCGTCGAAGGGCGCGCCGGCGGCGAGCTTCGCCGCGTCGGCCTCGATCTCCGCCCGGCTGCGGCGGAGGATCTGCTTCACGCGGACCTCCGTCCCGAGGTCGGCGGCGTGGGCGTCGTACCAGGCCTTCGCCTCGGCGTCGGTCACCTCGACGGCGACGACCTCGCGCATCACGTACTGGTCGCTCAGCGCCTCGCGCCGGATGGCGTCGGCCTGGGCCTGCGCCTCCCGCACGGTCCTGCGGACGGCGGCGCTCTCGTCGAGCCCGAGGGCGTCGGCGCGCTGGGCGAGGAGCTCCTTGCGGGCGATCACCTCCAGCACGTTGCGCCGCTGCGCCGGCGTCGGCTCGGACACACCCGACCGCGCGAGCGCGAGCCGGACGTCCTCCTCGTAGATGGGCTCGCCGTTGACCGTGGCGAGCACGCCCTCGGCGGGCGGAGACGACGGCGCCGGCTGGACGCGCGTGACGTCGCAGCCGGCACCCTGGGCGAGGGCCGCCGCGGTGAGGACCGCGGCGGCGATGGCGTTCACGTTTCGCATGGGTTGCGCCTCCCGTCAATGACAGACGGTGCAGCTCTCCTCTTCGTCGCCGTTCCAGGCGTCGTCCGGCGTCGGGTCGTACGTCATGAGGCGCATGTGCGCGTCGGCCGCGTCGGAGTCGTGGCAGCCCATGCAGGGCAGCCGCGCCGCGTTCGTCTGCCAGGTGCCGCTGGTCTCGTCCTCGACGTGACACGTCTCGCAGTACCGGATGTCCTGAGGGAACGTGATGTACCAGTACCGGCCGGGGATCGGGTCGTCGTAGCTGACGGTCGTGTTCGGGTAGTTCAGGCTCGACCCGTAGTGCACGGCGTGCACGCGGGTGGAGATGTCGAGCCCGCCCTCGAACGTACGGCCGGTCGCGTACCGGTTCTGGTAGTCGTGGCAGTTGGCGCACTGGTCGATCGCGTTGTCGTCGAAGTCCTTGTGGTGCCGCGCGAAGTCGAGCACGAAGCCGACGTCGTCCTCGTTCATGTGGCAGCTGTCGCAGTTGCGCGCGATCGGCAGCTCCTCGTCCGCCTGCTTGACCTGGAACGTGACCTCCCCGTGGGACGGCGTGAAGTAGTCGGTGCTGCTCACGCGCCCGCGGTCGGCGAACACGGCGTACGCCACGTAGGTGCCCGGCTCGAGGTCGTCGACCGGATCCAGCTGGTACGTGATCGAGTCCGTCGCCCAGCTGACCTTCGGGTCGTCCGTCGTCGTGTCGTACACGTAGTTGTTCGGGTAGGTCCCGCCGACCACCTGCACGTCGACGTTGCCGCCGAAGATCGCGTCGTTGACGTCGCCCGACTCGAGCTCGAGCGAGTAGAACGTGCCGAGGTTGCGGCTGCGGATCGACACCTCCCCGGACTCGTTCACCCAGGCGAGGCACCGCGCGTAGAAGTCCTCGTCGGCGTTGAGCCAGTCGACGACCTCGTCCGCCGTCGCGGCCGCGGGGTCCGCGAAGTACGTGTCGTCCACGGACACCGTGATCTCGCCCGAGTACGTGTCCGTCCGCGTCTTCACGTCCACGCCGCCGTCGACGTAGAGCGTGAGGTCCGTGGCCTCGCTCAGGTCGAAGGGCCCCGTGCTCGTGCTCTCGACCTCGACGCGCGCGGCGGTGGTGAGGACCGGGTTGCGCAGCTTGCGGGGCCCGTGCACGAAGAAGTTGGCCGTCGCGAAGAGGCCGTCCTGAGCGGGACACGGCACCTCCTCCTCGAGGCAGCCCTCCGCGCTCGAGTCCTTGTCGACCGTGGTGTGGTCGATCACCACGCCGCCCTCGGTGATGACGATCGTCGCGACCGGTGACTCACCCGCCTCGTAGTACAGGCCGTTGGCGGGCGTGGACATCGTCACGGTCACCTCGAACTCCGAGAGCTCGCGCTCGTGCCGGTTCGTCTCGATGTCGTGCGCCTCCCAGACCGACTTGGCGAAGCCGCTCGTCTCCGCCGTGTGGCAGGTGGAGCAGTTGTCGTCGGTCGTCTGCGCACCGCCGTCGTGGCCGTCGCCGGAGGCGAAATCGACGGTGTCGTGGCACGAGCCGCAGGCCTCGCGCGACGGGTTGTCCTTCCAGTTGTCGACGTCCGCGCCGCTCCCGGTGTGGCACTTCGTGCAGTTGGCCGTGAGCGCGGGGAAGCCCGCGTCCCACCAGTCGTACTTGGTGTTGGCGTAGCCCCAGATCGCGTACTCGCCGTTGTCCGCGGTCTCGTCGTCGGTCGTGCTGGGGTCGTCCCACACCGCGCCGTCGTCGCCCGGGATGCTGTAGAGCTCGCCCCCCGCGTGGATCTTGTGGATCATCACCTGGAAGTCGACGGTCTCCCCGGAGTGCGGGTCCACGTTGCCGGGGTTGTGGCAGGTGACGCAGTTCTCGACGGACAGGCGGTCGCCGCCGTGCGCCTCGAACGCGACGCCGTGGCACTCCTTGCACGTCTCGGTCTGGACGATGTCGCGGGTCCGGACCGCGCCCGAGCCGTCGGGCACGAAGTCGTAGGCGGCGTCGGCGGTGGGGCCGCTGCTGCCGCCCATCATGATGCTGACGCGGTGGGTGAGGCTGCGGTCGTAGGAGATCGCCTCGCCGGAGTACGGCTTGGTCGCGCTCGTGAGGTTGGCGGCGAACGTGTAGGTGTAGGAGCCGTCGCCGTTGTCGACGAGGGTGCCGCTGCTCTCGCGATAGGCCTGATCCGCGGTGGTGCCGTCCGGGTTGGGCCAGTCGCCGTCCGCGGAGCCGGAGACCTCCTGCTCGCGGTAGATGTAGGCGACCCACTTGTCGAAGGCCTCGCCGCTGCCCGCCTCCTGCAGGTAGGCGATGTTGGCGTTGATGCTCGCGATGCCCGTGACGGGGTTGCCGTCGGAGTCGGCGACCGTGAAGGACACGCTGACCGTGCCGTCCTCGGCGGCGGTCGCGCCGGTGATGGCGGCCGTCGCGAGGTACTTGCCGCTCTCCTCGTACTCGGTGTCGAGCATCATCTGCGTGCCGTGGAAGGTCGTGACGCCCACGTCGAGGCCGTCCTCGCCGTTCTCGCCGTCCGCGCCGTCCGCGCCGTCGCTCCCGTTGCTGCCGTCGGCGCCGTCGGCGCCGTTCTGACCGTTCGCGCCGTCCGCGCCGTCCGCGCCGTCCGCGCCGTCCGCGCCGTCGACGCCGTCCGCGCCGTCCGCCCCGTCCTTGCCGGCGGGGCCCGGAGGGCCCTGACAGCCCGCGAGGTAGAGCGTGGAGACCAGCAGGCTCGGAATCATCAACCTCCACATGAGGCCCTCCTGAGGAGGTGTGGAGTACTACGGGGCGACTTTTCCTGACACGATGCGAATGAGCTACGTCATTCGTCGCGCCGCGGATGACCGACGCTCACAGGCCGATGGAGCCTCGCCCCAACGCGAGCTCGAGCCCGCGCACGGCGTGCGCCGCGTCGCCGACGACGTCGAGGTAGAGCTGCTCGTCCTCCTTCCTCAACTCTTCCATGTGGTCGAAGGTGCCTTGCCGCTTCAGCGCCTCGACCGTGAGCGCGAGGTTCTGCGCCGCGCCCTCGATCAGCCGGAGCTGCGCGTCGTCCGGAGAGTAGAAGCCGAGCGCCTCGAGCTTCGCCGTCGACTCGAGGAAGTGACCGAGGAACTTCATGCGTTGGACGAGCAACCTCGTCTTGTGCTTCGGGTTGCGCTTCGTCGCCTCGTCGTAGATCGCGAGCTCGATCGGCAGGCGGTAGAGCTGGATCGCCGCCTGCGCCGCCATCAGCTGTCGGCCTTTCGGCGAGCCGTACCCGCGCGCGACGGCGTAGGAGGCCCCCTGCAGCAGGTGGGCGCCGCCGCAGGTGTACTTGAACACGCCCTGCCCGGCCTTCTCGAACTTCTGGCCCTTCGCCATCGCCTCGGCGAGGAAGCCGGACTCCTTGGCGAGCACCGTGACGGCGAAGTCGGTGAGGTCGTCCAGATCCATCGGCGTGCCGTCGACGGCGACCCACTGGAGCTCTCCCGGCGGCGCCCACTGCGCGAGGGCCTGCAGCCCCCACGGGACGTCGTTCGGGCTGTCGTAGCTGGAGTGGTTCGAGCGCGGCTCGAGGTAGGTCTTCAGCAGCGTCCAGCGGTAGAGGTCCGCGACGGACGAGGTGCCCTGCGCGCTCGGGAACGTGGCGTCGGGGGCGACCCCCGCCTCGCCCATGTTCTTCAGCAACAGATCGGTGTGGGGCTCCACCCGGATCTCGCCGCGCGAGCGCGGGAACCCGACGAGCGTCAGCGCGCCGGCGGCGCGCGGCTCCGCGTACGTGGCGAACAGGTGCGGGATCGCCTCGCGCCCGTCGGTGAGGCGGAAGGACGCGCCGCGGGCGAGGATGCCGTGCGCGACGGCCCAGGGGTTGTCGGGGTCGCCCGCGTAGCGCTCGACCACGTGACCGAGCTCCTGGAGCGTCGTGTCGTAGGCGGGCAGCGGCGGGATGGGCCGCGCGACCTTGCGCGCCTCCTTCGGCGCGGCGGGGACGAGCTCCTGGACGTTCTGCGCCGTCCAGACCGTGACCGGCGCGACGGGCGGCGGGGGCGGAGCGGGGGCGGCCGGGGGCGGGGCCTCGGGCTCGGCCGTGCAGGCGAGGAGCGCCCAGGCGACGATCACTTCTGCTTCGCCTCGGCTTCCTCGGCCTTCTTCTTCGCCGCCTCGTCCTCCTCGCGGGTGAGCTCGTCGACGTGGGCCTGCAGGGCGTCGGCCTTCAGGATGCGGTCGCGGTCGGTGACGAAGATGAGGCCCTGCGAGGCGCAGAACCGGGGCCGCTCCAGCTCGAACTCGCTGATCTTCACCTTCCAGTCGAGCTTGCCGGGCTTCTTGAACTTGAACACCCAGCCGGTGTCGGTGAGGGCCCAGAGCTTGCCCTCCTCGTCGAAGGTGAGGTCGAGGTCCTCGAAGCCCTCGCCGAAGATCTCCTCGCCGGCGACGCGGCCGTAGCGGAAGCCGTCGGTGTTGTAGGCGACCACCTCGTCGGCGTACACGAGGTAGAGCTTGCCGTCGCGGCCGGCCTCGACGGCCTTGGGCACGCCGTCCTTCGCCTCCCAGCGCCCGACCTCCTCGGAGTCCATCGTGAAGACGACGGCCTCGTCGCCGACGAAGGCGACGATCTGCTTCTTCTTCGGGTTGTAGGCGAGGTAGCCCTCGCCCCCCACCTCGGCCTGCATCTTGCGGTCGATGCGCACGTCCCAGCCGATCTTCGGGTTGCCCTCCGAGTCGAAGATCTGGATGCGGTTCGACGCGTCGAGCGTGACGACGGTGTCGATCTCCTTGCCGGGGATGATCTCGACGTCGACCGGGTTGACGAAGCCGCCCGACTCCGTCGTGGCCGCGGCGCCGGCGGCGTACCACTTGCGCGTCCCGTCGAACCACTGGTTCGCGACGTCCGCGCCCTTGCCGAGCTGCTTCTCGGAGACGCCGTCCTGGTTGAAGCGCTGGATGCGGTTGTTGCCCGTGTCGGTGATCCAGAGCTGGCCGAACTGGTCGATCTCGATGGCGAGGGGCTCGCCGAAGGATCGCAGCGCGCCGACCTCCCAGCCGGTGGTGCCCCACGGTTGCACGTTGCGGCGCCCGCCGCCCACGAGCTCCTGGTAGGCGTAGAAGATCTCGACGATCTCGCGGATCTGCTTCTGCTCCTTGCCGATCGCGCGCAGCGCCGCCATCTCGAGGCCGGGGATGCCGTTCGGGTCCTTCAGCTTGCGCAGGGCGTCGAGCGACTTCTGGTCGGGGACGAGCGCGGCCGCGCGGTAGCCCTCGGGCACGAGCGACGCGACCTTCTTGCGCAGGTACGGCGCGCCCTCGCCGGCGGCGGCCATCAGGAAGTCGAGCCCCTCGTTCTCGTCGTCGTCGTCCTTGTGTTTCTTCCAGGCGGCGAGGACCTCCTCCTCGTGTTTGGCCTGGAGCTTCTCGCCCTCCTTGCCGGTGCGCCAGGCGTCGACCTTCTCGACCGCCTTGGTGCGCTCGCCCTCCGTGAAGTTCACGGCGACCTCGGCGAGGTAGAGGTCCGCGTAGACCATCCCCTCGAACACCTCGAGGATCTCGACCCGGATCTTCTTGCCGGTGACGTCGACCGGGACGTCCTTGCGCTGCATCTCGTCGAGCAGGCGGATCGGCTCGCCGACGGGGTTGCCGTCGACCAGCACCTTGATGAGCTTGGGGCGCGGGTACTCGCGGTAGGACTTCGCGCCCTCGCCGAGGTTGCCCGGCCAGATGGAGATCGAGTCGAGCTTCGTGGGCGCGGCGAGCTCGAACTCCCACCACGCGCCGTCGCCGTGCCCCATCGCGCCCTCCGCCCAGCCGGTCGAGAGCAGGCCGTCGAGCGCGAGGTCGGGCGTGTGCTTGCCCTCGGCGTCCTCGGCGACCGAGGAGGCGGCGGGCTTGGCGAGGGCGATGCCGGCGAGGAGGAGGAGCATGGCGGCGCCTGTAGCAAGAGAGCTGTCTGCTGTCAGCCTCCTGGCGACGTCCGGGGGGGTCGGCGACGCTCATTGAGCCAGCCGGAAATAGAGAACATCTTCCAGTCGCTGCTCCCCACGGCGAGCACCTGCACCTCGTCGGCGACGGTGAAGCGCCGGGTACCGCCCACCGGCAACCACAGGCGCTCCTGCTCCGTCGACCGAAAGACCTGGTAGCCCGCGGTCCCCATCGCGTCCCACCACTTCGCCGCCACCGGGTCCATCACCAGCAGCACCTCCGTGACCGGCTTCACCCCGCATAGCTCCGCCACCCGCGCGTCCGCCTCCTCCCAGAGCTTCGTGACGCGCTCGTAGAACGGAAGGTACGTCATGCCGTCGGGACCGCGGGGGATCCACCCGCCCGGCAGCGCGCCCACCTGGCCATCTTTGGCCAGGACCACGCGCCACCCGAACTTCCCCTCCCTCAACAGCCGCGCCCGGTCGGTCTCGCCGCACAGCTCCTCGCGCGACATCCCCTCCACGTGCAGCGGCCCGACGAAGCGCCACGCCGGGAGCACCTCGGGGTGCGCGACCGCGGGCGACTCGTAGGGGAGCTCGATCGCGGGGGCGTGCGTGCGCCGCTGGAGGTCGCCCGTCGCGAGCGCTCCGAGAGCGAGGACGGCCAGGGTCGCCGGGATCCACCTCGCCATGTGCGAACGGTAGCACGCTCGCGACGACTGCCGCGCGTTCCGCGGGACGTCCCGCTGGCTACAGATGTCCCGAGTGAAACAGCCGCGGGCGACAGATCGCGTGAGTGGAACATCCCGGCGTCGCGCGCCGCGGGGCCAAAGAAAAAGCCGGCGTTCCATCGTCGAGCGCTCGCGCGATGTTCCACTCGATCGAACTGTCGGCGCTTCGTGTTCCGTTCACGACGTCTGTAGGGTCGGCCGACGTCACCCCGCGGTGCCGATGACCTGGAACACGGGCCCGCACCCCAGCCGCATCACCGCCACGTCGTCGGCGACGTCGATCTGGCGCGGCGCGACGTCGCCGGCGACGAGCAGGGCGAACGGCGACTCGCAGGACTCCGAGAACCCACCGCGAGGGTGCCGTCGGACGCCCCCGAACGCCCAGGTCATCGTCACGAGCGACGCGGTGGACGCCTCGCGGTCCACCGCGATCAGCACCTCCTCCGGCGGCCGCACCCCGCAGTTGACCTCGACCTGATCGTCGACCGCGGCCCACCTGCGTCGCCAGGCGTTCGCCGCGCGCGCCAGCGCCTTCCAGTCCCCCTTCGCCACGCTCCCGTCCGGCCCCACGAGCCCCTCCGCCGTGATCACGAGGACACGCCACCCGAACCACCCCTCCCGCAGGAGCGCGGCGCGGTCGGTCTCGCCGCACAGCCGCTCCTTCGCGAGCCCCTCGACGCGGAGGGGCCCGACGAAGCGCCACGCCGGCACCGTCTCCGCGTGGGTCGCCGTCGGCACGGTCACGGGGATCGCCAGCTCCGTCGTGACGTGCCGCTGTGGCACCCCCGCGGCGAGCACCCCGAGCGCGAGCGCGGCCAGCATCGCGGGGATCCACCGGCGCATCTCCGGACGCTACCACGACCCCCGATGCCACGCGCACCCGCACGCGCACGCGCACGAACCCGCGCACGCGAACGCGAACGACCCCGGGACGCTACGCTCCCGCTGGAATGCTCCTCGCCCTCGTCGCCTTCGCCGCCCCCCCGATCCAGGCCGACCTCCACCTCGACACGCCCACGCAGCTCCACCGCAAGGACGTCGGCCTCGACGGCGCGGGCCTCGAGGCCGGGCTCGCGCAGCTGCGCGCCGGCGGCACGAACCTCGCGGTCATGGTGCTGTGGCCGCCGCGAGGCACGGGCGCGGAGCACGTGGAGGCGCTGCTCTCGCGGATGGAGCGCGAGGACGCCCGGCTCGACGAGATCGCGCTCGTCCGCGACCCGGCGGAGGCCCGCGCGACCATCGCCGCCGGCCGCGTCGCGATGGTCTACGCGCTCGAAGGCGCCCACGGCCTCGGCGACCTCGCCGCGCTCCACGCCCGCGGGCTCGCGATGCTCGGCCTCACCTGGTCGTTCTCGAACCCGTACGCCGGCTCTTCGGGCGATCAGGGCGGCGGCCTCACCGACGCCGGGCGGAAGCTCGTCGCCGAGGCCCAGCGGCTCGGGATCCTCGTCGACGTGTCGCACGCCTCGCGGCAGACCACGCTCGACGTGTGCCGCGCGTCCGCCGCCCCGATCGTCGCGTCGCACTCGAACGCGGACAGCGTCGCGGCCCACGCGCGCAACCTCTCCGACGAGGAGATCGCCTGCATCGCCCGCACCGGCGGCGTCATCGGGGTCAACTTCCACGCGAGCTTCGTCGGCAAGGGCGCGAGCGTCGCGAAGGTCGCCGACCACGCCGACCACCTCAAGAAGGTCGGCGGCGCCGGCGTCGTGGCGCTCGGCAGCGACTACGACGGCATCATCACCCCGCCGCCCGACCTCGCGGACGCGTCGAAGCTCGGCGCCCTCTGGGACGAGCTGCGCCGCCGCGGCTGGACCGAGCCCGAGATCGCCGCCGCGCGCGCCGAGAACTTCCTCCGCGCCTGGGCCGTCGCCCGCCAGCTCGCCTACCAGTAGCCTTCCTTCCGCAGCGCCTCGCGCTCGCCCTCGGTCGCGACGCGCCCCGTGCGCGCGTCCACGCCTCCGGAGAGCGCCTCGCGCTCCGCGAGCAGCGGCGCCGGGTCCTCGTCCACCACCGACCACGCGTCGCCGTCGCGCCGCCACACCTCGGAGAACCCGCTCTGGTGGGCGTAGCGGAGCCACAGCGGGCCGGACACGACGATCTCCTGGAGCCCGGCCCAGGGCGCCCGGTCCGGCGTCTCGGCCTGGACCAGCACCGCGCGCGCCGGGAGGGTCTCGCCGCGAAGAAACGGCACGAGGCTGCGCCCGTCGAGCCCCGCCGGCGGGACGGCCCCGGCGAGCTCCCACAACGTCGGCGCGACGTCGACGAGCCCCACGTCGGCCGCGACCCGCCGCCGCGTCTCGCCCGGCGCGCGCACGATCAGCGGCACGTGCAGCACCTCCGGCAGCACCACGCCCTGGTGCCCCACCTTCCCCCGCTCCCCGAGCGCCTGCCCGTGATCGCCGGCGACGACCACGACGGTGTCGGCGGGATCGACGTGCTTCAACAGCGCGGCGATGCGCGCGTCCTCGAGCGACACGCCGTGGTCGTACGCGGCGACGACCTGCCGCCGCAGGTCCTCGTCGGCGAGCTGCTCGACGAACCAGCGATCGGCGGCGAGCGCCTCGGATCGCCGGCGCGTGTCCCACTCGCGGAAGCGCGGATCCATGTCCGACATCTTCACGGAGTAGGGCGGGTGGGCCTCCTTGAAGTGCACGAGCGCGAACCAGGGCTCGGTCCCGGCGAGCGCCTCGACGCCCCCGCGCTCGCCCTCCACGAACTGGTCGAAGCCGCGATCCAGCCCCTCCCCCACCCGGAAGCTCGCCGCGCTCGCGATCGGCGCCCAGGCGAGCGTCCGGTACCCGTAGTGGCGCAGCACCTCCGGGAGCGTGGGGACGTCGTCCGGGAGGTGGTCGGTCGAGGCGAGCACCCCGGCCTTCAGCGGCCACCGGCCCGTGAGGATGGTCGCGTGGCTCGGGAGCGTGAACGTGGCCGACGACCACGCGTTCTCGAACACCGTGCCCTCGAGCGCGAGCCGGTCGAGCGCCGGCGTGTCCGCCTCTTCGTAGCCCCACGCCCCGAGGTGGTCGGCGCGCACCGAACACAACGTGACGAGCAAGATGTTCGGCCGGGCGACGTCGTCCGTCCCGGCGGGGCGTCGCAGCGCGGCGAGCCCGTAGCCGACGAGGCCGACGCCCACGATCACGGCTAGCGCGAGCAGGACCCGAGCATCGGGGGACTTCGTTCGCCGCCGCATGGGGCCGCGACGTTATCACGCCGCCGCGCTCAACCTTCGCTGAGGTTGCGCCCGAGGTGCAGCCGCTGCTGGACCGGCTCGAAGTTGTTCGGGTTCCAGTGCAGCCGACACCGCGCCTCGTACGCGTCGGACTCGCCGACGAGGAACCGCGCGTCGCGGTTGACGACGCGCTGGCTGCGGTCGGCGGGGTTTCCGCAGACCACGCAGATGGCGAGGTTCTTCGTGATGTACTCGGCGATGGCGAGCAGCTGCGGCATCGGCTCGAACGGCCGCCCCAGGTAGTCCGTGTCGAGCCCCGCGACGATCACGCGTTTGCCGGCGTTCGCCAGCGCCTCGCACACCTCCGGCAACGCGGGCCCGAGGAACTGCCCCTCGTCGATGCCGACGACGACGGCGTCGCCGACGAGCGGCGGGATCTCCTCCGCCTTCTCCACCTGGATGGACCGCAGCCGCTGCCCCGAGTGCGAGCCGACGCTGTCGTCGCTGTAGCGGTCGTCGAGGCCGGGGCGGAACACCACCACCGTCTGCCGCGCGTACTGCGCGCGCCGGACGCGACGGATGAGCTCCTCCGTCTTGCCGCTGAACATGCACCCGGTGACGACCTCGATCCAGCCGACGTCGCGGGGCATCAGATGGGGCTGCATCGCTACAGGTCGATCTCCGAGGCGCCATCCTGCCACACCAGCACGCGCGCGTCCGGCGTGCCGGCGGCGCGGGCGGCCGCGGTCCGCGCGGGGTCCTCGGCGAACGCGCGCACCCCGAGATCGGCGGGGGTGAGCGGCTGGCGCGCCCAGGGGTTCAGCATCGCCCGCGCGCGCACGCGCGTCGGCGCGGCGGGCCGGCGATCCACGAAGAGCACGCCGGCGATCGCGTCGTAGAGCGGATCGCGGAAGACACACACGCTGGGGGCGCCGGCGAACTCGACCTCGGTGACGCCCTCGCCCGTCTGCATGCGACGCGCCCGGCCGTACAGGAAGTCGCGGACGTAGCCCTCGTTCAACGCCCAGGGCTGGTCGGACACACACGCCAGCACCAGCGGCTGGTTGCGCTGGGCCGCCGCCCGGTGGCGGTCGAGCTCCTGGACGACGCGCGGCTCCAGCACCTCGAGCGTGCGGTGCGCGAAGAAGGGCCCGAGCACCATCGCGACCGGCGACTGCCTCGCGCGGGCGCGCTCGCCCGTGAGGCAGAACTCGAGCGAGATGTGCTCGTCGTCGTAGGCGGCGTAGCGCCCGTCCCACTGGCCGCCCTGGACCTGCCCCAGCCACAGCTCGATGGCGCGGCGGACCGGGTCGGGGTCGAAGTCGTGGGGGAGCCACCGCCGGATCAGCACGGCGAAGCGCTGCCGCGACTGCACGCGGGCGAGCGCGTCGACGAGGCGCTGGCGCGTATCCTCCTCGCCCCCCGGACGGGTCTGGTGCAGGAACGCGAGCACGGAGAGCATCCACGGCGGCGAGCCCGCCCGCCGGACCTCGATGCGGGGTCCCGGGCGATGCAGCGCGGCCGCCTCCCACCCCGTCGCGCGGAGCGCGCCGAGCGTGGCGACCTCGGCGAAGCCCTGGAAGAACCGGCGGTTGTCGAGCGACGAGAGCAGCTCCACCGCGCGCTCGTCCATCGGCGCGCCCAGCTGGTCGATCTGCGCCTGCAGCCGGGCGCGCACGTCGCACGCGTCGGGAGCGCAAATCTGCTTCAGGAAGCTGTGGCGCGCACCCGGCATCCTGTCCAGGTCCGCGACCAGCCGGTCGGTGAAGAGCTCCATGCACCCAGGCTGGAAGGCGCCGCCGCCTAACGGAATGCTCCCGAAAACACAAGGCGACGCGCCCGGGTTTTGAGAATTTTGGTTTTTTCTTTCAGAACGCGGAGGCGTCCGTCGGGTCGACGCCGGACTCGTACGCCTCGACGGCGTAGACCCACAGCGACTCCGTGTCGATGTGGACGGGCCGCCAGTAGGTCGCGACCTCGCCGGGCGAGACCGTGTAGTAGCGGGGGTAGTCCAGCCCGTACCAGACCTGCATCACCGCGCCCGAGTCGGCCAGCGCGGTGCTGTCGGCGTCGGACTGGTTGTCGTTGTCGAGCACGGACAGGCGGATCTCGCCGTGGCCCGGCGCGCTGTAGATCTCGACGGTCTCGGGCCCGAAGCCCTGGGACGCGGCGTTGACGAGCGCGGCCTCGGTGGCCTCGTCCTCCCGCTCGGGGTGGCGGGGGTCGCCGGTCCAGACGTGGTACTGGCCCGTGCCGTCCTCGCCGGCGAGCCCGCCCTTGAGCGGCGCCGACAGGTGGAGGTCGAGGTCGCCGGGGGTGGGCCCCCAGTGGACCGACGCGCGCATCTGCCCCTCCACGATGGGCGGCCCGACGACGCCGACGCACGATCCCCCCTCGCCCGTGAGCAAGGCCGGGAACCGCGCGGGGCCCCACGTGCCGTCGCCGGCGAAGGACACGGTGTAGACGCCGGCGGGCACGGCCTGGAAGAAGAAGGTGCCGTCGCCGCCCGTCACCGTCGCGTCCACCGCCTCGTCGCCGATCGACGCGTTCCACCCGCGCTGGAGCACGATGGGCAGGTACCCGGGCTGGGACCCGTCGTCGATCGCGCTCACGACGCGCCCGGCGACCGTGGCGACCTCGACGTCGCGGGCGAGCTGCACCGTCGCGAGCCGGCGCTCGGTCGTCTGGAACGTCTGGAACGGCCCCGCGCGCAGCAGCGTGACCTCGGGCGACTGGAGGTTGACCTCGAAGGTGGCCTTCCCCTCCGCCATGCCCTCCGCGCGGACGTGGGCGACGAGCCGGTTTCCGTCGAGCTCCGTCCCGTAGACCGGCATCGACCACGCGCCGTCGCCGTCGGTCACGGGCGACGCGATGGGCGTCCCGTCCTCGCCCGCGAGGGCGACCTCCGCGCCCTCGATCGGCGCGCCGTCCTCGTCGACCACGCGACCCGAGAGCCGGACGATCCAGCCCTCCGCGCCCTCGGGGCCGCAGCCGGCGAGCCAGAGGATCACCGGCGTCGCCGCCGCGAGAGCAGCGCCGCGGCGAGCACGCCCGCGCCCGCGACGCCGGCCCCCCCGCCCGCGTCGCACCCGCACGTCGTCGCCGGCGGCTCGTTCGCCTCGATGGCCCCGGCGCCGGACTCGTTGTCCTCGCCGTCCGGGCCGATGTCGCGGGCGTTGGCGATCATCCAGCCCTTCATCGCCTTGGGCTCGCCGTGGCGGTTGGACGCCGCGACCCAGAGGGCGCCGAGCCCCGCCGCGTGCGGCGTCGCGGAGCTCGACCCCTCGAAGGGCGAGCCGTACGACACGGTGGTCACGGCGGTGGGCGCGACGACGTCGGGTTTGGTGCGCCCGTCGTTCGTGGGGCCGCGGCTCGAGTACTCGGCGACGGAGTCGTCGTCGGCGTAGTACGCGCCCACCGAGACGCCGCTGATCGTGTCGCCCGGCAGCGTGAGGTCCTCGCTGTCGGTCCAGTAGGCGGGGTCGAGCGTGTTGTAGCTGTAGACGTAGCCCTCGAGGCCGTCGACGTCGGCGCCGGTCGTCGAGTACACGACGACGCGCACCCACTCGTCGCAGCCCTCGGCGTAGGCCTCCTCGTAGGGCCAGCCGCCGCCGTCCTGCACCTCGAGCGACTGCGCGCACACGCTGTCGTCCTCGTTGAGCAGCGCGAGGTCGATGTCCTGGGCGGCCTCGCCGAAGGGCTCGGACCAGCGGAAGCTCACGTGCGGGAAGCCGCCGCCGTACGCCCAGATCTCCCACTCCCCGCCGATCGCGAGGACCTCGCTGCCGTCCACGTAGGCGAGCTCGCCCACGCGGTACTTGTCGTTCTCGTTGCCGGCGGCGGCGAAGTAGGCGACGCCGGCGTCGACGGCGTCCTCCACCGCGAGCGTCAGCGTGCTGGTCCCGTCGGCATGCCACACGTTGTCGAAGCCGATCGAGCCGTTGATCACGTCGACTCCGGCGTCGGCCATCTCGACGAGCACCTCCTCGAACTCGACGTCGGTGGAGAAGGTGGCGAGGTAGAGCGACGCGCCCGGCACGAAGTCGTGCACGATCTCGGCGACCGCCGCGCCGTGCTCGGTCGCGTTCTCCGAGCCGCGCGAGAAGTCGGTGGTGACGTCGTCGCCGAGCTCGTCGCCGAGGGAGTCCCAGCCGGCGAAGCCCACGTCCACGACGCCGACGGTGACGCCGGTGCCGTCGATGCCCTGGTCGTGCCAGTCCTGCAGCATGACGGCGTCGTAGCCCTCGCTGACCACCTCCTTCGCCGACGCGCGCCAGGGCTCGCGCACGCGCGTGGCGCCGGGGAGCTCCGCGGTGTCGAGGAGCCGCTCCCAGGGCGACCACGCCTGCACCGCGTGCCGGCCCACGGCCTCCACCGCGAAGCCGGCCTCGTGCAGCGCCGGGAGGAGCGTCGCCGGGTCGCCGTGGATCACGACGGAGAGCCCGTCGACGTCGAGCGGGACGGGCCTGCGGAAGCGGAACGCGTCGATCTCCCCCCGGGCGTGGAGCGCCCGCGCCTCGCGCAGCGACCACGAGAGGCGGGCCTCGACGGGGTCGGCGGGGCGAGGGCCGGCGAAGGCGGCCGCGGCGAGGGCGAGGAGCATCAGGGCACCTTCGGGGAAGGCGTGAACGGCGCGCGGACGAGCTCGACGTTGGCGAGGCCCGCGAGGGCGCAGAGGTCGGTCCCGGGGACGCGGCCCTGCACGGCGCGCTCGGTGTCGGCTTCGACCACGAACGTGGCGGGGAGCGAGACCGGACCGGCCCGATCGACCACCACCAACACGGGCGCGGGGTCGGCGACCGCGGGCCAGAGCGCCGACTGCAGCCGCTCGCACGGCGCCGTGGCCTTGGGGGGCGAGGGCGGGACCGCGGGCGTCTCGGGGGCGGGGGGCGCGGGAGGGGGCGCGGCCTCGGGGGTGCCGGCGCAGGCGTACAGGAGGACGAGCATCGCCGGACAGCGTATCTCCGACGCGGTTAGGTCGGCGCGGTGCGACCCCTGCCTCCGTCCTTCTACGATCGCGACGCGCTCGACGTCGCCGTCGACGTGATCGGGTGCGAGCTGGAGGTCGGGCCGGTGCGGCTGCGCGTCACCGAGGTCGAGGCGTACCGCTTCCCCGGCGACACCGCGAACCACGCGCGCGTCGGCCGGACCGACCGCAACGCGCCCATGTGGGGCCCGCCCGGCCACGCCTACGTCTACCTCTGCTACGGCCTGCACCACCTGTTGAACTTCGTCACCGGTCCGGCGGGTCACGCGGCCGCCGTCCTGATCCGCGGGGCCGAGCCGCTCGCCGGCCTCGACGTGGTGCGGGCGCGGCGCAACGGGCTCGACGGCCCCGCGCTCCTGGATGGCCCCGGCAAGGTCGGCGCCGCGCTCGGGCTGACGACCGCGCACTCCGGGGCGCCGCTCACCGGGGAGATCCGGGTCTACCACCGTCGTGAGGCGCCCGCGCTCGTGCACGGTCCCCGCGTGGGCATCGACTACGCCTCCGCGGAGGACCGCGCCGCCCCGTGGCGCGTGGCGATGGCGGGCTCGCGGTGGGTGGGGCACCGGAGGACGCTCGCGCCGTTGCGATGAGGCGTCGTCGGGTATATGGGTACCCATATGAAGACCACGCTCGACATCGCCGACTCGCTGTTCGCGGAGGCGCGGGCGGCCGCCGACCGCGAAGGGACGACGTTTCGGGCGCTGGTGGAGGAAGGCCTGCGCGAGGTGCTCAAGCGCCGCGCGGCGCGCCCCGCGTTCGTCCTGCCGGACGCCAGCGTCGACGGCCGCGGGCTCGACCCCGCCTACGACACGTGGGAGAAGGTGCTCGACGCCTGCTACGAGGAACGAGGCGGGTGATCGCCGTCGACACGAACCTCCTCGTGTACGCGCACCGTCGCGACTCTCCGTTCCACGTGCCGGCCCGCAACCTCGTCCGGGACCTCGCGGAGTCCGGCGAGGACTGGGCGATCCCCTGGCCGTGCCTGCACGAGTTCTACAGCATCGCGACGCACCCGCGCCTCTACTCGCCTCCCTCCACGGTCGAGCAGGCGCTGCGCCAGATCGAGGCCTGGCTCGCCTCGCCCTCCCTGCACGTGTTGTCCGAGGGGGCCGGCCACTGGCGGGCCCTCGCGTCGCTCGCGCGCGCGGCGTCCGTCGTCGGGCCGCGGATCCACGACGCCCGGATCGCCGCGTTGTGCGCGCAGCACGGCGTCCGCGAGTTGTGGTCGGCTGACCGCGACTTCTCCAGGTTCGCGGGCTTCCGCGTGCGGAACCCGCTGCCTACCCCGCGAACGCCTCTCCGTTGATCTCGTAGCTCCCGTCGTCCCGCACGCGCACCACCACGTCGCCGTGCCGGGCTGCCGATTCGCCACCTTCGCCGACCGTCGCGCCCGCAGGCGGCGAACGCACATCCGTCGGAAGTTACGGCAGGTGTTCGCTAAAACGTGGCAGGTAAGTTCGCCACATGCGGAAGTTACGAGCATCATTCACAGCTACACATCGTACAACTTCCGAAACAACGTAAGTTGCGCAGTTCGTTCTCACGAACGCTCATCGTACCTTCCGCCGACGTCTCGTCGCCCCGAAGGCCGAGCGCGCGCGACCCCGACACCCCGCGTCGCGCCCTCCGACGAAGGCGCTCACGGCCCGAACGCCTCTCCGTTGATCTCGTAGCTCCCGTCGTCCCGCACGCGCACCACCACGTCGCCGTGCGCGACCTCCGCGCCCTCGCCGGCGAGCGAGCCGTCCTCCGTCACCCACACCCGCCCCCTGCCGATGCGGGCGAGCACGCGGTCGAGCACGTCGTCGTCCGGCGCCGCGAGGTAGAGGTCGTTGGCGCCCACGATCGCGTTGTCGCCCAGCATGGCGTCGAGCCACGCCTCGTTCGACGCGCTGTCGATGCCGTGGTGTCCGAGGTGCAGCACGTCGACGGGCCCGACGTCGAGCCGCTCGGCGACGAACGTCTCCATGTCGGGCGTGTCCTTGCCGCCGCCGGTGAGGTCGCCGCCGAACCAGTACGTGAAGTCGCCCCAGCGCACCACCCCGCCGAGGCTCCGGGCGTTCTCGTCGTCGCCGAGCTCGAGGCGCTCGCCGGCGACCCAGCCGCCGGCGACGACGACCTCGAGGGACGCGCCCTCGCCGAGGTCCGCCGCCCACGTGTCGCAAGATGTGTCACACAGGGTGACGTCGCCCTCGATCGGCTCCAGCTCGTCGGTGTTCGTGTCGCCCGTGAGGTCCACCCGCCCCCGCCACACCACGCCGCGCGCGACCTCCACGGCCCCGAAGCCGCCGATGTGATCGGCGTGGTAGTGCGTGAGCAGGAGCCAGTCGACCCGCGCCTCGCCGAGCGTGGCGGCGACGGCCTCGGCCACCTCGTCCCGGTGGCTGTCGTTGCCGGTGTCGATCAACACCGAGGTCCCGTCCGGCCCCACCACCAGGGCCGCCTCGCCGATCGACATGGACGAGAGGTCGAGCTGCGCGATCGTGAGCTCGCCCGACACGTGTTTCGATACACCGGGCCCGTCGACACATGCGATGAGCCACAACACGTGTCAGTCCGCCGCGAGCCAGGCCCGGACGGCCTCGTCGGCCTTCGCGGGCGTGAGCCCGAGCGCATCCTCGAAGGCCGACGGGACGACCTCCCCCGTGGACGCGCTCGAGAGGACGACGAACATCCGTGCTTCCTACAGCCTACAGCCTACAGCCTACAGCCCGACCTCGGCCGCGATCACGTAGTCCTCGCCCCAGGTCGTCTCGCCGAGATCCAGCGCCCGCGCGCGCAGGGCCTCGATGTGACGGTCCATCGCGGCGCGCAACACGTCGTCGTGTATCAGCGGCAGCTTGCGGCGCGCGACGTCGAGCTGGCCGTTCACGAAGCGCGCGCCGACGCGGTTCGGGAACACGACCTCGTCGACCACGCGGTAGCCGGCGCGGGCGAGCCAGTCGGCGACGAGGGTACGCGGGTACTCGCGGTAGGTCCGGTGCCCGGCCAGCAGGATGTTCGCGTCGCGCACGCGGCACACCTCGTCGAGCACGCTGCCGTCGCGCGGCGGGGGCTCGAGCCCCACGAGGTAGACGCGCCCGCGGCAATGGGGCCGGAGCCGCTCGAGGAACGCGTACTGGAAGTACGGCGCGTGGCCGTCGATGGCCCCGATCACGTAGTCGACGAGCACCTGATCGAAGGCCCTCCCGTGCAGGAGCACGGGGTCGGTCCACTGCCCCACCACGAGGCTCGCCTTCGGCGCCACCTCGCGCAGGCCGGCACCGCGCCACGTCTCGACCGTCACCGCCGTGAGCGAGCGCGACGGCAGGCCGGCGAGCCACGCGAGCGAGTGCTCGCCCGTGCCGGCGTCGAGCACGTCGCCCCAGGCGGGGCCGTTCACCTTCTCGATCCACTGGAAGAGCGCGTCGACCCGCTTCAGGTAAGGCAAACGCGGACCGCCTTCTTCTTGCCGGCGCGCAACACACCCGGATGTGTCACCGACGCATCCTGTGTGTCGATCCGTGTGTCGTCGAAGGTGACGCCGCCCTGGTCGACGAGGCGGCGCGCCTCCGACTTCGACGTGGCCAGCTTCGACTCCACGAGCACGTCGATCACCTTGCGCGGCAGCGCGGTCGCGAAGCTGGGGACCTCCCAGTCGCCGTGGACGATCCGCGTCGCCTCCTCGGCCAGCCGCTTCTTCGCCTCGCGGAAGTCGCCCTTCTCGATCTCCTCGATCTCGTCGAGCGGCAGGAACGTGAACAGCCGCAGGAAGCGCCCGATGTCGCGGTCGTCGCAGTTGTACCAGTACTGGCGGTAGTCGAAGGGCGTGACCTTCTCGGCGTCGAGCCACACGGCGCCGGCGGCGGTCTTGCCCATCTTGGCGCCCGTCGCCGTCGTGAGCAGGGGCGTCGTGAGCCCGAACGCCTGCCCGCCCTCGATGCGGCGGATGAGGTCCATGCCGCTCACGATGTTGAACCACTGGTCGCCGCCGCCGACCTGCAACACACACTTGTATCGCCGATACAGCTCGAGGAAGTCGTAGGCCTGGAGCAGCGGGTAGTTGAACTCGAGGAACGAGAGCCCCTGCCCGCGCTCGAGCCGCTGCTTCATGCTCTCGGCCTTCACCATCACGTTGACGGAGAAGTGCCGGCCGATGTCGCGGATGAACTCCACGTAGTTGAGCGGCATGAGCCAGTCTGCGTTGTCGACCATCTCGCCGGGCGCGAACTTCGCGAGCTGCGCGGCGATGCGCAGCTTGTTGTGCGCCATGCGCTCGGCCGTCATGAGCTCGCGCGTCTCGTCGCGGAAGCTCGGGTCGCCCACCTGCGCGGTCCCGCCCCCGACCACCGCGATGGCCCGGTGCCCGGCGCGGTGGAGGTTCGCCATCGCCATCACCTGCACGAGGTGCCCCACGTGCAGGCTGTCGGCCGTGGGGTCGAAGCCCACGTAGAAGGTGAGCGGACCCTCGTCCATCCGCTTCCGCAGGCCCTCTTCGTCGGTGCACTGGTTGTAGAAGCCCCTCGCCTTCAGCGTGTCAATCACGTGCACGGCGACGCCTCCACAACATGGCCAGCGGCGCGAGCCAGAGCATCGCCGCGCTGTTCCCGTTCTTGTTGCAGCACCCGCCCTCCTCCACCGGCGGGCCGTCCGGCGGGCCCGCCTGCTTCGCCAGCGGCGTCTCGTGGTTGCCGGTGTTCTGCGGGTCGTGGTGGATGCCCGCCCAGCCGACGTCCTGGTCCGCCCGGCCCTTCGTGCTCCACGCGAAGACGTTGCCCTCGCGCGTCGACACCACCACTTCGACGTACCCGTCGCCGTCGATGTCGCCGACGGCGGGGCTGCCGAGGATCCAGTTGCCGGTGAACTTCGGCCAGCCCTCGGGCTCCTCGCCCGCCTCGTCCCAGGCATGCAGCAGGTACCCGGCGCTGCCCATGATCGCCTCGGCCTTCGCGTCGCCGTCGAGGTCGGCGACCGCGGGGGCCACGAGGAACTGCAGGTCCTCGATCGCGCGCGGCCAGCCGGGGAGCATCTCGCCGGTGACGCCGTCCCACGCGGCGACGACCTGCGTCCAGTCGCGCGCGATCGTGAGCGGCAGCGTGATGAGGTAGTTCACGCCGGCCGAGCCGATGACGTACTCGGGCACGCCGTCGCCCGTCATGTCGCCGAAGGCCGGGTTGTTCGTCATCTGGACGAAGCTCGGCTCGTCGACGTTGCTCCGGTCGCCGTAGTTGCCGGAGATGTAGGACAGGTCGAGCGCCATCTCGCCGGCGTGGTCGAAGATCGGGCTCGTGCCGAGCATGATCGGCGAGGCGATCTCGAGGTCGCCGTCGTGGTCGAGGTCCGCGAAGGCCATCGAGGCGGGGTGCCCCTCGCCGACGATGGGCAGGAGCGCCGCCTCGTTGACGAGCCCCGACTCCTCGACCGGCCAGCCCTCGGCGAGCGTGCCGGTCAGCGCGTCGTAGAGGTAGCTGACCGACGCGTTGCCGTCGTTGACCGCCTCGTTGGTGCCGATGCCGATCTCGACGTCGCCGTCGCCGTCGACGTCGCCGATCGTCGGCGAGGCGATGATGCGCGAGCCCTTCTCGCCGCACAGCTCCTCACAGACCTCGATGGGGTACGGCCCCCAGTCGGCGCCCGTCGCGTCCCAGACGTACATGCGCTGGTCCATCGCCGCCGCGACGATCTCCAGCGTGCCGTCGCCGTCGAGGTCGTAGAGCGTGGGCGCGCCCGCGAAGCCCATGTCCCAGCTGTGGTCGGCGTCGAACTCCTCGGGCTGCCGCCCGAGCGTCTCGACCGGGAAGCCGTCGACGCGCGAGCCGTCGGCGTGCCACGCGTACACGCGACCCCAGCCGGTCGCGCCGACGATCTCGGGCGAGCCGTCGCCGTCGAGGTCGCCCACCGCCACGGTGGATACGAAGCCGTCGTAGAGCGTGGGCACGTCGCCGCTGACGACGCCCGCGTGGGTGTCGCGGAAGAACGGGTTCGGGTCGGTCAGGACGGGGAAGCCGTCCAGCTCGGCGCCGGTGCCGGTGTAGGCGTGCACGCGGCCGCCGGAGTCGCCGATCAGGATCTCGAAGATGCCGTCGTCGTCGAGGTCGGCGAGGATCGGCGAGGACTCGCCGCTCGCGCCCATCTGCAGCGGGAAGCCCGGGAGCAGGTCGGGGTCGGGCACCACGAAAAAGGTCTTCTGGAACTGGCCGACGCGGCCCTCGGCGTCGGTGGCGCGGATGCGCACGGTGACGGCGTCGGCGAAGACGCGGTCCATTCGCTCGAGCAGGGTCTCGTCCTTCGGCGCGTCCGGGATCGCCGCGACCTGCAGGGTCGTGAGGTCGAGCGTCGCGAGCGTGCCGTCGATCCGCTGCGTCGAATTCCCGCTGGCGACCTCGGTCCACTCGCGCGGGTCGTGGCCGACGCCCACGTCGATCACGTAGTCGAAGCTCGCCGACCGGTCCGCGGACACGTAGCCCTCGATCGCGATCGAGCCGACGGTGGGGTCGATCGTCTGGAACCACGCGGGCGCCGAGATGTCCATCGTCGGCGGGATCGCCCCCGCGGCAACGGCGGAGACGGCCTTGCCGGCGTTGATGCGGCCGTAGCCGAAGAACGGGTCCCAGCCCTCGCCCGACGGGTAGGTGATCGCCTCGGCGACCTCCTCGGCGGAGAGGTTCACGTCGTCGACCGTCGCGACGAGGATCTGGTAGACCTCGTCCGCCGTGAGCGTGAGCCCGGCGTCGCGGGCGGCCGAGTGGACGAGCCCCGCGGTCGCCGTCGTGATGGCCGAGGCGCCCGTGGCGCAGGCGGACGAGTCGGCGACGAGCACGATGCGGGGCCCGTAGTTGTTGCAGTTGAAGAAGTTCAGGTAGCTGTAGGCGCCGTTGTACTCGTCGTCGGTGTTGGCGCGGATGGAGTGGACGTAGAGGATCCCGTCCATCATCGCGGGGAAGTTGTGGTGGTAGGCGTTCTCGTCGCCGGCGGCGCCCACCAGCGTGACGCCGTTCTCGCGGGCGTACTTCGCCGTGGCCCAGGCCACGTCCGGGTTCGAGAGCGCGCCCACCGACATGTTCACGGCGACGGCGCCGCGGTCGATCGCGTAGAGCATGCCCATGCTGGCGCGGCTGCCGTCGGTGACGAAGGTGTCGCCGATGCGGACGGGGAGCACCGCGCAGTTCGGGCACACGCCGATGTCGTTGCCGCTGTCGTCGCCGCCCTCGGCCGCGGCCTCCTCGATCACGCCGTCGCCGTGGGTGCCGTGGCCGTCGGCGTACTCGTGGTAGGGGTCGTTGTCGTCGCCGAAGAAGTCCCAGCCCGCGATGTCGTCGGTGAAGCCGTTGCCGTCGTCGTCGACGCCGTCGGAGAAGGCGGCGAGCAGGTCGGAGGCGTCGAGCTGCCAGTCGGCCATGTCGCGGCCGCTCTCGATCGTGACGCGCGGGTCCTCCGCGTAGTCGCGCACGTTGACCATGCCGTTGCCGTCGACGTCGTACACCGAGGCCTGGGTGCCGTCGGCGAGCTGCGGCAGGGGCAATTCGTCGGTGTTGAGCGCGATCTTGTTCTGGTACTCGTTGCTCCCCCAGTTGATGCCCGAGTCGAGGATGGCGATGGTGACGTCGACGCGCCCGGTGGTGACGCGCCACGCGCGGTCGGCGTGGTTGCCGCTGCCCATGTCGAGCTCGGCGGCGCGCACGGTGTCGCGCGAGCCCGACGGCACGTAGCTGATCTTCGACCACTCCCCGCGCAGGTCCGACGGGCAGAGGTCGTCGCGATCCACCTCGCCGCACTCGGGGTAGGTCGGGAGCGGAAGCTCGGCGAGGCTGGGAGGGAGGAGAAGCAGGAACGGGAACAGGAGGCACCCCCGCGGGCAAGCGCCCACATTATCCGCATCGGGCGCGCACGTGGCAGAAGCTTGACAGACGCGCGGTTGCCCACGAGGCGGCGCGCCGGTACCCTTGTCGCGCCATGGAGATCCGCATCTCGCACCGGTTCCCGTGCACCGCCCGGGAGTACTGGGAAACCACGCGCGGGCAGGCGTTCGAGGACGACATTCGTCGCGAGACGGAGACGGACGTCACCGTGCTCGAGCGCACCGAGACGGGGGACGTGCTCCGCGAGCGCGTGCGGATCTCGCCCCGCAAGGAGCTCCCGGCCGTCATGCAGAAGGCGCTCGGGGCGCCCCGCCTGTCCTACGTGCAGGAGATGGTGTCGGACACGGCCCGCCTGACCATCCAGTGGAACATCGTGATGGACGTGATGCCCGACAAGGTGCGGTGCAGCGGCACCACCCGCTTCGTGGAGCTGCCCGGCGGCTGCGAGCGCGTCATCGAGGGCGAGATCCGGGTGCTCGTGCCCCTCGTCGGCGGCACGATGGAGAAACACGTCCTCGACGGGATCGTGAAGAGCTACGAGCGCGCCGCCGAGGTGGCGCGCCGGCACATCGCGCGGAGGGCCACGTCATGACCCTGCTCACCGTGTCCCTCGCCCTCGCCGGCTACGGCGACCCCGTCGCGGGCATCCCCTCGCACGACGAGCGCCTCCTCCACCTCTGGACGAACGCCGCGCGCGTCGCCCCCGAGGAGTTCGAGGAGGACTACAACAACGGCTACGAGCCGTGCTCGTTCGAGGACTTCAGCAACGACGAGCAGACGCCGAAGCCGCCGCTGTACATCGACCTCGACCTCACCGAGGTCGCGCGCGTGCACTCGATCGACATGAAGACGAACGGCTGCTTCCAGCACGAGAGCTGCGACGGCACCGACACCTTCGAGCGCATCGCCGCGTACTACGACGACACGAGCTTCGTCGGCGAGAACATCGCGATGGGCTCGACCAACATGCGCTACTCGGTCATGGGCATGTGGATGTGCTCCACCGACGGCCACCGCGCGAACATCATGTCGGGCGACTGGAACGAGCTCGGCGCCGGCGTGGACGCCGAGTACCAGACCCAGGACTTCGGCGCCGGCCAGCTCGAGCTCGGCGAGCCCCCGGTGCGCATGGCGGTCGACGACGGCGAGACCTTCTACGCCGACTGGGGCGACGACGACGCGCCGAGGTCGCTCGAGCTCGTGCTCGAGGAGGAGAGCTTCGACTTCGCGCTCGAGTACGGCGCCGAGGAGCAGGGCATCTACGTCGTGGAGGTGGCGGACGTCGACGAGGAGCCCTGCCGCGGCTGGTCCGTCGCGTGGGAGACGGCGAGCGGCGAGAGCGGCCGCTTCCCCGCCGACGGCCGCTGGCTCGTCGGCACCGACTGCGAGGGCTCCGACGACGGCGAGGACTACCTCCCCGGCGCGGGCCCCGGGCTCTTCGACGACGTCGGCGACGAGGAGCTCGAGGAGGCCATGCTCGAGGACCTGGCGCTGACCGGCTGCGCGGTCTCGCCGGGTCCGACGTCGGGGATCGCCGGCTTGATCGGCGGCCTCTTCGTGCTACGTCGCCGCCGATGAGCATTTTCTTCACCGGCGCCACCGGCCACGTCGGCTCCGCGCTCCTCCCGATGCTGCTCGAGGACCCCGAGGTCCGCGTGCTCGCCCTCGTCCGCGCGAAGGACGACGCCCACCTCGAGAAGCGCCGGCAGGAGCTCCTGTCGTGGATGCCCGAGGGCACCGACGGCGCGCGCCTCTCGCTCGTGCAGGGCGACGTCAGCGCCCCCGGCCTCGGGCTCTCCGACCGCGACCGGGACCGCGTGCTCGCCGAGGCGACCAGCATCGTCCACTCCGCCGCCAGCGTGCGCTTCGACATGCCCGAGGACGCGGCCACGAAGGAGAACATGGCGAGCACCGAGAACGTGCTCGCCCTCGCCACGGAGCTCGCGGAGCGCGGGCGCCTCGTCCGGCACGACCACGTGAGCACCTGCTACGTCGCCGGCAAGCGCCTCGGGCGCGTGTTCGAGACCGAGTGCGACGAGGGGCAGGAGTTCCGCAACAGCTACGAATGGTCGAAGTGCCAGTCGGAGAAGAAGGTCCGCGCGGCGCAGGCGGCGGGCCTCCCCGCGGCGATCCACCGCCCGTCCATCATCGTCGGCGACAGCCGCACCGGCCAGACGCGTAGCTTCAACGTGCTCTACTGGCCGCTGCGCCTGTACGCGACCGGCTGGTGGCGCTTCTTCCCGGGCCGCGCCGACACGCTGGTGGACGTGGTCCCGGTCGACTACGTCGCGCGCGCCATCGCGGAGCTCCGTCGCAAGCCCGACACCACCGGGATGTGCTTCCACCTCGCCGCCGGCGACGGCTGCGCGCGGGTTGAGGAGCTGGTCGAGGACTTCAGCCGGCTGCTCGGCAAGCCGAAGCTCGCGTACATCGAGCAGGGCACGTACATCAAGTGGGTGCGGCCGGTGCTGATGGCGCCGCTCTCGCTGACCAAGCGCGGGCAGTCGATCATGCGCGGCGGGCGCGCGTTCATGCCCTACTTCACGGCCAACCCGCTGTTCGACACCACGAACGCGCGGGCGAAGCTCGGCTACGACGCCCCGCACGTGCGCGGGTACATCGAGCGCATCGTGCAGTACGCGATCGAGACCGACTTCGGGCGGAAGCAGGCTTCCTAAGGCGTCTTGGCGTCCACGATCGTCGCCTCGACCGGCGCGGGTTTGACCTCGGCGTCGACGCCCCACCAGCCGTCGCCCTCGGCGGGCACGTCGACGAGGTTCTCGCCGGCGCGCATCACGACGGAGCGGCCGCAGAACCCGATGCCGTCCTCCTCGCCCCAGCGGTCGGCCGCGACGAGCGTGCCGCTCCAGCCCTGGAGCTGCTTCGCCCAGTAGCGGCGCGGGTCCTCGCCCTCGTCCACCCAGTTGGTCGGGAAGCAGAGGAGCTGGGGGCGCTGGCGGCGGAGGTGCGTGAGGAAGCGCGGGTCGTTGATGTCCATGCAGATGCCGACGGTGGCGCTGCCGAAGGGCGTCTGGAAGACGGGGTACGGGAGGTCGCCCGGGGAGGCCCAGGTGTGGTCGTCGATGTAGAGCAGGCGCTTGCGGTACAGGGCCTCGATCCGGCCTTCCGGGTTGATGACCAGCGCGGAGTTGAAGAGGCGCCCCTCGTGGTCCTCGACGAAGCCCACCACCACGTGCGCGCGGTGCTGACGCGCGAGCGGCGAAAACGCGCGGAACGTGGGGCCCCGCGGCGGCTCGGCCATGGGCCGGATCACCTCGGGGTTCGGAAAACGGTAGCCTGTCCCGGCCATTTCTGGTAGAACGAGCAGGCGGGCTCCCCCCTCGAGGGCCTCCGCCGCCAGCTTCGTGAGCGCCTGGAGGTTGGCGTTCCGCGCACCGCGGCGCGGCCGGAACTGAACGACGGCGAGCATTGCCCGCGAGCTTAACCCGATCTCGCATTGCGGACGAGGCACACCCGGGCTATCGCGGCAGCGCCCAGGAGGGTCCCTTGCGCCCCACGCTCGCCACCCTGCTCCTGATCGGCTGCAGCGACTACGACCTGCACCAGAAGAAGGACGACCCCGGCGGGGGCGACTCCGGCACCACGAGCGATCCCGGCACCACGCAGACCTTCGCCGACCTCTGCGAGGGCCTCGAGGCCACCACCCACGACGTCACGCTCAACGAGGAGTGCGACGTCGGGCTGCAGACGGGCTCGTTCACGCCGGTGGTCGAGTACCACTACGGGTCCACCGCGTTCTGCGGTCCCCCCGCCGTCGCGCAGATCTACGACTCCAACGGCAGCGGCGGCATCGACGACGACGACCTCCCCGCCATCGTCCTGTTCCAGAGCGGCAAGGTCGTCGCGCTCAAGGGCGACAACTCCGGCACGTACTGGACGTCGCGGCAGGGCAACCTCGGCCAGGACGGCGGCTTCGCCGTCGGGGACCTCGACGGCGACGGCTTCCCCGAGGTGGTGGCCGCCGGCACGTCCACGGTCAGCGCGCTCGACGGGCAGACGGGCGACGTGATCTGGACGTCGACGAGCCTCTCCCGGAGCATGGACGCGCTCGGCTACAACTACCCGGCGATCTCCGACATGGACCACGACGGCAACCCCGAGGTCACCGTCGGCAACGTCATCCTGAACGGGCAGGACGGCTCGGTGATCGGCCAGGGCCGCGGCGGCAAGGGCACGGCGCCGTACGGCGGCAGCGGCAGCTCCACCTACGGCACGCTCTCCATCCCCGCCGATCTCGACGGCGACGGCGAGGAGGAGCTGGTCACCGGCAACACCGCCTACAACATCGACGGCTCCGTGAAGTGGCAGAACTCGGGCGAGGACGGGCTCGTCGCGGTGGCCGACTTCGACGGCGACGGCGACGGCGAGATCGTCAAGACGAGCGGCATCTACGTCACCGGCATGGAGACCGACGGCACCGAGATCTGGAGCAACAGCTACTCCGGCAACATCGGCGCCCCCGCCGTCGACGACCTCGACGACGACGGCATCCCCGAGGTGGTGTTCGCCGCGCAGAACTCGCTCGTGTGCCTCGACGCGCTGACCGGCGCGGTGAAGTGGCAGGCCCGCATCTCCGACCAGTCGGGCGCGGCCGGGCCGGTCTTCTTCGACTTCGAGCTCGACGGCTATCCCGAGGTGCTCTATGCCGACGAGACCTCGATCCAGTTCTTCAGCGGGCTCGACGGCAGCGTGAAGTTCCGCAGCAACGAGCACGGCAGCTACACCATCCTCGAGACGCCCATCGTCGCCGACGTCGACAACGACGATCAGGTCGAGATCGTGCTCGGCCACTGCAGCTGGACCAAGTCGCTGACGGTCTACGGCGACGCCGACGAGAGCTGGCCGCCCGGCCGCAAGATCTGGAACCAGCACGGCTACCAGATCACAAACGTGGGCGACCTCGGCGAGATCCCCACGGTCGGCGGCCCCAACTGGCCCGACTACAACAGCTTCCGCTCGGGCGACGCCGGCACGCCCCCGGGCGAGTGGTTCGATCTCCAGGCCGAGATCTTCGACGTCTGCGAGAAGCAGTGCGACGAGGACACGGTCTTCGTCGGCGCCTGGGTCACCAACGCCGGCAACCTCGAGGCGCCCGCCGGCATCCCCGTCAGCCTCACCAACGGCCCGAACGGCAGCGTGCTGGCCACGCAGACGACCACCGCGGCGATCGCCCCCGGCGCCGTCGGCGAGCCCCTGATCTTCGAGATCCGCGCCAGCGACCTCGGCGACCGCGACCCCACCGTCATCGTCGACCGCGACGCCGACGGCAGCGACGTCGTGGACGAGTGCGACGAGGGGAACAACGTCGCGAGTTGGACGGACGGGGTCTGCCGCTGACGCGGCAGACCGGCTTCAGGCTACAGGCTACAGGTCGGGCTCGGTGCCTTCGGCACGGTCGGTGGAGGCGCGACGCATCGTGCCTTCGGTCCGGACGTGCAGATCGTGGGGGCGGGCGTCCTCGCCCGCCCCGCGGCGGTCTCGAGGAAGCGGCCCGAAGCCGGAAGCCCGAAGCCCGCCGAGCCGATGCAGCCCGCTCTACGCCGAGATCACGTAATAGATCTCAATCACCGCCCCGTAGTCCGGCACCACCGCCCCGTCGAAGCGCACCGTCTGGTAGTCCGCGTCGTACCACCAGCCGGACTCGGGGTCCATGGGGACGAGGGCGCCGTCGACGGTGACCTCGAGGGTCTCCTCCATCGCGCGGTGCTCGAGCGGGAAGGCGTGCATGGGCGCGACGATCTGGCGGGCGACGCCGTCGAGCAGCGCGTCGTAGTCGGTCTCGCAGATGTCGCCGGCGACGCCGTTGAGCTTGTCGGCGACGGTGGTGTAGCGGTGGCCCGGCGTGGCGGTCTCGCACCCCACGTCGGCCTCGGGCCCGACGATCGCGCTCGCGACGGTGCGCCCCTCGCCCTCGGGCGCCTGCGCGAGCTTCAGGACGAAGTCCTGCACCGGCACGAGGTCGGCCTGGCGGTCGTAGCAGAGGGAGGCCTCGCCGTCGTCGGGGAACTCGCCGCCGTGGGAGCAGTCGTTCTCGTCGCTGACGAAGATCACGGCGAGGTTCGCGTCCTCGCGCATGAACCCCTCGTTCGTGCCACCCAGCAGGGCCGAGGAGACGGCGGACCACGCGGCGGCGAGCCCCTGCTCCATGTCCGAGCCGCCCGTGCCCACGCTGACGCGGGCGCGGAACTGATCCTGGAAGTCGGGCTCGGTGCCGGACAGCCACTTCGGCTCGCCCACGAGGTCGCCGCGCGTCTCGTTCGCGCGGTCCATGTCGGTGGTCACGACGCCGATGTGCAGGTCGAGCTCGCCGCCCTCCTCGGCGAGCGCCGAGACGAAGCGGTCGAAGCCCTGGGCGACGAGCCCCTGCTCCTCGGACATCGAGATCGAGTCGTCGACGACCCAGAGCACGTCCACCTGATCGGTGCCCTCCTGCACGAACGTCTCGGTGACGTCGGCGCGCTGGAGGTCGTTCTCCGGGGTGCAGGCCACGAGGACGAGCGTCAGCATGCTCGGAGGGACAGCAAGCCGCGTGCCGTCGAAAAACCGCGTTCCTCCGTGGCAGTGGGGCACGCGTGCCCCGGTGCGCGCGCGCCTCAGCCGGTCGCCGCCTCGAGGAACAGGCCACGGAGCCAGCGGTGCCCCGGGTCCGCGTGCGCGCGTTCGTGCCACACCATCGAGATCGTGAAGCCGGGCAGGTCCAATGGGTGCGGGACGACGGCGAGCGGCAGGAGCCCGGCGAACGCGACGGCGATGCGCTCGGGCAGCGTCACGACGAGGTCGGTCGTGGCGACGAGGTGCGGGACGACGAGGAAGGTCGGCACGATCACGACGGTCCGCCGCGAGAGCCCGCGGGCGGCGAGCACCTCGTCCACCACGCCGCCGGGCGTGCCGCGCGGCGCCACCAGGGCGTGGCGGGCGGCCGCGAATCGCTCGGGCGTCAGCTCGCCCTCGGCGAGGGGGTGACCCCGCCGCATCGCGCAGGTGAAGCGCTCGTGGAAGAGCGCGCGCGTCCGCAGGCCCGCCACCGGCGCGTCGGCGCGGAGGGGCTGGATCGCGAGGTCCACCTGCCCCGCCGCGAGCGCGGTCTCGGCGTCTAGGGCGGCGCGCACCTGGAGGTCGACCCCGGGGGCCTCGTGGCCGAGGCGCGCGAGCACCGCGGGCAGGAGCGCGAGCTCGACGAGGTCGGTGGTCGCCACCCGCAGGGTGCGCCGGGCGGTGGCCGGGTGAAACGCCGGCGCCGCCGCCATCGCCGCCTCCAGCGCCTCGACGGCCTCGCGCAGGCGGGGCGCCATCGCCTCCGCCCGCGCCGTCGGCACCAGCCCGCGGCCGGACCGGACGAGCAGGGGGTCGCCGAGGTCGGCGCGGAGGCGCGCGAGCGTGTGGCTCATCGCCGACTGGGTCACCCCCATCCACTTCGCGGCGCGCGTCACGCTCCCCGTCTCGAGGAGGGCGTGGAGCGACACGAGATCATGAGAGTTGTTCATGTATCACATGATACATCGTGCGCTGTCGTAATGGCTCCGAGGGCGCCACATTGACCGGGCCCGCGGCGGACGGACCGCTGCGCCCCTCCCGGAGAACACCATGTCCACCTTCGCCATTGCCGGCGTGACCGGCCACACCGGTCGCGTCGCGGCCGAGACCCTGCTCGCCCACGGGCACGCCGTCCGCGTCGTCGTCCGCGACGCCGCGAAGGGCGCCGAGTGGCGCGCGCGCGGCGCCGAGGTCGCCGTCGCCGATCTGCTCGACACCGCCGCGTTCGCCGCGGCCCTCCGCGGCACGGACGGCGCGTACGTGCTGCTCCCCCCGAACTTCGCCACCGGCGACCTCCGCGGCTGGCAGGCCCGCGCCGGCGCAGCCCTCGTCGATGGCGTGCGGGCCTCCGGAGTACGCCACGTCGTGCTCCTCTCGTCGATCGGCGCGCAGCACCCGTCCGGCACCGGCCCCATCGCCGGCCTGTACCCGGTGGAGCGCGCGCTCGCGGGGCTGGGCGAGACCGGCGCGACGTTGCTGCGCGCGTCGTACTTCATGGAGAACCTGCTCGGCAGCCTCGGCCTGCTCGACCAGGGCCTGTTCCCGAGCTTCACGCCGAAGGACTTCGCGTGGGAGATGGTCGCGACCCGGGACATCGGAGAGGTCGCCGCCGCGCTCCTGATCGAGGGGCCGCCCGCCCCCGGGTCGCCGCGCGTCGTCGAGCTGGGGGGGCCGAAGCGCTCCGCGGGCGACGTCGCCGCCGCGCTCGCCGCGAAGACGGGCCGCCCGATCGCCGTCGCGGAGGCGCCGGTGTCCGGGATGGCGCAGGCGCTGCAGGGCTACGGCGTGCCCGCCGACGTCGCGGCGCTCTACCAGGAGATGACCGAGGGCATCCTGTCCGGGCGGGTCGCCTTCGAGGGCGGACACCGGCGGGCGACGGGGCGGGTGTCGCTCGAGGCGTTCCTGGCGACGGCGACCGGCGGGCAGTAGGTCCCGGACGTGGACACCCCCGAAGCGGTCGAGGTCGCGCCCGAGGCGCAGGCGCAGGCGGCGCGCGCGTCGCGCGGGCACTTCACGCGGCTCGCCGTCTTCGGGGGCTTCTCCCTGGCGGGCGGGGGCGTGGCGATGGCGCTCTCGCGCGACGAGCCCGCGCTCCTCCACTTCGGGCTCCACAACGCGATCGGGGGCGCCAGCAACGTGGCCTTCGGGCTCCTCGCGCTCCCGAGCACGGACGCGCCCCGCACCTTCGAGGGGCTCGCCCGCACGCGCGAGACGATGGCGCTGAACGTCGGGCTCGACGCCGGCTACGTCGCGGCGGGCCTCGCGATGGGCCTCCTCGGGCAGGACGAGCACCCCGCGATCGGCGGCGCCGGATGGGCGATCGCGGTGCAGGGGGCCGGGCTCCTCGTGCTGGACGCGATCTACTGGCGGGCGTTGCCCCGGTAGGACCGGAGCCGCGACGAGTGTCGCCGGCTGCGACCGGAGCCCGACCGACTGTCCGGAGGCGCGCTGGTCCACGACCCCGACACTCGGAGGGGCTCTGGTCCGCGACCGCGACATCCACGCGGGCTCTGGCCCGATTCCCTGCGCCGGTGCCGCTCCCCCCCGTGCCCCGGTTAGCTCCCTCCGATGCCCACCTCCCTCGTCACCGGCGCGAACCGCGGGATCGGCCTCGAGCTCGTGCGCCAGCTCGGCGCGCGCGGACACGCGGTCCTCGCGGTCTGCCGCCATTCCTCGCCCGAGCTCGACGCGCTCGGCGCGCGGGTGGAGGCCGGCATCGACGTGGCCGACCCCGCGGCGGGCGAGGCGCTGGCGCGGCGCACGGCCGGGGACACCCTCGACCTCGTGGTGGCGAACGCCGGCGTCCTGCGGCGGGAATCGCTCGACGCGATGGACTTCGCCTCCATCGAGCACCAGTTCCGCGTGAACGCGCTCGGCGCGCTCCGGACCGTCCACGCCGTCCTCCCGCGCCTCGCTCCGGGCGCGAAGATCGCGCTGATCACGAGCCGGATGGGCTCCATAGGCGACAACGGGTCGGGCGGCGCCTACGGCTACCGGATGTCGAAGGCGGCGCTCAACGCCGCCGGCGTGTCGCTCGCCCGGGACCTGCGACCCCGCGGCATCGCCGTGGCGATCCTCCACCCGGGCATGGTCCGCACCGAGATGATCGGGGGCACCCACGGGGTGGAGCCACGTGACGCCGTGGACGGCCTGCTCGCCCGGATCGACGCGCTCACGCTCGAGCGCAGCGGCACGTTCTGGCACGCGAACGGCGAGGTCCTGCCCTGGTGAGGGCGCCGCGCCCCCGTCACCCGAACACCGCCGCCAGCGCCCACACCACCGCGCCGAGGGCGAAGCCGCCGTGCAGCGCGGCCTCGGCGAGCGGGAGGCGGGCGAGGCGCGCCTCGTGGCGCACGACCTCGCGGACGCGACGCTCGGCGTCGGGGCGCAGCGGGATGGGATCGATCATGACAGGCCCTCCTCTACCGCGCGGCGGGCGCGGGCGAGCCGCTGGCGCGCGGCCTCCGGAGTGATGCCGAGCACGGCGGCGGCCTCGGCGGGGTCGAGGCCCTCGCCGACGACGAGCAGGAAGACCTCGCGCTGCACCTCGGGGAGCGCGGCGACGGCGCGCTCCACGCGGGCCTGCGCCTCGGACGCGGCGAAGTGGTCCGCGGGGGTCGGCGATCCCCGCCGCGGCGCCCACGCGACCTCGAGGAGGCGCGTGCCGTCGACCCACGCCCACCGGCGGTGCGAGATCCACAGGTTGCGCGCGACCGTGAACAACCACGCGCCGATCCGCGTGCCGTCGGCGAAGCGCGGGGCGTGCCGGACGAGGCGCACGAACGTCTCCTGCACCAGCTCCTCGGCCACCTCCACGCTCGCGCCCATGCGGCGCAAGAACCCGTTCAGCCGCGGCGCGTACGCGTCGAACACGGCGTCGATCGCGCCGGGGTCGAGGCGGCGCAGCGCCGGCAGCGCGATCGCGGGCTCGTCCATGCACGCGGATCAACGCACGAAGCGAGCGCCCGTGACGCGGAATCTTTTTCGTCACGCTCGCCCCCGACCTTCGTTGGACGGGTCGGAGGTGTTCGATGGAGTTCTTCCGCATGGGCGGCTTCCCGATGTTCGTCATCCTCGTCTTCGGCGGGCTCGCGCTCGTGAACGCCGCGCGCTTCGCCTGGGCGCCCGGCCCCGGCCGCGTGCCCTACCAGGTCGCGCTCGGCGCCACGATCCTCTTCGCGGGGCTCGGCGGGACGGCGACGGATCTGATGACCGTCGCGCTGCGGGTGCCGTCGACGCCGGAGTGGGCGAACGACCCGCAGGTGGGCCTCATCGTGCTGACCGGCTTCGGCGAGTCGATGGCGCCCACGATCCTCGCGCTCGGCGCGCTCATCGCCCAGAGCCTGCTCGTCGCGCTGGGCCTGCGGCGCATGGCCGCGTGATCACGCGCCCGCGAGCCCCCGCGCGACGGCCAGCACCCGGCTGCAGGTGGCGGGCATCTGCTCCCGCAGCCACAGAAGGCGCGCGAGGGCCACCGGCAGCGCGCCCGGGTCGGGCGGGCGCGCGTCGGCGAAGCTCCACGCCATCCCCGTGACGCGCGGGCCGAGCACCACCGCGACCGCGCGGTCCACGAGCGCCTCGATCCGCTCGGCGTCCTCGACGTCGGTGACGTCGGTGTGGAGCGCGCAGGCGCCCGCGAGCTCGGCTCCCCACGACGCCTCGTCGAGCAGGTCGGCGCAGAAGGAGCAGGCGAGGTCGAGGGCCGTGTCCGTCGCCGTGGCCTCGCACCAGCGCCGCTCGAGGCGCGCGGACAGGTCCCGGCGACCCGCCTTCAGCAACAGGTCGGTCCCCTCGCCCCACACCGCGACGCGGCGCGCGCCCCGCGACCGCAACGCGTCGAGGTGGCGCTCGAACGCGGTCCACGCGCCCGCGACGTCCCCCTCGGCGATGCAGGCGGCCGCGACCTCGTCGGCGTCGAGCACGAGGAGCCGCGCATCGGCGAGCCCCGCGGCGACGTCGATGCCCATGCCTTCGACGCCGGCGAGCACGGCCGCGCGGTGCGCGCGCGACGGCACCAGCACCACCGGCGCGCCGGCGTGCAGGGCCCGGGTCGCGAAGGCGGCCACGCCCGCGGCGAGGTGGGCCGGCGTCCGGTACACGGAGAGCCCGTGGCGGACCTGCCCCCTGCCTGTTTGAATAGGTTTCATCCCCGAAATTCGCATATCCCGGTCGACGGCGCGTCGCCACGGGATCAGGGCGCGGCGATCGGCTCCGCCTCCGGCAGGTCGAGCAGCCGCGCCACCTCCGCGGCGAGGAGCGCGCCCACGCGCACCGAGCCCTCGCGCGAGAGGTGGTTGCGATCGGCGAGGAGCTCGGCCTCCGGGGTGCCGGCGACCGCCGCGCGGAGGTCGAACCACTCCACCCCGTCGAGCTCGTCGGCGAGCCGCGCCTCCATCCGCGCGTACGGCAGCAGCACCCCGTCCATCTGCGCCGTCGCGTACTCGGTGACGAGCAGGAGCGTGGCGCGGCGCGCGGCGACGGCCGCCGCGATCCGCCGGAGGTTCTCCTCGGCGTCGGGGAGCGGCACGTCCGCGACCACCTTCCCGTCGCGCTGCTGGAGCGGCCTCACCCACAAGGACATGCCCGTGAGCACGCGCGAGCGCATCGCCACCCCGAGCGCGCCGTCGAGCGCCGCCCCGCGGGCCTCCTCCTCGGCCTCGCGCTCCTTGCGGGTCTTCGTGTTGGTGCCGCCCGCGAGGTCGTTGACCCCCGTGTAGAGCACGACGACCTCGGGGTCGGCGGCGCGGTCCATCAGCAGATCGATCGTGCGGGAGATCGTGAACGTGTCGCGCCCGCCGCCGCCGTGGTTCGTGGTCGTGAGCCGCGTGTCGGGCGGCAGGCGCTCGCAGAGGCGCTCGTGGGCCCGCGCGGCGAAGAAGGCCTCGGGCTCGTCGAGGAACTGGTACGCGCCGCCGGTGGACGAGCCCCCGGCGAACAGGACCGCGCGCGCCTCCGCCGCCCCTTCGGGCCCGCAGGCGCCGCTCCAGAACGGCTCGGGATCGCGCCAGCCCTTCGTGGGCGAGGACTCGGACGTGAGACGCTCCACGTCCCACGCCTTGCGCAGGTAGGTGCCGCGCGCCGCGAGCTCGCACGACACGGGTGTCGCCAGCAGCAGCACCGAGAGCAGGTCGGCCGCGGCCCGCGGCGCCCGTTGGAGCAGGACGCGCGCGGAGGCCGCGAGCACGAGCGCGCGCCACGCGAGCGCGATCCAC
>JBMOQZ010000397.1:0-45487 GCA_049322475.1 Myxococcota bacterium | reverse complement strand
CCGGTGGCTCCTGTCGCCGGCGTCGCCGTCGCGGGCGGCCGCCGAGGAGCTGCTCGGGCGCCCGCCGGGGGGGAGCGTCGCCGACACCGCCCACCTCGCCTGGACGCTGCTGGTGCAGCTCGCGGCGTCGGCCGAGCGCGTGCCGCTCACCCACGCCGACCTCCTCGCCCTGCTCTTCGCGGACGCAGACGCGATGCGCTTCCTCTACACCGGCCTCCGCCCGCGCGCGGACGAGGGCGCCGCCGGGCGCCTCCTCGCCGGCGTGGTCGGCGTGCTCGAGCCGCTCGGGCTCGCGTGGGTGGAGGAGGGCGAGCGCGTCGCGGTGGACGCCGCCGCCCTGCGCGCGACGCTCCAGGAAGTGGCCGACGCCCGGAAGCCCGAGCCCGCCCCGGTCGAGGCCCCGGCCCTCGCCCGCGACGGCGCCGACCTCGTGCTCCGCGCCGGCCCCACCGTCCCGCTCGGGGACCTCGTGGCGGCCGCGGCGCTGGCGCCTCCGCGCGCGCACGCCGACGTGGTGGAGATCCGCTTCCCGCCCGCGCTCGCACGCGCGCACGCGCAGCTGGACGAGGCCCTCGCGGCCGCCGGGGCGGTCCCCGCGGCGTGATTATTCCCCTCGACAGGGGGGAAATCATGTCTCGCTTCCTGTTCGCGCTCGCGCTCCTGTCCACGGCGACCGCGGGGGACGCGCCCAAACCCGCCTCCGGCCGACCCGGTGGAGACGTGCCGGTCGGCGAGCACCGGGTCGTGACGCCCGATCAGCTGGCATGGAAGGACGGCCCCGCGCAGATCCCGGGGGCGAGGATGGCGGTGCTCGAGGGCGACCCGAACCGGTCCGGCCTGTTCACGATGCGCCTCCGGCTCCCCGCCGGCACGAAGATCCCGCCGCACTGGCACCCCGCGGACGAACACGTCACCGTGGTCTCGGGCGAGGTGTGGATGGCGACCGGCGACACCTTCGACCCGGAGAAGGGCCATGCGATGACGGCCGGGAGCTTCGCGTTCATGCCGGCGCGCACGCACCATTACGCCTGGGCCAGGACCGAGTCCGTCGTCCAGCTCCACGGGATGGGGCCCTGGCAGATGTACTTCGTGGAACCCACCTCGGTCCGCCCCACGCAGTGAGCGATCAGTACATCTCGCGCATGAACGGCTCGGGACCGCCGAACAGGCGCGCCGCCGCCGCGCAGGCGTTGTCGTCGCCGTCGACGAGGCCGATCGCGCGAAGCGCCCAGGCGTCGAAGAGCCCGCTGTAGAGCGGGCCGAGCCCGCGTGGGCCGCAGAGGAGCGTGCCCCGCCCGCCGCGCGAGACCGTCGCCTCGCCGTCCTGCACGACGAGCTGCCAGCGCCCCGTGTTCTCGGGGAGGAGAGGGTCGTCGACCGAGAGGTCGAGCACGCCGTTCGCCGCGTAGCCGCGCATCGCCAGCGCCCGCGGCACGTCCGTGACCCGCAGCATCCAGCGTTCCAACTTCTCCGCGCTCGCCCGCATCTCGGGGAGCAAGGCGAGGAGCGGCTCGTTGGCGGGGCCGAACCAGCGCGCGTTCTTCCCGAGCGAGCGGTGGTCGGCGAGCAGCGACCAGAACCGCCGGGCGGCCTCGGGCGTGTGCGTGGCGTGGTCGAACACGACGACGTCGTAGTGCTGGTCTCCCTCGTGGCCGAGCACGACGTAGCCGTCGTCGCCGAGGCGGTAGAACCAGCGCGTGCCCTCCCGGGGCACCGCGATCCGCTGCCAGATCGCCTCGCTGCGGTCGAGGTTCCCGTGCGCCGGGCGGTAGAGCTCGCGCGGCGGCGCCTCCACGCGCGTCGCGACGAGCGAGCGGTCGGCGGCGTGGAGCGCGTCGAGCGGCACGCTCCAGGCCACCCGGTTGCCCGCCTGCTCGAAGCCGACGCTCCGGTAGACGTGCTGGGTCGAGGCATAGAGCCCGGCGAGCGGGCGGCCGGTCTCCCGCAGCCAGCGGAGCGTGTCGGCGACCATCCGCGCCGCGACGCCCTCGCCGCGCCGCTCCGGGGCCACGCCCACCGCCGCGAGCCCGCCCATCGGCACGCTCCGGCCGCCGAACCACTGCCCGAGCGGGTAGCAGCCGAGCCCGCCGACGAGCGTGTCGCCGTCGATCGCGACGCGGAAGTTCCCGTCCCCGATGCGCTCGCGGAAGGTCGCCCAGCGCGCGGGGTCCGGCAGGTTGAAGGCGCGTCCGAGCACCTCCACCAGCGCGGGCCAGTCGCCCGCCTGCATCACGCGGATCACCGCTTCTTCCCCTGCTTCTCGACCCACTTCTTCCAGTGGTTGGCCATGCCCGGCACGGTGGGCGGGTCCTCGTCGAGGCGCCGCGCGATCTCCAGCGTGGCGCGCTGCTCGAGGTCGGCGATGTCGATGGCGCGCCCGCTCGCGTGCCGGTACCCGGCGACGAAGGCGTCGCGCGCGCGGGGGTTCGACACGAACACGCTCACCTGCATCTCCACCAGGTCCGCCTCGGGCGGGCCCCACCGCGCGCAGGTCCAGTCGACCACGCCGAGGATGGTCCACGCGCCGCCGAGCGCGGGCTTGCCCATCACGTTGCCGAGGTGGAAGTCGAGGTGCAACAGCCGCGCCGTGGACGGGTCGGTGAAGGGCAGGTCGGGCAGCAGCCCGGGCTGCTCGGGGCGCTTGCGGCTGTGGAGCGCGGCGAGGGTCTTGCCCATCTGGATGCAGACCTTGAGCAGCATCTCCTCGTCCATCTGCCCCTTCTCGTGGGCGATCTCCGCGGTCGTGCCCGGGATGATCGTCATCGTCGCGCACACCGGCGTCGTCTCGTGCACCTTGTAGTCGCCGGGGACCGCGACCCCCTTCGCGAGCCCGATGGCGAACCCCTCGGCGCGGAGGCGCTCGGCGGGCCGGCGATCGGGGTCGTACGGGTCGGCGAGGGCGTCGACGCGCGGGAACTTGAGCATCCGCTCGCCGAACGGGAACTGGACGCGGAACAGGTGGTGCTCGCGGCCGTCCCGCGCGCGCGTCAGGCGCGCGTCGCGGTGCCCGATCTGGGCGCAGAGGTCGCGGGCGGTCTCCTCGGGGTTGCTGTCGGCGACGGGATCCAGCATCGGCGCATCATAGTCCGAACGAGTCAGGCGCCCCCGAACGCCGACGCATCCGGGTCCCAGGCCCGCCAGGTCGCCTCCTCGATCCCCACCGTCCGGACCTGCCCCCACCAGCCTGCCACCTTCCGCTCGCCGGAGAGCAGCGCGGCCTGGATGGCGCCGAGGCAACGGTGCCCGTACAACGCGAGGAGCGGCTCGGGGAACCCCCGGACCACCGGCGCCACGACGTCCGCGGCGCGCGGCCCCGCCTGCGCGAGCGCGGCGAGGAGGCCCGGCGGCGCCCGCAGGTGGCGTGGGCCCACCAGCAGCACGTCGGGCGTCTCGACCGCGGCGAGCCCCGTGAGCAACGCGCCCAGCGCGCCGAGCCCGGGGCGCAGGTCCTCCACGACGCGGGCGCCGAGCACGCGCGCGCCGTGTCCGGCCACGAAGAGCGGCTCGCCGAACCCGGCGCGGTCGCACAGGTCCACCCCTCGCGCGACGTCGGCCGCGGTCCAGCCCGAGCCACACGGGAACACGACGGTCACGCGCCGCTCGCGGGGACGCGCCGAGAGCCAGCCGGCCTCGATCCAGTCCGCGACGGCGGAGGGATCGCCCAGCGGCAACACAGGCAGCGACGTGTCGATCGGCGCGTCCGACACCCACGCGACGAGGTTCGCCGGCGGCTCCCACGCGGGATCGCACGCCACCCCGGCGCGAGACACCCGAACCGAAGGCAGGCCCGATTTGCGGAACCCTTCGCCGAGGACGAGGTCCACGTCGCCGAGGTAGCGGTCGATCACGGCGCCGAGGCTCATCGGGCCCTCCACCCCCGTGAAGAGGCCCATCTGCTCGCCGCCGAGCACCAGCGCCGCGTGCGCGCCCGCCTCCCGGAAGCGCCAGGAGTCCTTCCCGGGGGTGTCGAGCTTCAGGCGGTGGGCGTCCGACTTCAACACGCCCACGCGCCGGCCGCGCGCGGTCAGCACGCGGACGAGCCCCTCGATGAGCGTGGTCTTCCCGGTCCCCGAGGGGGCGGCGAAGCAGACGACGGGGGGCAGGCGCGGCAGGGTCGACCTCCTTCGGCGTGGATCCCGTCGCGGAGGCCATGGCTCGCGCGCCGCCGAGGCGCCATGCGGCGATCGACGGGCAGGGAGCGAGGGTCGGTCGGCTCGCACGGCGGCCGGGTCGCCGGCTGGCAGCGGACCCGACCTCGGCGTATGAGGCCGGCGCATGTCGATGTTGCCCTCCCTCGCGCGCGCCCTCGCGGCCGTCTCGCTGCCGCAGGAGGAGATGCAGCGCCTGTCGCGCCTCGCGTACGCGAACGCGGGGCACGGCTACGACGCGTTCGGCCTGCACCCCGACGTGGTCGCCTTCGGCGAGGCCGTGGTCGCCCCGCTCTACGACAAGTACTTCCGCGTCGTGTCGAGGGGGCACGAGCACATCCCGCACACCGGCCCCGCCGTGCTCGCCGGCAACCACTCCGGCGCCCTCCCGGTCGACGGGATGATGGTGTGGCTCGACGTCCTGCGCCACACCGAGCCCCCGCGCGTCGCCCGCGCCGTCGCCGACCACTTCGTGCCGATGATCCCGTTCATCGGCACCTTGTTCGCGCGCGGCGGCATGGTGGGCGGCAGCCGCGGCAACGCACGCGCGCTGCTCGAGGCGGGCGAGCTCCTGATGATCTTCCCCGAGGGCGTGCCCGGCATCGCGAAGCACTTCCGCGACCGCTACCGCCTCCAGGAGTGGCGCGTCGGCCACGTCGAGCTCGCCATCCGCCACCGCGCCCCCGTCGTGCCCTTCGGGGTCGTCGGCGCGGAGGAGCAGATGCCGCAGATCGGGCGCATCCCCATCTCCGTGCTGGGGATGCCGTTCATCCCCGTCACGCTCACGCCCATCCCGCTGCCGGTGCGCTACCACGTGCTCTACGGCGAGCCGATCCCGGTGCACGAGGACTACCGGCCCGAGCACGCCGACGATCCCGCCGCCGTCCGCGAGGCCGCCGCCCGCGTGAAGGCGGCGGTCCAGGGGCTGCTCGAGAAGGGCCTCGCCGAGCGCACCGGGATCTTCTCGTGAGCGCTCCGCTCAAGGGCGTCCTCGTCACCGGCACCGACGCGCCCCTCGGGGAGCTGCTCGCCCGCACCCTGCTCGCCGACGAGGGCATCGGCCACGTGCTCGCCATCGGGCGGCGCCGCCCCGAGGAGGCGCTGCCGTTCCGGCACATGAGCCGGCTCACCTACCTGCAGGTCGACCTGAAGCGCGAGCGCCAGGTCCACGACCTGCTCTTCGGCCCCGCGCGCGACCTCGGCGTCGAGGTGGTCGTCCACACCGCGATGAGCCGCAGCGCGATGGAGGAGGGGGGCGGCGTCCACGCGCTCAACGTCGACGCCACGCGCGCGCTGCTCCAGCTCTGCGAGCGCCACCCGACCATCCACCGCTTCGTGCTCAAGAGCTACGCCGAGGTCTACCAGGTCCAGCACGACCTCCCCATCCTCATCGCGGAGGACCACCCGCTGAACCTCTCGCAGAACGCGCCCCAGTTCGTGCGCGACCGCGTCGAGGCCGATTTGCACGCGTGCGTCCGCATGGGGCTCTCCCGCCTGCAGATCGTGGTGTTGCGCTGCGCCGAGGCGCTCGCCCCCGGGACCGGCAGCCAGCTGTTCGACTACCTCGAGTCGCCCGTCTGCGCGCGCCCCTTCGGCTACGACCCGATGATCAACGTCGCGAGCATGCGCGACATCGTCCACGCGCTGCACCTCGCCGTGCGCGCGTCCGAGCAGGGCGTCTGCAACGTCCCCGGCTTCGACACGCTGCCGCTCTCCGAGGCCATCCGCAAGTGGGGCAGCATCGGCGTGCCGCTCCCCGGCGGGCTCATCACGCCGCTCTACCGCCTGCGCCAGCGCGTGGGCGACCACGACTTCCGCTACGGGATGAACCGCCGCCGCTTCCACTACAGCGGCGTGCTCGACGGCCGCCGCGCGAGGGAGGTCCTCGGCTACCTTCCTCAGAACCCGGTGGCCTGGCCCGCGGGGTAGCCCCAGAAGCTCGCGACGAGCCAGCCCTCCGGGTCTTCGTAGCGCTCGAGCAGCGTGAGCCCCCGCGCCTCGGCCCCCGCCTCGAACGCCGCCGCCTGCCGGATCGACGGGTGGTTCCGCTTCGGGGTCTCGGGCACGAAGCGGGTCGACAGCGGGGGCTTGCTCTGTTTCGGCAGCTTCATGCGCTCCTCGTCCGCGATCGCCAGCCACACGGTGCGCCCGTCGGGCACCGGCTCGAGGGCCTCGGCGAGCCGCTCGGGGCAGGCCCCGGACTCGCAGCGGTTCATCGCGGGCGAGCCCTTCACGACGTGCGCCGGCAAATGGCGCATGCGCAGCGCGACCTCGACGGCGGGGTAGGCGAGCGTGCGCCCGGACACGACGACCTTCACGCGTGCGCCCAACTCGCCGTAGCGCACCGCCCGCGCGACGATCTCGGCGGCGGCGGCGTTCGCGAACACGTCGGCGTCCTTCTTCAGCTCCTCCATCCGCGCGGGCCGGAGCATGATCGCCACCCAGGCGAGCGCGGCGAACCCGGCGAGGACGTGCGCGCGGACGTGCACGCGGGCGAACGCGAGCGCGACCACCAGCCCGCCGATCGGCACCACCGGGTGCAGCGTGCGCGCGAGCTTGTAGGGGTGCAGCGCGATGGCGGCGACGGCGACGACCACCCACGCCTGGACGAGGCGCACGCGCGGGTCCGCCGGGCGCGCCAGCGCGGCGACGAACGCGACCATCCCGGCGACGGCGGCGGGCCAGCCCGCGTAGTGCTCGGCGAGCGCCTCGGGCACCCACGTGAGATCGCGCCAGAACGGCAGCTGCGAGTCGAGGTTGCGCGTGAAGCTCCCGACCTCGGCGAGGACCCCCCGCGACGCCGCCTCCCACGCCACGAACACCAGCATCACCGGCGCCACCCACATCACCGCCGCGACGTCGAGCCGCCGCGTCGTCGCGAGCCGGTGGAGCACGACGGGCGCGATCAGCATGGGCGCGACGTTGTAGCGGACGAGCGCCCCGGCGAGCACCCAGAGCCCGAAGCGCAGGTGCGGCCAGGGGTGCCGCGCGTCGGGGAGGTCGACGGCCGCGATCAGGGCGCCGAGGGTGACCACCAGCGCGAGCGGCTCGGTCATCGGCGCCGTCACGAGCCGCAGGTGCTCGCCGGTCGCCATCGCGAGCGTCCCCGCGATCGCCCCGGCGAGCGCGCCCCGCTCGGGGTCGAGCTTCCGGCCGAGCCACGCGAGCTGCGCGACCGCGATGAGCGAGAGCAACGTGGCGAGCACCCGCGCGGCGAGGAAGCCGCGGCCGACGAGGCCCATCCACGCCGCGAGCGCGAACGGCCAGCCCGGCGGGTGCATGTCCGGCCGCAACAGCTCGCCGTCGACGCCGTCGAGCACCCGCAGCGCCCGCGCGAGGTAGTCGGCGGCGTCGAACGCCGGGAGGTCGCCCGGGCCGGCCAGCGTGGTCCACGCGCGGGCGACGATCGCGAGCGCGACGAGGACGACGGCGATCCGGAGCGGCGCCCGCACGGCGGCAGCGTAATAGGAGGGGCCCCCGATGGACCAACCCGTCGCCACCCGCCCGCGCCAGGTGCTGCTGTTCATGGCGCTCCCGATCGCGCTCGGCACGTTGCTCGTCGGCGCGACGGTGGCCTGGTTCGCGACGGTGCAGGGCACGGCCGGCGAGGCCGCGGGCCCGCCCGCGCGCCTGACGTTCACGGGGTGCCCGGAGGCCGACGCCGCGATCGAGGCGCGCCTCCTCGACTACGGCCTCGCCCCCCGCCGCGAGGCGCCGGGGGTGTTCGTCGTGAAGACGCCGGGCATGGACGACGACCTCGCCCACCTGCCCGCCGCGCTCGCCGCGCCCGGAAAGCTCGAGGTGCGCGCCGCCGAGAAGGTGTGGTCGCGCTTCGACGAGGTGGGCGTCCAGCTCGCGTTCAGCGGCACGCCCGTCACGCTCCTGCTCTTCGGCGAGGCCCTCCCCGACGACGTCGCCGTCACGATCGACGGCGCGCCCGTGGAGGTCGAGCAGGCCGGCGGGGTCGAGCTCCAGCTCGGGGCGCGCGGGGCGACGCCCGCGAAGGCCCTGCGGCTCGCGACGGACCGCGCCGTCCAGCTGCGGCACCCGCTCCCCTGCGCGGTCATGGGCACGGCGAGCGCCCTTTAGTCACGCCGCGTCACGTTCGGTCGGGCGGGTGGCAGCGCGGGGCGCCTCGGGCGTCTCGAGCAGAGAGGCCCCCGATGTCCCCCGACGCCTGGCTCCACGTCGCCTTCCTGCTCGTCATCCTCGCGCTCGCCGTCCGCCTGCGCACGGCGCTCGCCCAGGAGCGCGAGCTGGCCGGCACCGACGCGCTCACCGGCATCGCGAACCGCCGCCGCTTCGACGAGGCCGCCGCGCTCGCGCTGCGCGCGATGGGGACCGCGCACGTGCCCGTCACCGCGGTGTACCTCGACCTCGACGGCTTCAAGCAGGTCAACGACCGCCTCGGCCACGCCGGCGGCGACGCGCTGCTCAAGCTCGTCGCCACCACGCTCGCCGGCGCTGTCCGCCGCGGCGACACCGTCGCGCGCCTCGGCGGCGACGAGTTCGCCATGTTGCTCGTCGGCGCCGACCAAGAGTGCGCGAGCGCGCTCCTCGCCCGCCTCCAGGCCACGCTGCGCGCGGCGCTGCGCCCGTGGCCCGTGACCGCCAGCATCGGCGCCGTGAGCTTCTCCACGCCGCCCGCCACGACCGACGAGATGCTCCGCCGCACCGACGCCGTCCTCTACGAGGTGAAGCGCGCCGGCAAGGACGACCTGCGCATCGCCGTGAGTTAGTCCGGCGCGATGAAGAACGCGCTCGTCTGGGCCGGGATCGCCGTCGGGACCGGCATCGTCGCGCTCGGCGCGATGTGGCCGTTCGTCACGGCGTGGCAGCTCCGCGAGACGCCCGCGTTCCTCGCCTCGCACGACTGGGTCGAGCGGAGCGAGGCCGTCGGCGAGCTCGTCGGCCCCAACCGCCACTTCGAGTCCGACTGGTTCCCGAAGGGCGGCAGCCGGGACGGCCAGGCCCGCTTCGAGCACAAGGTCGAGGGCGACAAGGGCAAGCTCACCGTTGGAGTGATCCTCGAGGAGCGGGACGGCGCCTGGGTCGTCACGAAGGCGGCCCGGAAGACCCCCGACGGCTACGTCGATCTGGAGATTCGGTAGCCCTAAAGCCTAAAGCCTACCTCCAGTCCCCCATCACCACGAACGGCGCCCAGTAGTACGGGTGCGCCAATTCCCCGCCGATGAGCTTCTTCTGGGCCGCCTGCATCGCCCGCGCGATGTCCACGCCCTTCGCCAGCTCCGCGTAGAACGCCTCCATCAGCGTCATCGTGCCGGCGTCGTCGACCTTCCACAGGCTCGCGACCAGCGTCTCCACGCCCGCGCGGCGGAACTGCGCGGCGAGCCCGTTGATGGCGAGCGGGGCGGGGGCCCCGTCGCGGGGCACCGGGTCGACCGGGAGGCCCGACTCGCAGGCCGAGAGCACGACGAGGCGCGCGGTGTCGAGCCAGGGCCCGAGCCCGGGGATCTCGCGGTAGGTCAGGCGCCCGGTCAGGTCGGGGTAGCCGGTGAGGACGAGGTGGGAGCGGTCGGGCGCCTCCGGGTCGAGCATCCCGTGCGTCGCGAGGTGCACCACGCGGCGCTCGCGCGCGTTCTCGAGCACGGCGTCGCGGGTCCCCTCCGTGCGCACCAGCACCCGCGCGCCGTCGAAGGCCTTCGCGATGTCCCGCACCTCGGCCTCGGCGCCGGGCAACGTGCCGTCCGGGTTGCCGACGAGCAGCATCTGCGAGCCCGTCGTGGCGAACGCGGCGGCCGGCGCCCGCAGCGAGCCCACGTGCGTGACGTTGACGACCGCGGCGCGCTCGGCGAGCCACTTGCCGTCGAGGCGCACGAGCGCGAACGGGAGCTGGCGGAACACGCCCGTCGCGCTCCACACCACCACGCTGGCGTCCTTCAGCTCCTCCTCGATGGGCTTCAGGAGCCACTCGCCGAGGACGTCGCACTGCTGGCGCGTCCACGCCGGGTCCCAGGTGTCGGCGGCGCGGAGGCTGCGCGCGACGAGCGCGACCTGCTGGGCGATGCGGTTGCCCTCGGCCTTCACGTCGCGTGCGAGCAGCCGCTCGCGACGGTACACCAGCAGCAGCAGGCGGTCGGGCAACAGCACGGGCTGCACGACGACCACGCCCGCGGGCAGCTCGCGGCGCACGGCCTCGAGGTCCTCGGGGTCGGTGCGGACGAGCTCGGCGAAGTGCGGGTAGGTCGCGCGCAGCTGGTCGACCTTCATCGCGAACTCGGCCTGGAGCTGGCCGAGCTGGGCGCGCAGCGCGGCCGCGCGCTCCTCGGGCGCCCCGGCGAGCGACCGCTGCAGCCAGGCCTCGCGCTCGGAGAGCGCGCGCAGCTCGGCGGCGGCGGGGTCGTCGGGGATCGGCGGAGCGCCGAGGTCGGCGAGCACCATGCGCTCGGCGGCGGCCGCGGCGCCGCGGGTGTCGCCCGTGGCCAGCATCGCGTCCATCAGCGTCTCGTAGACGGCGTCGTGGGAGGTGCGGAAGCCCTTCGCCTCGTCCTCGCCGAGGCCCCGCCGCGTGCGCTCGAGCGCGTCGACCGCGCGCCGGAGCGCCGCGATCGCGTCGTCGCGCTTGCCCGCCGCGAGGAGCACCTTCCCGTCGAGGTAGTCGGCGCGCCAGGCCGCGGAGGCGTCGCCGCTCGCGCGCGCCTCGGCGGCGAGCTTCGCGGCGAGGGCCGGGTCGCTCTTCCACACCATGCCGCCGAGGTTGAGCGCCGCGATCGCGCGCGTCCGCGGGTCTTTCGCCGCCTCGTACAACGCGCGGTAGGTCGCGACGTCGGGCTCGCCGAGCAGGGCCCGCTGGAGCGTGATGGCGGCGCGCTCGTCGCCGGTCACGAGCGACTCCGCCTTGCGGTAGAGCTCCTCGGCCTTCCGCGCGTCGCCGCGGCGGTGGAACACGGTCGCGTAGTTGGCGTACAACGCGGCCTGGCGGCGCGGGTCCTTCGCCTTCTTCAGCGCGGCCTCGTAGAGCGGGGCCGCGGCCTCGTCCATGCCGAGCTCCTGCAGCACGATGGCGAGGTCGTTCGTGGCGTCGATCTCGCCGGCGACGGCGCCCTTGCCGCGGAAGAGCGCGATCGCCTCCTCGAGCGACGCGCGGGCCTCGCGGAGGCGCCCGGCGCGGCGGTGGGCGAGGCCGAGGTTGGTGAGCGCGTCGGCGCGGCCCACGTCGTCGCCGAGGGTGACGAAGAGCTCGGCGGCGCCGGTGAAGGCCTTCGCGGCCTCCTCCGGGCGCCCGAGCGCCATCCGGGCGAGCCCGAGGTTCGTGGCGGCGTTGGCGGCGAGCGCGGGATCGCCCGCGTCGCGCGCCTGCTTGAACGCGGCGGCGACGCTGTCCACCGCGCGCTTCGGGTCGCCCGCGGCGAGGTGCCAGAGCCCGCGGTCGTTGGCCACGCGCGCGGCGAGGAGCCCGAGCTTCTCGGCCGCGACGAGCGACGCGTCCGCCTTCGCGAGGCGGCCCGCGGCGCGGTGCACCGACGCCACGCGCAACAAGAGGTCGACCCGCGCCTCGCCCTCCGCGCCCGCGAGGGCCTTCTCCCAGATCAACAAGGCGCGATCGAGGTCGCCGGCGTCCCAGGCCAACTCGCCCTCGTCCACGCCGGCGGCGAGGGCGAAGGGGGTGAAGGCGAGCAGCGTGAGGAAGCTCCTACGACGCATGAGTCACAGGTCCATCCCCGCCAGCTGCTCCCGCGCGGCCTCCAGCCGCGGGTCCGCCGCGATCGCCTTCTGGAAGCTCTCCCGCGCCCGCGGCAGCTCCTTCTGGTCGAGCGCGATGAGCCCGTCGGAGAGCGCCATCGCCGCCTCGAGCGGTCTCGCGCCCACGGCCGCGGCGACGGGCGGCAGCGCGGCGAGGGCCCCGGGGATCACGCGGGCGACGGCCTCGCGGAAGGACGTCGCGACGGCGCGCTCGAGCTCGAGGAAGTCGGCGACCTTCCCGTTCGCGCCCTGCGCGTGGACGATCTCGCCGGTCTCGACGCGGACCATGCGCGCGTCCACCCGCAGCGTCCCGGCGAGCTCGAAGTAGCTGCCGAGCACGACGTACTCGGCGCCGAGGAGCTTCCCGACCTTCGCCGCCGTGTCCTTGTCGACCATCGGCGAGTGCCCGAGCTTCAGCTCGTCCATCACCGCCTGCAGCTGCGTGCGCTCCACGATCTTCGCGCCGCCCGCGCCCACGAGGTCGGTCGTGAGCATCTGCGCGAGGCCGACCTTGAGCGGCTCCAGCTCCGGGTTGCCCTGGTTCTGGAAGTACATGACGGCGACGGTGCCCGGCCCGGCGATCGCCTGCGCCACGAGCAGGAAGAGCCCGAAGATCACGCTCATCCGGGGTTCGCCCCCCTGCCGTACAGGTGGACGGCGAGCATGCCGAGGAGCACGGCGAGCACGCCGGGCCCCACGTCGATCGCGAGGCCGTCGGTCACGCGGAAGGTCACGACGCCGGCGACGACCATCGCGACCGCCGCCGCCGACCACGCCGCGAGGTGCCGCGCCGGAGCGAGCCGCCGGGTGCCGACGACCGCGACCGCGAGCGCCAGCGCGGCCATCCAGGCGACGCCGCCGCCGGCGCGGCGGAGGTGCCGCCCGGACAGGAGCGTGTCGAGCAGCTGGGCGTGGACGCGCATGCCGGACATGTCGGCGTCCAGCATGGCCGGGAACGAGAACGGCGTCACGAAGCGGTCGTTCGCGGCGTCGTCCACGCGGCCCACCACCACCGCCTTCCCGCCGAGGATCTCGCGCAGATCGGCGGGGACCGTCACGGGCAGGTCGAGGCCCAGCGTCCGCGCGAGCGCCGCCTCGCCCGCGGCGCGCAGGATCCGCGCGGCCGGCACCGCCGGGATGCGGTCGCCGCCCTCGGGCCCGCGGAAGTTGACGGGGAGCAGCGCGTGGAGCGGCACGGGCGAGGGCGGCAGCCCCAGGTCCGCGAGCGAGACCGTGCAGGCCGGCGGCGCGCCGCCGCACCGCCCCTGGAGCACGTTCTCCAGCTCGCGCGGGGGGCGGCCGGTGCGCTGCGACCACGCCGCGGCGAGCGCGATCGCGGGCATGACGGCGTCGTCGTCCTGGTAGGCGCCCACGAGGTTGCCGGGCCAGGTCCCCACGAGCCGCGAGCGCGCCACCGCCTGCACGAGCGGCACGGCGCGCACGAGCATCTCGCCCGAGAACACGGTCCGCTCCTCGGTCCCGAGGTTCGCGTAGGCGGGCGTGACGGCGTCGCCGAGCACGGTCGCCGCCGCGAAGGGCGTGGGGTCGCCCGGGGTGCCCGGGACGTAGCGCTCGGCCACGATCACCGCGCCGTGCGCGCGCGCGGCCTCGGCGAGCGCGTCGTCGCCCGGGGCGGGCGCGTCGGTGAGGATGTCGAGCACCACGACCTTCGCGCCGGCCGCCGCGCAGAACCGCACGACCTCCGCGAGGAGCCCGCGGGGAGTGACCTCCGGGGTGGGGTCGCCGGCGTCCCAGAGGTAGAGCGCCTCCTCGTCGATCGTGACGAGCGCGACCTCGCCGCTGGTCGGCGCCCCGAGCCGGACGCGCTGGTAGAGGTCCTCGATCCGCCCGCCGAGCACGATGAAGGCGAGCACCGCGATGGCCATCGCCGCGAGCACGTTGACCACCACCTCGTGGGCGAGGTCGCGGGCGACGCGGACGATCGCCTCGCGCGGCGGCGTCTCGACGGGCGCGGGCTGGGTCACGGGGCGAGGTTGTACCGCTTCTCGATCTCGGCGACGAGCGCGGCGTCCTTCTTGCGCTCGGCGATGACCAGCGCGTCCGTCGGGTAGCCCGCGAGCAGGTGGAGGCCGACGGCGAGCTGCGCGGTGTCGGCGGGGTCCTTCACCGTCTCGAGGTTCGCGGCGTCGAGCGAGCGCGCGAAGGCCATCCGGTCGTCGTCGGAGGCCACGACGAACGAGAACTCGCGGCCGCCGATCTTCGCGACCCAGGGTCCCGGCCGGAGCCGCTCGCCGTCGTACCGGACGCTCCCCTCGCCGTCCTTCGTCCACGCCGCCGAGCCGGTGCGCATGTCGACGAGCTCGACCTTCTGGGGGCCGCAGGCGTCGCAGCGCCAGCGCACCTCCTCGAACGTGAGGAGCTTCTCGCCCGGGACCGGCCGCGTCATCTGGAAGCCGGCCGCGCGGCTGGCGCCGGCCGAGGCGAGCGACGTCTTGCGGGCGAGCAGGTCGCCCACGGCGTCGGCCGTGGCGGTCGCCGGGCGCAGGGCCTCGGCGTCGACCGTCTTCGGGCCGTCGATCGTGAAGGCGCCGCCCTGCCGCAGGAGCACGACGTGGCCGCCGGCGGCGACGTCGAGCGACGCGCCCGCCGGGAGCAGGAACGGCGGGGTGGGGGCGGGCTTGCGGGCGCCGGCCTCGACCAGCGTGACGTTCCCGCGGACGGTGGTGACCATCGCGGGCGCGGGGGCTTCGGCGCGCGCGAGGAGGACGAAGAGCAGCATGGCGGCAGTGTAACGGAAGTCGACGGCCGGACTTTCAGGGGTGGCCGCGGCGGGTGATACACGGGCGTCGTGCGCGTCGTCGCCGCCCTCGCGAGCTTCAAGGGCACCCTCTCCGCGCGCGTCGCCTCGGAGATCGTGGCCTCCGCGACGGGCGGGGAGGCGGTGCCCGTCGCCGACGGCGGCGAGGGCACGCTCGACGTGCTCGCGCTGCCGACGACGCGGGTGCGCGCGCGGGACCCATGGGGCGCGTGGCGGGAGGTCGACGTGGGGGTCGCCGACGGCTGGGTGATCGAGCTCGCGAAGGTCTGCGGCCACGACGCGCGGCGGCGCGACGTGATGCGGGCGAGCACCGCGGGCGTCGGCGACGTCGTGCGCGCCGGGCTCGCCGCGGGGGTCCGGCGCTTCACGGTCACGCTGGGCGGCAGCGCCACCTGCGACGGCGGCGCGGGGTTCCTCCATGCCCTCGGCGCCGACTGCCCGAACGGCCCGCCGCTCGACGCCCGTCCGTTCGTGCTCCCGCACGTCGGCGCGGAGCTCGTCGCCGTGTGCGACGTGGACGCGCCACTCTCCGACGCCGCCCGCCTCTACGCGCCCCAGAAGGGCGCCACGCCCGCGGACGTCGTCGTGCTGGAGGCGGCGCTCGCCCGCTGGGCCGAGCTCCTCGGTGTCCGCGACGCGCCCGGGGCCGCCGGGGGGCTCGCCGTCGCCCTGCGCGCGCTCGGCGCCCGCACCGTGCGCGGCGCCCCCTGGGTGTGCGACCGCGTCGGCCTCGACGCCGCGATCGCCCGCGCCGGCGTCGTGGTCACCGGCGAGGGCTCGGTCGACGCGCAGACCCTGCAGGGCAAGGCGCCCTTCGAGGTCGCGCGCCGCGCGCACGCCGCCGGCGTCCCCGTCGTGGTGATCGCCGGCCGCGTGGCCGCCGCGTTGCCGGGCGTGGTGCGCGCGATCGAGCTGGGCCCGCCCACGGGGGATGCGGCCGGGGTCCTCAGCGCGGCGGCGCGGGGCCTCGTGCCCCGCGCCCTGTAGGCCCGGGCCCCCGGTTACGAGGGCCCGCACATGCGCCGCGTCCACATCCTCGCCACCGGCGGCACGCTCGGCATGCTCCGGCGCGACCCGGGGCCGCTGGCGCCCTCGCACGTCGCCGAGGACGTGATGCCGTGGGTCCGCGGGCTCGAGCGCGAGGTCGACGTCGACGGCGAGCTGTTGTGCAACCTCGACAGCTCCGACATGGGGCCGGCGCACTGGGAGCGCATCGCCGCCGCCGTCGCCGACAAGCTCGACCGGTACGACGGCTTCGTCGTGCTGCACGGCACGGACACGATGGCCTACACGGCGTGCGCGCTCTCGTTCGTGCTGCGGGGCCTGCCGAAGCCGGTCGTGCTCACCGGCGCGCAGCGCCCCATCGCGTTCGTGCGCACCGACGCCCGCGCGAACCTCGTCCACAGCGCGCTCTGCGCGGCGATGGACCTCCCGGAGGTCGGGCTGTTCTTCGGCCGCTGGCTCTTCCGCGGCAACCGCGCGACGAAGACGAGCATCCAGTCCTACGAGGCCTTCGAGAGCCCCGACCTGCCGCCGCTGCTCGAGATGGGCGTGGAGATCCTGCAGACGACGCCTCCGCGGCCCGTGACGGAGCCGTTCCGGCTCGCGCGCGGCTTCTGCGAGGAGGTGGCGGCCCTCGACGTCGTCCCCGGCAGCGGGCCCTGGCTCCTGCGCGCGGCGGTGGACGCGGGCGCGAAGGGCGTGGTGCTGCGCGGGTTCGGCTCCGGCAACGTGCCGCAGGCGGGCTGGCCCGAGGGCATCCGCGACGCCGTCCGGGCCGGGGTCGCCGTCGCCGTGCACAGCCAGTGCCTCCGCGGGAGCGTGGACCTGCGCGCCTACGAGGGCGGCCGCGCCGCGCTCGACGCCGGCGCGATGGGCACCGGCGCGATGACGACGGAGGCGGCGACGGTGAAGCTCATGCACCTCCTCGCGCAGGGGCTCGCCGGCGACGCGCTGCGGCGCGCCTACGCGGAGGATCTGGCGGGCGAGGGGGCGTGAGGCCGCTCTACGCCGTGCTCGACCCGCTGTGGTCGCGCGCGCCGCTGCCGGCGAGCCCCCGCTTCGAGCGCGTGCGCGTCGGGCCGCTCGACGCCTGGCGGATGGGGCGCGCGGTCGGCGGGCGCGTGTGGATGTGGGTCTACGTCTACGTCGTCGGCGACACGATGGTGGACAGCGGGCTCGGCCCCCTCGGCGAGCAGGTCGTGGCCGCGGCGCGCGAGCGGGGCGTGCGCCGCGCCGTGCTGACGCACCACCACGAGGACCACAGCGGCAACGCGGCGCGCCTGCTCGCCGAGGGCGTGGACGTGCGCGCGTCCGCGGCCACGGGCCGCCTGCTCGCCGCGCCGTCGCCCGTGCCCTTCTACGAGCACCTGTTCTGGGGCGGGCCCCCGCGCCCGGCCCGGCCCGTCGCGCTCGCCGGCGAGGTCGGCCTCGGGGACCTCGGCGCCACCGTGATCCCGGCGCCCGGCCACTGCGACGATCAGGTCGTGTTCCACGTCCCGTCGGAGGGCTGGCTCTTCTCGGGCGACGTCTTCCTGCACGAGCGCGTGAAGCTCTTCCGGCGCGACGAGGACTTCGCGGCGACGCTCGCGACGCTCGAACGGCTCTGCGCGCTGGACTTCGACGCGCTCTACTGCGCGCACCGGCCGCGGCCGGAGCGCGGCAAGGCGGCGCTTCGCGCGAAGCTCGACTGGCTGCGCGAGATCGAGGGCCGCGTGCGCTCGCTCCACGCACGCGGGATGGGGCCCCGGGCGATCGCGCGGGCGCTGAAGATCCCGCCGAACCCGATGGTGTGGCTCACCTGGGGCGACGCGAGCACGCTCAACCTCGTGCGGTCCGTCCTCGAAGGGCCGCGCCCGAGGCCGGCGTGAAGCCCGATCGCCTCGACGCGAAGGAGATCGCCGGCGCGTTCGACGAGCTCGGGCTCGTGGGCGCCGTGCCGATGACCGTGTTCGCGAGCCTGTTCGTGGTGGGCGGCGCCGCGTGCGCGGGCGTGCCCGAGTTGGGCGTCGGCGGGGCCGTGGTGTCGGGCTTCGGGGTGGCGCTGGTCGGTCCCCGGGCTCCTCGCGGGGTGGGGGGCGGTGGCGTCGCTCGGCGTGGCGCAGGTCTTCACGTGGGCCGCGGTGACCTCGCAAGCCGCCTGGGCGCTCGCCGGAGCGCTGGTGGCCACGCTCGTGTCGAGCGCGCTCGCGTACGCGTGGGCCCGCCTCAAGTGGCTCGACGGGTGGCCGGCGGCCGCGTTCGTGCCGGTCGTCCTCGTGCTGGCGAGCGCCGCGGCCTGCGGGACGGTGGCGGCGCTCGCGCCGGATTAGGGGGCGGCGTGGTCCAGACCCTGGCGATCGTGTGGTGGGTGGCGGCAGGGCTCCAGCTCCTGCTGGCGCTCTGCTTCGGGCTCCTGTTCAGCGGCATGGGGATGATCCCGCTCCTCGCGGGCGGGAGCGATCCCGACGCGCCGATCGTGGGCGGGATCTTCGTGGTGATGGGCGTCGCCTTCGGCTTCTTCATCGCCGTGATGTCGCTCCCGTCGTTCGCGGCGGCGTGGGGCCTGCAGAAGCGCCGGCAGTGGGGCCGCATCCTCGCGATGGTGCTCGGCGCGCTGCAGCTCTTCAGCTTCCCGCTCGGCACGGCGCTCGGCGTCTACACGCTCGTGGTCCTGCTGAAGCCCGAGGTCCAGCGGGAGTTCGCGTGAGGGTCGCGCGGCTCGCGTCGCCGCTCGGCGATCTGTACGCGACGGTCGACGCCGACGGCGCGCTCGCCTCCCTCGGGACCGCGCCCGTCGCCGGAGAGCCGGTCGAGCTCCCCGCGCTCGCCGCGCAGCTCGACCGCTACTGGGCGCGCGAGCCCGTGGTGTTCGACGTCCCGCTCGCGCCGGCGGGCACCACCTTCCAGAAGAAGGTCTGGGCCGCGCTCCGCGACCTCCCCTGGGGCCGCACGATCCCCTACGCCGAGCTCGCGCGCCGCGTGGGCAGCAACCCGCGCGCGGTCGGGCAGGCCAACGGCGCGAACCCCGTCGCCATCGTGGTCCCGTGCCACCGCGTCGTCGGCAGCGACGGCGGGCTCGTCGGCTACGCCGGCGGCATCGAGATGAAGCGGTTCCTGCTACGGCTGGAGGGCTGCCTCCTGCTCTAGAAAGAGCCCGCGAGCATCACCGTCCCCGGGCCCACGGCCACCGTCGTGCCGTCGAGCGTGAAGGCGGCGACGTAGCAGGAGGCGCCGGCGAGCACGCTGCCCCAGCCGAGCGTGTTGGCGGTGACGGCGGCGCCCCACCCGAGGTCGCTCACCCAGGGCGCGCTGCGGGTGCCCGCCCACGTCACCAGCACGGTGGCGGCGCCCGCGCCCATCAGGATGCCGCCGCTGGTCCGCAGCGCGGACTCCGCCTTGCGCCTGCGGCGGGTGGACGTGGCGGCCTGCGACGCCGCCACGGAGGCGATCCGCGGGCCGTCGGGCGTGTCGGTGACCATCGCCACGCCCTGCGCGCCGCCCACGCGCCCGGTCCGCGCGGCGAGGTCGGTGTCGGAGGACTCGCCGAACGTGAGCCCGAGGCGCGCGCGGACGGCGTCCATCGGCACGCCGAAGCCCAGCCCCTCGAACCCGGGCGCCGCGACCTTCCAGCTCACGACGCCCACCACCCGGCCCTGGGCGTCGACGAGGGGGCCGCCGCTGTTTCCGGGGTTGATGGCCGCGTCGGTCTGGAGGAAGCGCCAGCCGTCCAGCGTACGAACGCCGCTCACGACGCCGCGCGAGACGGAGAACTCGACGCCGGCGGGCGCGCCCACCGCGTAGACCTCCTCGGCGATCGCGGGCGCCTCGGTCCGCGTCGGGAGGCAGGGCCACCCGGAGCCGGGCACGTGCAGCACGGCGACGTCGTTGCCCTCGTCCACGCGGACCACCTTCGCCGGCAGCGTGAGTCCCGCGTGGGTGGTCACCTCGGGGGTGGTGCCCTCGGGGACGACGTGCGCCGCGGTGAGCACGAAGCCGTCCGGCGAGACGAACGCGCCGCTGCCGAGGCCCGACGTGGTGCGGACGATCACGACGCCGTCGAGCACGCCGCGCATGTTCGCGGGCAACGCGCCCGTGGCGCGGGTGCACGCGCGTACGCCGAGCGGGGCCGACCAGCTCGCGGCGCCGAGGGCGGTCGGGGCGGAGGGCGCGGCGAGTGCGGCGAGGAACTTCGGCCGGTCGAGCAGGCGCCCGAGGGCGTCGTCGAGCGCGTCGTCGGCGACGTCGGCGGCGTCGGTGGCCTCCGCCGCGTAGCCGCGCGTCACCACCGTGTACACGACGGCGTCGCGCCGGGCGTCGAGCAGCTTCCACTCGACGGAGACCTCGACGCGCACGGGGTTCTCGAAGCGCAGGTCGATGTCGGTGACGGTGCCGCCGAGCAGGAAGTCGGCGGTCGCGCTCTCGTCGCGGCCAAAGAGCACGTCCTCGGCGCCGCGCGCGTCCAGCCCGCGCGCCCGCATCTTCTCGAGGAAGTGGGTGCGGTAGGCCTCGGGCGCCTGCCCGAGGAGCCGCCCGTCGGCGTCCTCGACGAGCAGCCGGGCGAACGTGACCGAGCCCGCGTGCGCGGCGGCGATCAGCGCGAGCTCAACCACGCATGCACTCCCCGAAGTCGCAGTCGCCCCCGATGTCGTCGCAGCAGGTGTACCCGTCCCGGCAGTCGCCGTCGTCGCCGCAGAGCGTGTTGCACTCGTTCTGGTACTCGGAGCAGGTGAAGCCGTCGGGACAGTCGTCGTCCTCGCACGCCTCCTCGCAGACGTCGTCGTCGCCGCAGCGGTACCCGGCGGCGCAGTCGTCGTCGAGGACACACTCGGTCAGGCAGGCGCCGGCGACGTCGCAGGAGAAGGGGTCGCACGTGTCCGGGCACCGCGCGGGGCGGTGGTCGTAGAGCGCGAGGCAGCCCGCGAGCAACGCGATCAGCACGGCGGCAGCTTACCGCGCCCCGGCGAGCAGCGTGATGGCGAGCAACACGACGGTCCACTCGAGCTCCACGTACCCGAGCAGCACGAAGAACCCGAGGTGCATCGCGACGATCGCGCCGGCGAGCCCCGGCCGGAGCGACGGCACGAGGAACGCCACCGCGCCGAGCTCGAGGCCGAGCCCCACCGCGCCGACGACCGCGCTCGAGGCCCGCGACCGCGCGACCGCCAGCCGCAGCGCGCGCAACGGCCGCGGGCCGAAGTACGCGCGCTCGGCGACGAGGAGCGCCTGGTGGCGCGCCTTCGCCCACTCCGGGCCGGACTCGCGCAGCTTGGCGATGCCCGCGAGGACGTAGACGCCGGCCATCACCCCGCACGCGGCGTCCCAGCCGAGGCGCCACGCCTCGCCCTCGCCGACGCCCGACGCGCGCAGGATCGGCTGCGCGACGAGCCAGCCTGCGAGGCAGGCCGCGGTGGGCACGTACTTCCCGAGGCGTACGACGAGGTCGCCTTGCCACTGCGCGATCTCCCACTGCCGGATCGCGACGAGGCACGCGAGGATCGCGACGGCGAGCCTCTCCGAGGCCCCCGCCCGCACGAAGGCCACGACGAGGCCGCCGTACCCGAGCGACAACACCGCGAGGACCGCGGCCCGCGCGGCGCGGACGCGCCCGTCGAAGAGCCGCGCGGAGAGCAGGTAGAACGGGCGGTCCGACAGCAGCACGTGCAGCGCCGAGTTGGCCCAGGACAACAGCAGGCCCGCGCCGAGGAGCCACAGGCCGGCGGTGGTCACGCGCGGAGCCGGGCCACGCCGGCGGTCACGGGGGCGAGCCGCTCGACGAGCCCGCCGGCGTCGTCCACGCGGAGCATGCGCCAGCCGAGCTCGATGGGCACGGCGCCTTCGGGCGGCGCCGGCGCCGCGCGGCTCGCCAGCCAGCGCTGCGCCTCGTACACGGCCCACTGCTGCGAGCAGGGCACGCGCGCGGGGTCGAGCGCCGGGACGTCGAGGCCGAAGACGGCGTCGAGGTCGTCCGGCGCGAGGAAGCGGTCGCCGCTGCGGACGTAGAGCACGGCGCCCTCGTCGCGCGTGGTGAGGCTCGCGTACATCGAGTACCGGGAGAAGGGGAAGCGGTCGCCGACCACGAGCGAGATCGCGACGTACACGACGCAGGCGACGGCGGCGACGGCGAAGCCCACCATCGGGCAGATGTACCATGCGCCCCGTGACGCGCGCGCACGGATGGGCCGTCGGCTCCTGCCTCGCCTACGGGGCGCTCTCGCTCGGGCTCGGCGGGGGAGGGGTGCCGTTCGTCCGCTTCCCCGCGTTCCAGTTCCCGGTCGCGCGCGAGGCCACCGCCGTGCCGTTGTTCCTCGCCGACGGCGAGCGCGCCGACGTCCGCGACTACACGGCCTTCGCGGGCGTGGGCCCGGACGACGTGGACGTGCGCCACGAGGGCTACGCGTGCTCGGTCGAGCACAAGCTCCACGAGCAGCGCGCCTGGCTGGCGGAGAACGCCGGCGAAGGCGGGCCCGTGCGCGTGGAGATCGGGCTCCTGATCCTGTCGCTCGACGAGGCGGGGCGGCTGGTGGCGACCCCCCGCGTCGACGCGACCGGGACGGCCCGCCCCCGATGACCGGGCGCGTCCTGCTCGGGCTCGCGGTGCTCGCCGCGTGGGGCAGCCTCGGGCGCGTGTTGCGCGTGCGCGGCGTCCCGCACCCGCGGGGCCTCACGGCGCTCGTCGACCTCGCGTTCCTCACGCAGCCGGCGGTGGCCGGGGTCGCGACGCTCGCGGTCGTCGTCGCCGTCGCCCTGTTCGTGTTCGACCGCCATGCGCGCGCGGCCGCGACGTTCATCGTGATCGCGTTTTCGCTCGGCGGGCACGTGCAGGCGAGCCAGTGGCCCGGCCTCAACGGCGTCAACGGCGCGATCGCCCTGCCCGGCGCGGCCCTCGCGGCCTGGGTCGTCGCCCAGCACGTCGCCGGCACGCCGGAGGAGCGCGCGCGGCGGGGGCACGAGGCCGCGTGCGGGATCGTCGCCGCGTTCTACCCGCTGCTCGCGCTGTCGAAGGTGCTCGGCTCGGGGCTCGCGTGGGCCGGGGGCGGGAACATCGGCCGACACGTCGCCGTCCACGCCGTCGGCGGGCTCGCCGTGCTCGAGCCGCTCCGCCTCGGGCTGGCGGCCTCGCCCGCGCTCTGCACCGCGCTCGGGGTGGGCACGCTCGTCATCGAGGGGGGCGCGATCGCGTTCCTGTGGCCGGCGGCGAGGCCGGCCGTCGCGGTGGCCGTCGCCGCGATGCACGTCGGCATCGGGCTCTTCATGGGCCTGCACCACTACGAGTGCCTGCTGGTCGTGGCGGGGCTCGCGGTCAGCCGCCGCTGACGCGCTCGGTCAGGTCCGCGAGCCGCTCGGCCATCGCCCGGAGGAGCTCCCGCAACACGCGCGCGCCGAGGTCGGGGCGGCGCGTCACGAGCGACTCGAAGTCCGCGCGGTCGATGCTCACGAGGCGGGTCGCGCGCGTGGCGACGACCGTGGCGGTTCGGCCGGAGGGGCGCACGAGCGCGATCTCGCCGAAGTGCTGGCCCACGCCGAGGCGGGTGAGCGTGCGGCCGCGCGCGCGCACCTCGACCTCGCCCTCGGCGACGACGAAGAAGGACCAGCCGGCCTCGCCCTCGCGGAAGACGACCTCGCCCGCGGCGTAGGCGCGCGCGTGGAGGTACGGCAGGATGCGGCGGCGCTCGGCGTCGTCGAGCGCGCCCAGCACCGGGGAGACCGCCGCGTAGGCTTCGAGGTCGACGACGTCGATCTCGCCGTCGCGGTCGCCGTGGACCTGCACGACCACGGCGGTGAGGTTGTCCTCGCTCCCGCGCTGCCAGGCCTCGAAGACGAGGCGGTCGGCGGCGGCCTGCGCGGACAGGCCGTGGACGGCGGCGCCGAGCTCCTCGTCCGCGAGGGTGTCCCACACGCCGTCGGAGCAGAAGACGAGCGTGTCGCCGTCGACGAGGGCGAGCTCCGCGAGGTCCGGCCGGACGTCGGGGAGCGCGCCGATGGTCTCGTAGAGCTCGTGCCGGCGCGGGCTCGCGACGGCCTCCTCGGCGGTCATCCGACCCTCGCGGACGAGCCGCGCGGCGACCGAGTGGTCCTCGGTGACGAGCCGCGCGCGGCCGTCGCGGGCGACGTAGAGCCGCGTGTCGCCGACGTGCGCGAAGAACAGGGCGTCGCCGGCGATCACGCCCGCGGTCAGCGTGGCGCCCATGCGCTGATCGCGCGAGGCGGCGCGCGCGTGGACGGCGCCGGCGGCGGCGACGAACGCCTGCTCGAGGGCGTCGAGCAGGGCGAGCTTGTCCGCGGGCCCGCCCCCGCGCGCGACGCGCTCGCGCGCCGGTCCCAGCGCGTCGATCGCCGCGTGTACGTGGGCGACCGCCTCCGCCGCGGCGACCTCGCCCGCGTCGAGCCCGCCCATCCCGTCCGCGACGGCGAAGATCCCGGCCTCGGGGAGGGCGAGGTGAGCGTCCTGGTTCATCTCCCGGCGACCCACGTGGGTGCTCGTCCCGACCGTCAGGCGCATGCGGGGGGCATGATGCCACGGACTACTCGTCCCGCGCGTCGTCCTCGCGGTCGAAGTAGCCGCGCGCGTCCTCTTCGTAGAAGACCTGACGGACCACCTTGCCGTCGTCGAGGCGCACCGCGGCGCCGTACTTCTTCGAGTCCGGGTAACCCACGAACTCCGGCGTCTTCATCGTGGAGAAGCAGTAGTAGCGGAGGGGCTGGCTGCCGGTGGCCCAGAGCTGGTGCGCGCTCGCGGGGCCGGTCGGGAAGGCGAGGTAGTCGCCCGCGCGCACCGCGACCTCGTCGTCACCGATGCGGAGGCGGCCCTCGCCCGAGAGGATCACGACGGCCTCTTCGTTGCCGCCGTGCCAGTGCTTCGGGAACGCGGTGTGGCCCGGCTCGAGCTCGTAGAAGGTGCACCCGAGCTGCACGGCCCCGGCCGCGCGGGCGAGCCCGCGGGAGGTGGAGCGGAACTTGCCTTTGGGGAAGCCGGGGGAAGGCTCGACCTCGTCGAGGTTCACGACGTGGGGGTGGCGGCGGGGCATGGCCGGGCGTCTATCCGGCAGAGCGGCGTCGACCAGGACGGTTTTCGAGCAGAGTCGCTCCGACCGGGACTTCCGTCGCCTCCCGGGCGATCGGGGGCTTGAAAAACTGGCGTTTGTCCGTGGGCTGCCCGTTGGAGAGGGACGGGAGTCCCGCTCGGACCGGCTCTGCTTCGAATTCGTCCCGTTCGATGGGGCTCTGCATGCTGGTGGTCGCGCGGGTAGGGGGCTGAATGGATCTGGACCAGGAACGCGCAGATGTCGTGGCGGAGCTCGACCCGATCGAGGGTCCAACGCGGCTGGTGCCTGTCGCGGACGATCCCGTGGCGCACCAGCGTTGGTGCGACCGCGATCTCGCCTCGCTCGTGGAGGGGTCGCTCGGCGTCGTGACCGATCCGCTCGCGCTCGATGCCCCCACGCGCGACCGCATCACGGCCAGGCTGCCCGACCACTTGAGGCCCTCCCGCGCGGAGCGGCCGTTCGGCACCCGCCTCTGGATCGTCGACGACAGCGAGGAGGTCGGCACCCTGGGCATCTGGCCCACGATCGGTCGCCTGCTCGTCCCGCTGGCCTCCCTCTACGTCGACCGCCCGGCGCGGGGCCGCGGCGCTGCCAGCCGGGCGCTCGGGGTCGCACAGCGCGCCGCGGAGCTCGCGGGGTTCGATGGCATCCGCCTCGAGACGGAGTGGACCTGGCACTTACCGGCGCGGATGTACCTGCGGCGCGGCTTCTGGGTGCTGAACTGGAAGCACTCGCTCGCGTTCCATCGGTCGGCGAGGCTCCCGGCGATCGAGCTGCGCGTCGGTGACGACGAGGCGGCGTGCCTCCTCGAGGGCGCGGAGGTGGTGCGCGCGCACCGCCTCGGCGACCGTCTCGGGTGGGCACGCGCGAGCGTCCCGGAGGCCCTCGAGCGACATCGCTTCCACGCGGAGGCGACGTTCGCCCTCGCCCTCGCGCTGGATGGGTGGCCGCTCGTCCGGTCGGACGAGGAATGGGCGAAGAGCCGCCTCGAGTTCGACGTCGGGGGGCCCGAGTGCCTCGCCCGGTACATCCGGGCCTGGGAGGCGCACGCGTGCCGCCACGGCCTCCTGAACCGCGCGCCGGCGATCCCGGGGGTGCCGGGCTGAATCACCCTACGCTTCGGCGTGCAGCCCCAGCCCGTTGCCGTCCGGGTCCCGGATCTCCGCCCACCAGCCCCACGGGTTGTGCTGCGGCTCGGTGTGGAACGGGACGCCCTTCGCCCGGAGCGTGGCGATCGTCGCGTCCCAGTCCGTGACCTCGAAGGTGGCCGCGGGGCGGACGCCGACGCGTGCGGCGTCGTAGGCCGGGTTGCCCGGGCCGATCAGGGTCACGCGGGTGTTCTGGCCCGCCGGCGTCACCTCGACCCAGCGCATCGGGCCCATCGTGTTGTCGGTGGTCTTCGCGAAGCCGAGCTTGTCCGTGTAGAACGCGATGGCGCGGTCGAGGTCGGAGACCTGGACGGCCACGAAGGCGACGTGGGAGATGGGCATCAGATGCTCTCGCACGTCTCCGCGAGGATCACCACCCGATCCGGCCCCGCCTCCGCGAAGCCCGCGCCGACCTTGAACTTCCGCGTGCCCTCGGGCCCGCGCACCGTCACGACGCCCGGCTTGAGCGTCGTGAGGAACGGGATGTGCTGCGGCAGCACGCCGAACTCGCCCAGCTCCCCGGGCGCCTGCACGTCGCTGGCCTTGCCGGTGTAGGCGACGGACTTCGGGGTGACGATGCGGACGTCGAGCATCAGGACTCCGCGATCTTGCGGGCCTTCGCGACGGCCTCGTCGATGTTGCCGACCATGTAGAAGGCCTGCTCGGGCAGCGCGTCGTGCTTGCCCTCGAGGATCTCCTTGAAGCCGCGCACCGTCTCCTCCTTCGAGACGTACTTGCCGGCCATGCCGGTGAACTTCTCGGCGACGAAGAAGGGCTGCGACAGGAATCGCTGCATCTTGCGGGCGCGCGCGACGGTCTGCTTGTCCTCCTCGGAGAGCTCGTCCATGCCGAGGATCGCGATGATGTCCTGCAGCTCCTTGTAGCGCTGCAGGACGCGCTGCACGGCGCGGGCCACGGCGTAGTGCTCGTCGCCGACGACGCGCGGGTCGAGGATGCGCGAGGTGGAGTCGAGCGGGTCGACCGCCGGGTAGATGCCGATCTCGGTGAGCTTGCGGTTGAGGACCGTGGTGGCGTCGAGGTGGGCGAACGCGGTGGCGGGCGCCGGGTCGGTGAGGTCGTCGGCGGGCACGTAGATGGCCTGCATCGACGTGATGGAGCCCTTGTTCGTCGTCGTGATGCGCTCCTGGAGCGCGCCCATCTCCGTCGCGAGCGTGGGCTGGTAGCCGACCGCGCTCGGGATGCGGCCGAGCAGCGCGGACACCTCGGAGCCCGCCTGCGTGAAGCGGAAGATGTTGTCGATGAAGAGCAACACGTCCTTGCCCTGGTCGTCGCGGAAGTACTCGGCGACGGTGAGCGCGGAGAGCGCGACGCGGGCGCGGGCCCCGGGGGGCTCGTTCATCTGCCCGTAGATGAGCGCGACCTGGCTTTTTTCGGGGATGAGCGTGTAGTGGCCCTTCGCGTCCTTCTTCGGGTTGTCCTTCTCGTCGACCTCGACCTTGATGACGCCGCCCTCGACCATCTCGTGGTAGAGGTCGTTGCCTTCGCGGGTGCGCTCGCCCACGCCGGCGAACACCGAGAAGCCGCCCTTCTCGATGGCCATGTTGCGGATGAGCTCCATCAGGAGCACCGTCTTGCCGACGCCGGCGCCGCCGAACAGGCCGATCTTGCCGCCGCGGGCGTAGGGCGCGAGCAGGTCGACGACCTTGATGCCCGTCTCGAACATCTCGACCGCGGTGGACTGCTGCGTGAAGGTCGGGGGCGGACGGTGGATGGGGTACTCCATCGTCGCGTTGACGGGGCCGGCCTCGTCGACCGGCAGGCCGACGACGTTGAGGATGCGGCCGAGCGTCGCGTTGCCGACGGGCATCATGATCGGGTTGCCCGTGTCGCGCGCCTTCATGCCGCGGGCGAGGCCGTCGGTGACGTCCATCGCGATGCAGCGGACGGTGTTCTCGCCGAGGTGCTGGGCGACCTCGACGACGAGGTTCTCCGGCTCCTTCGAGATGAAGGGGTTGGAGACCTTCAGCGCGGTCATGATCGCGGGGAGCTTGCCCGGCGCGAACTCCACGTCCACGACGGGACCCATGACCTGCTTGATCGTACCGATGTTCGCTTCCATTTACAGCGCCTCCGCACCGGAGATGATTTCGATGAGCTCTTTGGTGATCGCGGCCTGCCGCGACCGGTTGTACTCGAGGGTCAGGCGGTCGATGAGGTCGGACGCGTTGCGCGTCGCCGAGTCCATCGCCGTCATCCGCGCCGCCTGCTCGCCCGCCTCGGTCTCGAGGAAGGCCTGGAGCAGCACGGTGCGCACGTACATGGGGAGCAGCGTCCCGAGGATCTCGGCGCCGCCGGGCTCGTAGACGTAGTCGGCCGACGGGCCGGACGACGCCTCGATCGAGATCGGCAACACCTTCGCGAACGTGGGGATCTGCGTCAGGGTCGACTTGAACTGGTTGTAGCCGAGCCAGCACTCGTCGAACGCGCCCGCGGCGAAGTCCTCCTCGAGGAGCTTCGCCAGCGCCGTCGACTCGGCGACGAACTTCGCGGGCGTGATCTCGATCGTGGGCCGCGCGGACTGCGGGCCGCGCGACTTGAAGTAGTCGCGCGACTTCTTGCCGTAGGTCCAGAGCTCGACCTGCTTGCCCTCCGCGCGGAGCTGCCGGATGCGCTCCTCCGCGCGGCGGTTGAGGTTGGCGTTGAAGCCGCCGCACAGGCCACGGTCGCTGCTGATGAGGAGGAAGCGGATCTTCTTCACCTCGCGCCGGGCCTCGAGCAGCGGGTGCTCGACGTCGCCCGCGCTGGCCGCGACGCGCTTGAGCGTGTTGGAGAGCGTCTCGTTCCACGGGCGCGCGCCCGTCGCGGCGTCGGTGGCGCGGCGGAGCTTGGCCGCCGCGACCATCTTCATCGCGCTCGTGATCTGCCGCGTGCTCTTGACCGACGCGATGCGGGTGCGGATGTCGCGCAGCGACGCCATGGCCTACTTCCAGCTCGCGCGGAACTTCTTGGTCTCGGCGAGGATGCGGTCCTTGAGGTCGTTGCCCTTGAAGGTGAGCTTCTCGGCGAGCTCCTTCGAGAGCGGGTTCCCGTCGAAGTAGCTCGTCATGTCGGCGAGGAAGCGCCGCACGTCCGTGACGGGGATGTCGTCCAGCACGCCCTCGGTGCCCGCGACGATCTGGATGATCTGCTGGGCCTGCGAGAGCGGCGAGTACTGGTCCTGCTTGAGCATCTCGACGAGCCGGGCGCCGCGGTTGAGCTGCTTGCGCGTGGCCTCGTCGAGGTCGGACGCGAAGGCCGAGAAGGCCTGCAGCTCGCGGTACTGCGCGAGCGTCAGCTTCAGCGTGCCGGCGACCGCCTTCATGGCGGGCACCTGCGCCGAGCCGCCGACGCGCGACACCGAGATGCCGACGTTCACCGCGGGCCGGACGCCCGCGTAGAACAGGTTGGCCTCGAGGAAGATCTGGCCGTCGGTGATCGAGATGACGTTCGTGGGGATGTACGCGGAGACGTCGCCGGCCTGCGTCTCGATGATGGGGAGCGCGGTGAGCGAGCCCGCGCCCTCCGAGTCCGACATCTTCGCAGCGCGCTCCAGCAGCCGGCTGTGCAGGTAGAAGACGTCGCCGGGGTAGGCCTCGCGGCCGGGCGGGCGACGCAGGAGGAGGGAGAGCTGGCGGTACGCGGCGGCCTGCTTCGTGAGGTCGTCGTAGACGATCAGCGCGTGCATGCCGTTGTCGCGGTAGTACTCGCCCATCGTCGCGCCCGTGTACGGCGCGAGGAACTGCAGCGGCGCCGGCGACGACGCGGGCGCGGAGATCACCGTCGTGTACTCCATCGCGCCGTAGGCCTTCAGCTTGTCGACGACCTGCGCGACCGTGGACTGCTTCTGCCCGACGGCCACGTAGATGCAGTGCAGCTTGCGCTTCGGGTCGTCCTTGAACTTGCCCTGGTTGATGATCGTGTCGATCGCGACGGCGGTCTTGCCCGTCTGGCGGTCGCCGATGATGAGCTCGCGCTGGCCGCGGCCGACGGGGATCATGCCGTCGATGGCCTTGATGCCCGTCTCCATCGGCTCGTGCACCGACTTGCGGCCGATGATGCCGGGGGCCTTGAGCTCGACCGGGCGGACGTGGTCGCGCGGGATGGGCGGGCCGCCGTCGATGGGGTTGCCGAGGCCGTCGAGCACGCGGCCGAGCGTGGCCGGCCCGACGGGGACGGACACGATCTGCCCGGTGCGGCGGACCGCGTCGCCCTCCTTGATGCCCTTGTCGTCGCCGAACACGGCGGCGCCGACGTTGTCCTCCTCGAGGTTGAGCACCATGCCCACCAGCCCCCCGGGGAACTCGAGGAGCTCGCCGGCGAGCGCGTTCTCGAGGCCGTAGATGCGGGCGATGCCGTCGCCGACCTTGAGGATGGTGCCGGTCTCGCTGACCGCCACGCGGGTCTCGTAGTTCTTGATCTGCTGCTTGAGGATCTGGCTGATCTCTTCGGCGCGGATGTCCATGTTCCGGTTCCTCTTTCGCGGGCTCCGCCCGCGGGGGTCAGGCCTGCGAGGGGTTGGTGAGCGCGAGCTGGAGGCGCTCGAGCCGGGTGCGGAGGGAGGCGTCGAACACCTTGTCGCCCACGCGGGCGACGATGCCGCCGAGCAGCGTGGGGTCGACCTTCGTCTCGAGGACGACCTTCTTGCCGGTCGCGTGCGACAGCGCGGCGACGATCTGCTCGCGGTTGGACGGGGTGAGATCCGCGGCGGTGGTGACCGTGGCGCGGACGCGCCCGAGCTCGGCATCGGCGAGCGCGCGGTACTCGCGCGCGATGTCGGCGACGGCGCCGAAGCGGTCCTTGTCGAGCAGGAGCTTGAGGAAGGTGACGGTGCGCGGGTGAAGCGCGGAGCCGGGGATCACGCGCTCGAGCACCGCGCGGCGCTCCTCCCGCGTGAACGACGGGTTCGCGACCACGCCGCCGAGGGGCGTCGTCTCGACGAGGCGCGCGAAGCGCACGAGGTCCTCGCCGATCTTGTCGACCTGGTTCTCCTCGCGGGCGATCTCGAGGAGCGCCTTCGCGTAGCGACGCGCGATCGAGCCTTCGGTCATCAGGCCTCCCCGTTCTGGCGCTTGTCCACGGCCGCGAGGAAGTCCTTCGCGAGCCGCTCCTGGTCCTCCGGCGTCACCGCGCGCTTCAGCGACTCGCGGGCGAGCTGCACGGCGAGGCCGACGGCCTCGGCGCGGAGCTGCGTGCGGGCGCGGTCGGCCTCCTCGCGGATGGTGCGCTCGGCCGTCTCCTTCACGCGCTGCGCGTCGGCGTGCGCGCGCTCGCGGATGCGCTCGGCCTCGTTGTCGGCGTCGGCCGCGGCCTCGGCCTTCATCTCCTCGACGCGGCGGTCGAGCGAGACGAGCCGCGACTCGATCTCCGCGTAGCGCGCGGCGGCCTCGTCGCGGGCCTTCGCGGCGGACTCGATGCGGTTGCGCACGTCGAGCGCGCGGTTCTTCAGCGCGTCGCCGACGGGGCGGCGGGCGAACCAGAACAGCAGCCCGAGGAAGATGGCGACGGCGATCGACTGGAACGCGATCGTGTCCCAGGGGATGCCGTGGGCGCCCTCGGGGCCGCCGTGCCCGCCGCCCTCCGCGGCGTACGCGAGCGTGGTGAGCAGCGTGTGCATCAGGCCTCCACCCGGACCGGCCGGCCCAGGACCTGCGTGGCGACGTCCTGCGCGAGCGCCCGCGCGTTGCCCTTCAGCTCGGCGCGGGCCGTGTCGGCCTCGCCGCGGAGCGCGCCGGTCGCCTCGGCGACGCGCTTGTCGGCCTCGGCCCGCGCGGCGCCGACGATGCGCTGGTACTCGGCGTTCGCGTCGGCGCGGCGGGCGGAGCGCAGCTCCACGACCTCGGCCCGCGCCTTCGCCATCGCCTGCTCCCACTCGCCGAGGCGGGCCTCCGCCTTCGCGGCGAGCTCGTGCGCCTCGTGCTTCGCGCCCTCCGTGACGTGCTCCCGCTCGTGCAGGTAGCCGAGCATCGGCTTGAGCAGGAGGAAGTGCAGGCCGACCATCAGGGTGAGGAAGGGGGCCATCTGCCAGGCCACCATCGCGAGGTCGGGGACGATGTTCATCACGCACCGTAAAAGGCGCGCGGACTATCGGGCCCCGGGGCGGTTGGCAAGGGGTCGCGGGCCCCTCAACAGGGGGCCGGCGCAGACGAGGCGGAAGACGAGGCCGGCGAGCACGGCGGCGACGATGGGCAGGGGCCGATCGGCGAGGACGTCGAGGCCGAGCGGCCTCCTCGCGAGCGCCCAGGTGCCGAGGACACTCGCGGTCGCCGCCGCCAGCGTGATCGCCCACGCCGCGAGCATGCCGGCGACCCCGACGCCGCGCGACACGGGCAGGCGGGTGAGCGCGGCCGCGTGCCCGAGGAAGGGGCGAGGCCAGCCGTGGGGCCAGGCGGGCAGGATCGCCCCGACGATCGGGCCGACGATCAAGGGCGCCTCGACGAGGTCGCCGATGCCGAGCCAGCGGACGAGGAGCCCGGTGGCGAAGAGGAGCGGGCCCAGGATGGCGCCGTGGATCGCGGAGCGACCGAGGTGGAAGCGGGCGATCGCGAGCGCCGGCGAGGTCCCCGCGCGCCCGAGGCGGCTCCGATCCCGGAAGGCGGGGAGGGGGATCGTCGGCAGCGGGAGGTGCAGGATCGCGGTCGCGATCGCCGCCCAGATCGCCGCGCCGGCGACGGTCAAGAGGCCGCCCGCCCACGCGTACGCGCAGGTCCCCACGAGGAAGGCGAGGACCGGGATCCGGGAGAAGAGGTCGTCGCCCGCGCGGGGCCCGTGGACGAGGCCCGGGAGGAGGTACAGCGCCATCCGCGCGACGTGCGGCGCGAAGGGCGCCACCGAAGCGTGCCCGCGCAGCGCCTCGCCGGCCCCGATGGCGACGGCGAGCATCGCGTATCCGAGCAACACGCAGGTCAGCGCGCGCTCGACGCGAGTCATCGGGAGCGTCGGCATCGCCACGCCCGTCACCGCGCGGGGCACCCGCCCGCCGGCCGCCGCGAGGAACCCCGTGGTGAGGCCGCTGACCGCGTAGACCGCGCTCATCAGCCGCGCGATCTCCTCGGACCCCTCGAAGCGCAACGCGACGCACCCCGAGAACGCGACCGTCAGGCCGAGCGCGCCGAGCAGTCCGTACGGATCGCCCGCGATCCCTCGCGCCTGCAGCACCGCCAGCCGAATCGCCCTCACGCCCCCATCCCCGCGAGCATCTCCTCCAGCGTCCGCCCTTCGCCCACGACCTCGCGCGTGGGCCCGTCCGCCACCACCCGGCCCCGGTCGAGCACGACCAGCCGGTCGGCGATCCGCTCGACGTCCGCGACGTCGTGCGACGAGATCACCACGGCGCGGGCGGGGTCGCGGACGATGCCCAACACCTCGCCGAGCATCTTTCGTCGCGACGGCACGTCGAGCCCGGTCGCGGGCTCGTCGAGCAGCACGACGTCGGGCTTCCACGCGAGCGACAGCGCGAGCCGCAGGCGCGTGTGCTCCCCCTTCGACAGCGCCGCCACGGACTTTCCCGGGTCGAGCTCGAAGGTCTCGACGAGCCTCCGGGCGAGGTCCGGATCCCACGTCGGCCAGAACGGGGCGAGCGCGCGCATCAGCGCGCCGATGCGCAGGTGGAACAGCGGCATGTCGTCGGTCATCAGCGCGACCCGGCGCCGCACGCCGACCGGGTCGCGGACGGGGTCGAGCCCGAAGGCCCGGACCTCGCCCGCGTCCGGCGCGAGCAGCCCGACGCAGAGCTCGAGCAGCGTGGTCTTGCCGGCGCCGTTGCGGCCGACCAGCCCCACGATGGTGCCCGGCTCCACGTCGAGGCGGGGGACGTCGAGGCGGAAGCCGCCCCTCCGGAGGGTCACGTCGCGGAACGAGATCATTCGTCCTCCAGCGCGCGTCGCAGCGTCGCGTCGTCGATGCCCAGCGCCCGCGCCCGGCGTGCGAGCGCGCGGAGCTCTCCCACGATCTGCTCGGTCAGCTGGGCGCGAGCGGCGGGCCCCGCGCCGTCGGCCACGAACGTGCCGCGCCCCTGCTGCGACACGACGAGGCCGGCGGCCTCGAGGTCCTCGTAGGCCTTCTTGACGGTGATCACCGAGACGAGCAGGTCCGCCGCGAGCTGCCGCACCGACGGGAGCGCGCTCCCCGGGGCGAGCCGGCCCGCGCGGATCTGGTCGGCGATCTGGTCCTCCACCTGCCGGTAGAAGGGGACGCCGCTGGCCTGGGAGAGGGTGAGCCGCATGGTGTGATCACTGTATATGTGAACATATACAGTATGTCTACAGCGGCAGCGCCCGTTACCTGCGCTACCATGCGCGCCGGAGCCACCCGCATGCGTCGCGCGCTTCTTTTCCTCGCCCTCGCCTGGTCGCCGTCCGCGCTCGCGGCGACGTGGACCGTCGACCGCTACGGCGGCGGCGACTTCACCAGCATCCAGGACGCCATCGACGCGGCCACCTCGGGCGACACCATCTACGTCGAGGCCGCCACCTACTCCGAGGCGATCGACTTCGACGGCAAGGCCGTGCGCGTCGAGTCGGTGTCGGGCCCCACGCGCACGATCATCGACGCCGGCGGGTCCACCACCAACGCGGTCACCTTCGAGAGCAGCGAGCGCGCCACGAGCGTGTTGTCCGGCTTCACGATCCACAACGGCGGCTACCGGGGCATCCTCGTGCGAGGCGCGAGCCCGACGCTCGAGGAGCTCGTGCTCGAGGACCTCGGGAGCGTCTCCGTCTACGGCGGCGGCGCGCGGATCGAGGGCGGAAGCCCCACCTTCGACAATTGCACGTTCGACGACAACACCGCCGCCTACGGCGCCCACCTGTACGTGACCGACGGCGGCTCGCCCACGGTGAAGGACTCCACGCTCACGGCCGGGTACGCCTACTACGGCGGCGTCGCCTACGTGACCGGCAGCTCGCTCGACCTCGAGGACGCCATCGTCCAGTCCAACTTCACGTACTACAGCGGCGGCGTCTTCCTCGAGTCCGGGTCCGACCTCACCTCGACCGACACCTGGTACACGTCCAACTCCGGCTACTACACGCACGGGGCCGCGATCTACGCCAACGCCGCCTCGTCCGTCACGCTGGACGGCGGCGCGCTGGAGTCGAACTACGCGACGTACTTCTCCAGCGGCTACTGGGGCGCCATCTACCTCGCCGACCGCACGACGCTGTCGGCGACCGGCGTGACCTTCACCGGCAACCGCGGCTACTACGGCGGCGCGCTCGGCGGGAGCTCCTACACCGAGGTCACGCTCGACGCCTGCACGTTCGACGACAACCGCGCCTACTACGGCGGCGCCGTCTACCAGCAGACGTACGCGACCCTCCGGAGCGACGACACCACGTACTCGTCCAACGCCAGCTACTACTCCGGCGGCGCGATCTACTCCTACAACGACACCGAGGTGTGGATCGACGGCGGGACCTTCGACGGGAACTCGTCCACCTACGGCCACGGCGGGGCGATCTACTTCTACTCCGTCGGCACCGGCGCCATCACCGACGCCACCATCAGCGACAACACCGCCTACTACAGCGGCGGCGGCGTCATCGCCTACTACCTCTACGACGCCATCGCGCTCTCGGGCCTGCAGGTCGACGACAACACCGCGACCTACGGCTACGGCGGCGGCATCTACCTCGGCGTCTCGACCGACGCGACGCTCGACGCCTCCGCCGTGCGCGGCAACACCGCGTACTACGGCGGCGGCGGCATCTACGACTACTACCTCTCCACGCTCGCGGTCACCGACTCGACCATCTCCGACAACACGGCCACCTGGTACTACGGCGGCGGCATCCTGTTCGACGCCTACACCATCGGCAACGACGACCTCACGATCGAGGGCTCCACGTTCTCCGGCAACCGCGCCTACTACGGCGGCGGCGGCGTCGCCGCGTGGGCGGCGCGCACGCTGGACATCTCGACGACGACGATCTCGGACAACCAGGTCCGCGCCTACTACGGCGGCGGGCTGTACACGTCCTACGTCTCCTCGCGCACCCTCTCCAACAACCTCTTCTGCGGCAACACCGCGCCCTACGGCGGCGGCGTCTACAGCTACTACACCTACGGCGGCACGGACGACTGGACGAACAACGTCTTCCAGGAGAACGCGGCCACGTACGGGGGCGCCTACTACGGCGTCTACGACTACTACGGCGCGATCACCAACAACAACTTCCTCGGCAACGAGGGCACCACGAAGGGCGCGACGGCGTACCTGTCGAGCTCCTACGCGACGTGGATCAACAACATCGTGGCGTGGTCGGCCACCACCGCCGCCGTCCACAGCCAGGACGGCTACGGCTCCTACAACGACTTCGACTACGACGACTTCTACGGCAACACCGCCGGCGACGTCAGCGGCACCATCCTCACCTCCCAGATCACCGGCGACGGCAACGTCACCGACGACCCGCTCCTGACCTCGCTCACGCTCGACGGCGACTGCGGCAACGACGACTGGACGCTCCTGTCCACGAGCACGATGATCGACGCCGGCGACCCCTCCATCCTCGACGCCGACGGCTCGACCAGCGACATCGGCGCCTACGGCGGCCCGGGCTCGCTCGTGTCCGACGCGGACCACGACGGCTGGTACAGCGTCCACGACTGCGACGACACGGACGCGACCGTGTACCCGGGCGCCACCGAGACGCCCTGGGACGGCGTCGACCAGGACTGCGACGGCGCGGACGTCCGCGACTACGACGGCGACGGCTACGACGCCGACGTCGTGGGCGGCCCCGACTGCGACGACACCGACGCGACCGTGTACCCGGGCGCCGGCGACACCGACTACGACGGCGTGGACGGCGACTGCGCCGGCGACAGCGACTACGACGCCGACGGCGACGGCTTCGACGCCAGCGCCTACGGCGGCGACGACTGCGACGACGCCGACGCCACGCTCAACCCCGACGCGGTGGAGGTCTGGTACGACGGCGTCGACCAGGACTGCGACGGCAACGACATGGACGCCGACGGCGACGGCTACGACTCGGCCAGCTACGGCGGCGACGACTGCGACGACAACGCCGCCGACGTCTACCCCGGCGCCCCCGACGACCTCTACGACGGGCGCGTCACCGACTGCGACAACACGAGCGAGGGCGACGCCGACGGCGACGGCTACGCCGCGACGGCCGTGGGCGGCGACGACTGCGACGACGCCAACTCTTCGGTGCACCCCGACGCCGAGGACGTCCCCTACGACGGCGTCGACAGCGACTGCGGCGGCGAGGACGACTACGACGCCGACGGCGACGGTTTCGTATCCAGCGCCTGGTCCGGCGACGACTGCGACGACGCCGACGCGGCGGTGAACCCCGCGGCCGTCGAGGTCTGGTACGACGGCGTCGACCAGGACTGCGACGGCAACGACCAGGACCAGGACGGCGACGGCGTCGGCCACCAGGACGACTGCGACGACCTCGACCCCGCCGTGCAGATCTGCGACACGGGCGATCCGACCGGCGACGACACCGGCGACCCGACCGGCGACGACACCGGCGACACCGATCCCCCCGACACCGACCTGCCGGACGACACCGGCGGGCCCCCCGTCCCCGACGAGATGTCCTTCACCTACGCCGGCGGCGGCGGGTGCGGCTGCGACGCCGGCGGCGCCGGCGCCGTCGGGCTCGCCGGCGTGCTGATGGCGGTGGGGGCGGTTCGCCGCAGGCGCTGAACGCCGGAGCATCCCCGGGGGGTTCAAAACCTCGCGCGACTCTGCTACAAGCCCCCCTCGCGAGGTCTCCCCATGCGCTTCCTCCGCTCCGTCCTGCCCGCCGTGCTCGCCGTCGTCGCGCTCCGCGCGGCGCCCGTCGAGGCTCAGGCCGTCACCACCGTGAAGATCGCGACGGTCGCGCCCGAAGGCACGCCCTGGGCCGTCGGGCTCAAGGAGTTCGAGAAGCAGGTCGAGTCCCAGTCCGGCGGGAAGATCGACGTGCGCGTCTTCCTCAACGGCGTGCTCGGCGACGAGAACGAGACCGTCCAGCAGTGCGCCCGCGGCCAGATCCAGGGCGTCGGCGCCTCGACCGGCGCGCTCGGCACGCTCGTGCCGGACCTGAACGTGCTCGAGCTGCCGCGCCTCTTCCGCACCGCCGAGGAGGCCGACCACATCCTCGACAACGTCGCGCTCGCGACGTTCGAGAAGTCCTTCCAGGCGAAGGGCCTCGTGCTCGGGTTCTGGAGCGAGAACGGCTACCGCAGCTTCGGGACGCGCTTCGGCTTCGTGAAGTCGCCGGCCGACCTGAAGGGCCACAAGATGCGCTCGCAGGAGAGCCCGGTCCACATCGAGATGTACCGGGCCTTCGGCGCCTCCCCGACGCCCATCCCCATCACCGAGGTCCTCACCTCGATGCAGACGGGCGTCATCGACGGCTACGACAACACGCCGCTCTTCTCGATGGCCGCGCAGCTCACGAGCGCGACGAAGTTCTTCACCGTCACCCAGCACATCTACCAGCCGGCCGCCATCGTCTACAACAAGGCGTTCTTCGACGCGCTCCCCGCCGACCAGAAGGCGCTCCTGCTCTCCGCCCGCAACGGGCTCATGCAGCGCATGCGCAAGGAGATCCGCGCGCTCGAGCCGATCCTCCTGCAGAACTTCGCGGCGATGAAGGTGCAGGTCTACACGCCCACCGCCGCCGAGCTCGCCACGTTCGACGCCCCCGCGAAGACCGCGCGCGACGCGTACCTCGCGAAGGCCAGCGCGGGCGAGAAGGCCGCCTACGCGCTGATCACGAAGGGCCTCGAGAGCTACCGCGCGGGCAAGAAGTGATCGTCCGCTTCGACGACGCCCTGTACGCCGTCGAGAAGGCCGTCGTCGCCACCATCCTCTCCGTCATGGGCGCGGTCGTCTTCCTCGACGTCGCCCACCGCGTCAGCACCCGCACCGACAGCCTGCTGGCCCACCCCGCGTTCGTCGCGGTCGTGGCCACGGTCGTCGCCGCGCTCGCGCTCCGTACGCGCGGGAAGCCCGCCTGGATGGGGATCGCCGTCGGGGTCGCCGTCGCGGGCGGACAGGCGGCGTTCGTGCGGCTCGTGCCCAACGGGCTCGTGTGGTCGCAGACGCTCGCGCTCTCGCTGACGCTCTGGATGGGCCTGATCGGCGCGTCCCTGGCGGCGCACGAGCGGCGCCACCTCGCGCTCGACATCGGCAGCAAGCTCTGGCCGAAGCACCTCGCCGGCAAGGCGGCCGCGGTGGGGCACCTCGCCACCGCCGCGTTCTGCGTCGGGCTCCTGTGGCTCGCGTGGCGCTCGCTCGACCAGCACTACGCCGACTGGGCCAGCTCCGAGGGCGCCGCGGGCACGCTCTCCGGCACGGCGATCCCCAAGTGGGCCGCCACCGCCGCGATCCCGTACGGCATGCTCGCGCTCGGCTTCCGGTTCTCGCTCGAGGCGTACCTCACCTGGACCGGCAAGGTGCAGGTCGGCGGCGACGACACGCTCCACCAGCTCGGGATCGAGGAGGAGGCCTCGTGATCGTCCTCCTCGTCATGCTCGCCCTCGCGCTCCTCGGCGCGCGCCTCTTCGTGGTGGTGGGCGTCGCGACCGCGCTCGCGTTCCTCGGCTACACCGAGTACGGCGACCCCGTCATCCAGCTCGACCGCATCGTCACGAAGATGGAGTCGCTGACGACGAAGAACGTGTTCCTGTCGATCCCGTTCTTCATCGCGGCCGGCGCCATCATGACGAAAGGCGGCATCGCGAAGCGGCTCACGGATCTCGCCCGGGCCGGCGTGGGCTGGATGCCGGGCGGCCTCGCGGTCGCCAGCGTCGTCGCCTGCATCGTGTTCGCCGCCATCAGCGGCAGCTCGCCCGTCACGCTCGTCGCCGTCGGGAGCGTGATGTACCCGGCGCTCGTCGCGAGCGGCTACCCGAAGAAGTTCAGCATCGGCCTCATCACGAGCGCGGGCTCGCTCGGGTGCATGATCCCGCCGGCGATCGCGATGCTGATCTACGCGATCAGCGTGCAGGGCTCGGCCGCGGTCGACCCCGCGGATCTGTTCTTCGCCGGCATCGTGCCCGCCTTGTTCATCGCGTCGCTGCTCGCCGCGTACGCCGTGTGGGTGGGGACGACCGTGCCGGGGAGCCGCCAGCCGTTCGACGGCGCCGCGCTCTGGCTGGCGCTCAAGGACGCGTCGTGGGCGCTCACGCTGCCGTTCATCGTGCTCGGCGGCATCTACGGCGGCGTCTTCACGCCCACCGAGGCCGGCGCGGTCGCGTTCGCGGCCAGCATCCTCGTGAGCTGCGGCATCCACGGCGACGTGCCCTGGAAGAAGCTGCCGAGCATCCTCGCGGAGGCGTCCACGCTGATGGGGAGCCTCATCCTCATCGTGGTGCTCGCGTTCGGGCTCAACGACTTCCTCGCCGAGATCGACGCGCCCGGCGTCATCCGCGGCTGGGTCGAGAACGCCGACCTGAACGCGTGGCAGTTCATGCTGCTCGTCAACATCGTGCTGATCGTGCTCGGCGCGCTGATGGACAGCATCTCGGCCACGCTCGTGTTCGCGCCCATCCTCGCGCCTGTCGCCATCAACCACTACGGCATGGACCCGATCCACTTCGGCATCGTGTTCGTGGTGAACATGGAGATCGGGTACATCGCGCCGCCGGTCGCGACGAACCTGTTCGTCGCCGCCGCCATCTTCCGCCAGCCGTTCGTGGACGTCGCGAAGTCGATCGTGCCGACGCTCGCCATCATCTGCGCGGCGCTCGTCGTGATCATGTACGTGCCGACGATCTCGAAGGGGCCGCTGAACCTGCGCGAGGGCGTCGCGTTCTACGAGCCGTTCCCGTGGGAGGGCAAGGTGGAGGTCGCGGCGCCCGACGCTCCGGAGGCCACGCCGGATCGCCCGCTCACGCTCGAGGAGATGATGAAGCAGGCGCAACAGAACGCCGCGGGCGAGCCCGCCGCGCCCGCGCAGCCGCTCACGCTCGAGCAGATGATGAACCAGGCGCGGGAGCAGGTGCAGGCGGAGGAGGCCGCGCCCCCCCCGGCCGCGCCGTCGCCCTGAGGCTCAGCCCCAGAGCCGCACACCCCCCAGCAACCCCGCCACGTTCGACACCACCTTCACGTTCTCGGGGAGGCCGTCGCGATCGAGGTGCTTCGTGTTGCCGCCGCCGAGGTACAGGCGGTCGTAGTTGAAGATGGGCTCGAGGCGGGCGATCGTGGCGCGGACGCGCTCGTTCCAGCGCGGGTTGCCGACCTTCGCGCGGGCGCGCTCGCCGAGGCGCTGCTCGTAGGTCTTCTTGCCGCGCCAGGGGTGGTGGGCGAGCTCGAGGTTCGGGACGTAGCGCCCGTCGACGTACAGCCCGCACCCGAGGCCCGTGCCGAGCGTGAGCACCATCTCGACGCCCTTGCCCGCGATCACGCCGAGGCCCTGCACGCCGGCGTCGTTCGCGGTCCGGACGGGGCGGCCGAGCGCCTTCTCCATCCGCGCGGCGAGCGGCACGCCCTTCCAGTCGGGGTGGAGGTTCGGCGCCGTGTGGGTGACGCCGTCGCGCACCACGCCGGGGAACCCGATGGACACACGCTCGTAGGGGGCCAACGGCGCGACGAGCGCCTCCAGCGCGGCGATCACCACCTCGGGCGTGGCGGGGCGGGGCGTCGCGACGCGCATGCGCTCAGACAGCGCCTTCCCGCGCGGGTCCACCACCATCGCCTTGAGCCCGGTCCCGCCGACGTCGATACAGAGCGTGCGCATGTTCGCCTCTTCGTACCGGAGGTTATCGCGTTTTGCGGCCGAGGATCCCGGACCCGGATGAGACCCCGTGAGCCCCGCGTTCTGAGGACATGGCGACAAAGAGTACGAGCAAGGCACGGAACGGCGGCGAGGACTCCCGCGCGACGGCGTACCACGGCGACTCGAGCGGTCCGGGGCTGCGCACGACCGACGGCGAGTCCCGCGACCTGCCCGGCCACCACAACCCGCCCGACGTGCTGCCCGCGCGGCCCGTCCCCGCGACCGTCGAGCAGGTCCGCTTCGAGAGCTTCAAGACCCCGCGGAGCGACGAGGGCTTCGAGCCGCGCACGCAGCGCAAGCAGGGCGCCGGGCGCGGCAAGCAGGCGAAGGGCGACGCGGCGTACGGGCCCGATCAGGCGTCGCGCAAGCGCTGACGGAAGAAGAGCGCGAGGGCGGCGAGCCAGAAGGGCCCGACCGGCCCGCCGCCGCACCCGCACCGGCCGCCCTCCGTGAAGTCGGCGCCGTCGAACGCGACGACGACCGGCGTGGCGTCGACGTTGTGGAAGACGTCGCGCGCGCGGACGGCGACGCGGTGCGTGCCGGGGCCGGTCGCGGGGAGCGTCGCCTCCGCGGCGATGCTCCAGCCGCTCCAGGCGCCGTCGTCCACGCGGTAGCTGTAGGCGAGGGGACCCGCGCGGTCGTCGCGGCCGGACATCACCACGCGGACGGCGTCGCCGTCGCCGGCGGACACGCTGGCGTTGGTGTCGGGGGCGTCGTCGTCGACGTCGGGGTCGCCCTCGGCCCACACGGTCGTGTACGCGACGAGGGCGCCGTCCTGCGCGTCGAAGCGGTCGACGCGGGCGACGAACCGCCAGGCGCGGACGGCGGCTGCCGTCACCTCGAAGGGCTCGCTCCGAAGGGCCCACCCCTCGGCCCAGGCGACGAGGAAGGCCTCGAGCTCCTGCTCCGCGCCGGGCTCCTTCGAGAGGAGGTGCTCGGCGTCGAGCTCGCGGAGGGAGAGGTCGAGCGAGGCGACGCCGGCGGTGATCGAGCCGAGCGCGTCGTCCACGCCGAGGGCGACCGTGGCGTCGGCGTCGGCGACGACGTGCAGCACGGTGATCGGCTCGCCGTCGACCACGCCGCCGAGATCGACCCGCAGGCCCTCCAGCGCGAGCCGCACGCCGTCCGGCGTGAGATCGAGCGCGGGCGCGGCGTCGAGCCCGATGGTGACGTCGAGCAGCCCCGCCTCGGGGTCGAAGAGGTCCTGCACGCCGGCGAGCCAGGCGGACACGTCGTCGGCGGACACACAGAAGAACCCGTCCTCCCAGAGGGCGCGCGCGGCGTCCTCGGCCATGCGCTCCGTCACGGCGAGCGCGAGGCCGTCGCCGTCGCCGAGCTCGAGCGCGGGCGATCGCCCGTCGCCCTGCGCGGCCGGCTCGCCCGGGGCGCACTCGCTCGTCCACGCCACGCTCCCGGTGGTGCCGAGGGCGAGGCTGCCGTTCGAGGCGTCGACGCCGGCGGCGGCGAGGTCGAGCGCGAGCGTCGGCGTGGCGAGGGCGAGGACCTCCTCCGCGAACATGCGGGCGAGCTCGCCGGGGAGGAAGTCGCCGAGGGCGTCGCCGACGGCCTTGAGGATGTCGTCGTCGGCGAGCGCGGCGACGAGGTCGTCGGGGAAGTCCTCGACGTCGTGCTCGAACTCGCCGGTGAGCTTGACGGGCGCGACCACGTCGAGGGCCAGCGCGCCGTCGCGGATCGTGGGCGCGAGCGTCATCTCGAGGCGCGCGTCCCGGAGCGAGACGTACTCGACGTGGAAGCTCGTCTCGTAGCAGTCGTCGGTCCACTCCGCGTCTTCGGTGAAGATCTCCATGTCCTCGCCGCGGATCTCGGACGAGCGGGCGACGACGTGGATCTCCCCGTCCTCGACCTCGACGTTGAGCTCGTCGAGGGGGACGTGCAGGTTGAAGTTCCGCACGCCCACCTTGTCGAAGCAGTCCACGCGCGCGGCGAGCTCGTCGATGGCGACGTCGTAGTCGTGCCCCTCGAGCGCGCGCGCGGCGGCGGCGACCCCCTCCGGGTACAGCCGGGCGACGAGCCCGCCGTCGACGGACGCGGCGAAGACGGGCCCGGCGAACGCCAGCATCGGGGCAGGCTACCACGCGGGCTTCGGGCTTCGGGCTTCGGGCTGCGGTGCGTCCACGTTCACGGCTGCGTCCACGTTCACGGGCGCGTCCACGTCCGCGGTTCCCGGGCCCGTGCGGGTGCGCGTGCGGGTGCGCGTCCCTCGAACCGCGCACGCGCACGCCCCCCGCCCCCGTGAACCCGAACGTGTACGAATCGCGCACGCCCTCCCGGCTACCACCCGAACCCGACGCCCACTCTCCCCTCGTTCACGACCAGCAGGCTCGCGACGCCCACGTCGACGAACCCGTCGCCGAAGACGTGGCGGTAGCTGATCACGGGCGCCGCGCTCTCGAGGCCGAGGCGGATGGCCCCGTGGGGGCCCGCGCGGAAGCGGACGCCGAGCTCGCTGGCGACGAGCGGCACGGCGACGAGCTCGCCGTCCCACCAGAAGGTGACCGGGGTGATGGCGACGTCCACGCGCACGTCCTCGCCGCCGGCGTCGAGGTGCGCGCCCGCGAGCGCGAAAGGGCCGTGGACCTCGAGCGACTTCCACCCGGCGAGCACGAAGGCGCCGGCGCGGACGTGCTCGCCGAGCTCCCACTGCCGGCTCACGTGCCCGGCGGCGAGCACCCCGACCGACCCCTCCCACGCGCCCCCCACTTGCACCCCGGCGCGGAAGGCGCCCACCGGCGCCACGAGGCTCGCGCCAGCGCCCGGGAAGACGTTCCGGTACGGACCGCAGCCTTCGCACGGCGGCGGCGGCAAGAAGTGCACGAACGCGCCCGCGCCCGCCCGCGCGACGGGGCCGGGGAGCTCGGCCGCGTCCGGCACGAGGCGGCCGGGGAGGTCGATCGCGTCCATCAGCCGGGCCGCACCAGCACGGTGAGCCCGAGCCGGCCCGCGCTCAATGCGTAGGTGCCGTCGGCCGGCGGCAGCGCCATCCCGCTCGCGCCCGCGGCCGTCGGCGCGTAGGCGCTGTCGTCGACGTCGCGCTCGCCGGCGACGAAGAGGTCGCCCGTGACGGCGATCACGAGCCCGCGGCTCGCCCGGATCGCCGCCGCCGCGCGCAGGTCGATGGTTCGGAAGTCGGCGTTGCCGGGGTGGACGTAGCCGTCGGGCACCGCGGGCGGCGCGTGCCAGGCGCCCGCGCGCAGGTCCACGTGCTCGCCGGCGGGGAGCTCCACCCACAGCCCCTCGGTCACGACGTCGCGCATGCCCGTCGCGCTCGCCTGCTCGCCGAGGCCGTCGACGAAGCCCTCCTCCGTGAGCCCATAGCTGGCGAGCACCGCCTGCATCGTGGGGTCGGACGCCGAGATGCGCACGTCGCCGAGCGCGCTCTCGATGCGCGCGGCGCTCGACCAGCCGATCCAGCCGACCTCCACGCCCACGTGGGCCGCCCCCGCCGGGAGCCGCGCGGCGAGCGTCACCTCCGCGGGGAGCACGACGTGCGCGTCGACCCGCGCGTCCACCACCATCGTGAGGTTCTTCGAGGGCACGAGGGTGGCGTCGCCGGACAGCGCGATCGCGACGGGCGAGCGCGCCGCGAAGTCGACCGTGTGGCCGCTCGCGGGCGACCACCGCGCCCCGACGGCCGCGCCGCCGCCCCAGCCGCCGAGCCCCTCGAGCGCGATCGTGCCCTCGAGGAACGGGTCGCCGAGCGGCACGCCGGACTCCGGCCCCAGCATCCCGAAGAGCAACGTGCCCGTGTCCATCGACTTCGTGGACGACAACGCGCCGTACACCAAGCGGCCGGCGACGCCGAAGGTCCAGGCCTCGGTGGGGGCGTACGCCGCGGCGAGGTCGCCCTCGACGAACGTCAGCGAGGCCGCGACGCCGTGGTAGCGGCCGGGGCCGAGAGGATCGCCGTCGGCGGCGC